>NZ_DYZD01000216.1 GCF_020741345.1 Nocardiopsis listeri
TGGCGCGCCACCGCGCGCTCAAGGGCCACGTTGGGAGCCGCTCGACATGCCACCCCGAGAGTCGACGGGCCAGGACACCATCACCGTGGAACACCTGTCGCCCGAACTCACCCGCGGTCTGTACCGCGACATGCGCACCGCGCGAGACCTGGATACCGAGGCCATCGCCCTGCAACGCCAGGGCGTCTTCCCCGCCTACGTCTCCGTCCGAGGACAGGAGGCCGCGCAGGTCGGCGGAGCCTCCGCGCTCGATCCCACCCGCGACTTCGTCTTCCCCACCTACCGAGAGATGGCCGCCGCCCTGGCCTACGGCGTCGAGATGGTCGGCTACATGGCCACCCATCGCGCCCTGTGGCACGGCGGCCTCTACGACGTCATGGAATCCCGGTTCGGTGCCATCAACGCGGTCGTGGGCGGTCCGGTCCCGCACGCCGTGGGCTGGGCGATCGGCGAGAGACTACGAGGTGGCGAGGGCGTGGCCATGGCCTACTTCGGTGACGGCGCCAGCTCGGAGGGCGACGTCCACGAGGCCATGAACTTCGCGGGGATCTTCACGGCTCCCGTCATCTTCTTCTGCCAGAACAACCAGTGGGCGCTCTCGGTGCCCAACCACCGGCAGGTCGCCGGCGGTTCCATCGCCGCGCGCGCCCAGGGATACGGCATCGAGGGCGTCCTGGTGGACGGCAACGACGTCGGCGCGGTCCACACCGCGACCGCCAAGGCCGTCCAACGGGCCAGGGAGGGCGGCGGCCCCACCGTCATCGAGGCCCTCACCTACCGGGTCGAGCCGCACTCCACCTCCGACGACCCCGGCCGGTACCGGAACGAGGGCGAGGCCGCCCTCTGGCTCGAACGCGACCCCCTCACGCTGCTGCGCGCCGCGTTGATCGAGGCCGGTCACGCCGCCGAGGCCGACCTGGACCGGATCGACGCCGAGGCCGCCGAACGGGCCGAGGAGATCCGCGACGGTGTCGCCGAGGCCCCCGAGCCCCACGGCTCCGAACTGTTCACCCACGTGTTCCGGGAGACCACGGAGGAACTCACCCGGCAGCACCGCACCTGGCAGGAAGAGGTCGAGCTGTGACCGAGCTGATCGAGCGAGCCGCCGCCCCGGACCCCCGGGGCGAGACGGTCGAACTGTCCATGCAACAGGCCATCAACCGGGCCCTGCGCGTCCTGCTCGCAGAGGACCCGAAGGTGCTCGTCTTCGGGGAGGACGTGGGCGCCCTGGGCGGTGTCTTCCGAGTCACCGACGGGCTGCAGAAGGAATTCGGGGAGCAGCGTGTCTTCGACACCCCCTTGGCCGAGTCCGCCATCATGGGCATGGCGGTCGGCTTGGCGATGAACGGCCTGCGGCCCGTCCCCGAGCTCCAGTTCGACGGTTTCGCCTACCCCGCCATCGACCAGATCGTGAACCAGGTGGCGCGCATGAACTACCGCACCCGCGGCGCCGCGCCCATGCCGATCACCCTGCGTCTGCCCTCCTTCGGCGGTATCCAGGCCCCCGAACACCACGGGGAGAGCCTGGAGGCGCTCTTCGCGCACACCCCCGGCCTGAAGGTCGTGGCCCCCTCCGACCCGGCCGAGGCCTACAGCCTGCTGCTGCAGTCGGTGCGCTCCGACGACCCGATCGTGTACATGGAGCCCAAGGCCCGCTACTGGGACCGTCGGCCGTTCCGGCCGAGCGAGCCCACCGACCCCATCGGAACCAGCCGGATCGTCCGCCCGGGCCGGCACGCCACCCTCGTCGCCTGGGGCGCCATGGTGCACAAGTGCGTGCAGGTTGCCGAACTGGCGGCCGAGGACGGTGTGGAGCTGGAGGTCCTGGACCTTCGCTGGCTCAAGCCCATCGACGCCGCCGGACTCGCGGCCTCGGTCTCGCGCACCAAGCGCGCCGTGGTCGTCCACGAGGCGCCGCTCACCGCGGGGCTCGGCGCGGAGGTCGCCACCCTGATCACCGACGGCTGCTTCCGCGAACTGGCCGCCCCGGTCCAGCGGGTCACCGGCTTCGACGTCCCCTACCCGGCCGGCCCCCTGGAATCCCAGTACCTGCCGACGATCGACCGCGTCCTGCTCGCGGTCCAGCGCACCCTGGAGTACTAGCCCACATGGCACAAGAGAACATCACCTTCACCCTTCCCGACCTCGGTGAGGGACTGGTCGAGGCGACCGTCCTGGAATGGCAGGTGGCGGTCGGCGACGTGGTCGGCCGAAACGACCCGCTGGTCGAGGTGGAGACCACCAAGTCCGCCGTGGTGATCCCCTCGCCCAAGGCCGGACGTGTGGTGGAGCTGCACGCGGAGGAGGAGGGGGTCGTTCCCGTCGGCGACCCTTTGGTGACCTTCGCGGTCGAGGTGGAGGAGGCGCCCCGGGCCGGCATCGTCGGCAGGGTGCCGACCGAGGACGCGGCACCGCGACGCAGGGTCCGTCTCAAGCCCCCGACGGACTGACCGGCCCATCGGTCAAAGGTCCCATCTTTATCGGAGGCCCGTTCGGATGTCGGCACGAGTGGGAGCCCTTGTCTCGACCATTCGATCAGAGGAACATCTGAATGGGTCTCCGTTCCCTTTGGTGAAATACCCGAACCGTGAAAGGGGCGGAACGATTCATGGCCCGAAATCTCGTCGGAGACGTGACAATACGCTATGCGGATTTGCCTCCGCAGGCCCCGAGGGAGTCCGTTCCGGTGCTTCTGTTGCACGGTTTCGGAAGCTCCTTCGACATGAATTGGCGGGCCACCGGTTGGCCCCGTGCCCTGGAGACCGCGGGCCGCCGTGTGATCGGTCCGGACCTGCGCGGCCACGGGGGCAGCGCGAAACCCACCGACAGCGGGCTCTATCTGCCCGAACACTTCGTCGCCGACCTTCTGCGGCTCCTCGACGAGCTCGGCCTGCCGAGCGTCGACGTGGTCGGCTACTCCATGGGATCCAGGCTGGCCTGGGCGCTCGCGCTCACCGCCCCCGAGCGTGTGCGCCGCATGGTGTTGGGCGGATTCGGCCCGGTCGACGCGCTGGCCGGTCTGGACGAGGGCGAACCCGGGACGGGGAACACCCCCTTCGACCACGTCTTCCGTACGGTCGGCGGGCTGCCCGGCAACGACCCCGAAGCGCTCGCCGCCTGCGCGCGGGGCCAGGCCGCCGACCCCTTCACCGTCGAGCCCCGGCCCGAGGGCGTGCCGATCCTGCTGGTGGCAGGGGCCAAGGACACGGTGGCCGAGGGCGCCGCAGACCTGGCCGCCTCCTGCGAGGGCGTCTTCGTGGAGATCCCCGGGCGCGACCACGCCAACGCGGTCTCCTCCCGGGTGTTCAAGCAGGCGGCGGTGGACTTCCTCGCCGGCTGATCCCGGAGGACGAAGGGCCGCGTCGGATATTGGGTCAGGCCGGTCTAGACCGGCCGGCTTCCACATGGGTGTGTGACCAAAGGTGAGGGATTCGGTACAACCGGTCGTAATCCCGTGTTCTTCCAGGGAAGAGGGGGTCGAAAACCGGGAAAAGCCGAACGGCCGGCCCCTCTCGGTGTGCTCTTGGTAACTTCCGAGTAAGGCCCCGTGTCACTTGGCTCTCGCCTTCATAACAACTCCGACCGTGGGTTAGGTGTACTTTCCGCAACGGGATATCGTCCGGCTGCAGAACTCAGGCCGGTCCCGCGCGGAATGCGGCACCGCTGAGAGGGCGAAGGGGAGAGTTACCCAAGTGAAGCGTAGTAACGCAGCCAAGTTCGCCGCCGTCGCCGCGGCGGGCATGCTGGCACTCACCGCGTGCGACAGCGCGGTCGAAGACGGCGACAACGGCGGTGCCGATGGCGGGGACGAGGCCTCCGAAGTACGCGTGGGCCTGGCCTACGACGTCGGTGGTCGCGGCGACCGTTCCTTCAACGACTCCGCGTTCCGAGGCCTGGAGCAGGCGGCCGAGGAGCTGGGAGTGGAGACCCAGGACTTCGAGCCGTCCGACGGTGAACCGGACTCCGCCAAGGAAGAGCGTCTGGCCACCATGGCCGACGAGGGCTACGACGTCGTCATCGCGGTCGGGTTCGCCTACGACGCCGCCATCCAGGCGGTCGCGCCCGAGTACCCGGACGTCGACTTCGCCATCGTGGACTCCGAGATCGAGGGGATCGACAACGTCACCAGCCTGGTCTTCGCCGAGGAACAGGCCTCCTTCCTGGCCGGTGCCGCCGCGGCGCTGACCACCGAGGAGGACCACGTCGGCTTCGTCGGAGGTGTCGAGACCCCGCTGATCCACAAGTTCGAGGCGGGCTTCAGCGCGGGCGTCGAGCACGTCAACGAGGACATCAACGTCGAGATCGACTACCTGAGCCAGCCGCCGGACATGAGCGGCTTCAGCGACCCGGCCCGTGGCCGTGAGGTCGCCCAGGCCCAGTACGACCGTGGCGCGGACGTCATCTACCACGCCGCCGGCGCCTCCGGCAACGGTGTCCTGGAGTCGGCCGTCGACAACGACTTCACCTTCATCGGTGTCGACAGCGACCAGTACGAGAACGCCGACGACGAGCAGAAGCCGCACGTGCTGACCTCCGCCATCAAGCAGGTCGACCTCTCGGTGTTCGAGCTCATCAAGGCCGCCACCGAGGACAGCGTCGAGGGCGGCATCCAGCGTTTCGACCTCAGCGAGGGCGGTGTGGACTACACCACCAGCAACGAAGAGGCGATCGCTCCGCTGCAGGAGGAGCTCGACGAGCTCAAGGAGCAGATCATCGCCGGTGACATCGAGGTTCCCACCGAGCCCTGATGGGCACGGAACCCACCACTGAGCGGGCACCGGGCCCGCGCCGTGATCCACACCGGTCACGAGGAACGGAGCCGGAGGGGGCCCTGGCCCCCTTCGGCTCCGCCCGGTAGCCGCACCGCGACGAAGGTGTCCGGACGTGGCCGTACCCCGGCCCGCCCGCGCCCCGCCGCAAGTTCCCCAAGAGGAGTCTGATGAGCAGCACGCCATCGGGCGGCGGGTCGAACGGACCCGCCGCCGTTGAGCTGCGCGGGATCACCAAGCGTTTTCCCGGCGTCGTGGCCAACCACGACATCGACATCACCGTGGCTCCCGGTACCGTGCACGCCATCGTCGGCGAGAACGGGGCGGGTAAGTCCACGTTGATGAAGACCCTGTACGGCATGCACAAGCCGGACGAGGGCACCATCCACGTCAAGGGTCGAGAGGTGCGGTTCAACTCGCCCTCCGACGCGATCAAGAACGGCATCGGCATGGTGCACCAGCACTTCATGCTCGCCGACAACCTGACCGTCCTGGAGAACGTGGTCCTGGGCGCCGAACGTCGTCACGGCATCGGCAACAAGGCCCGTGAGCAGATCCGCGCACTGTCCGGTCAGTACGGCCTCGGGGTGGAACCCGACCGCCTGATGGAGGACCTGGGCGTCGGCGACCGCCAGCGCGTGGAGATCCTCAAGGTCCTCTACCGAGGCGCCGAGACCATCATCCTGGACGAGCCCACCGCGGTCCTGGTCCCGCAGGAGGTCGACGAACTCTTCGACAACCTGCGCGAACTCAAGCGCGAGGGCCTGACCGTCATCTTCATCTCGCACAAACTCGACGAGGTCCTGTCGGTCGCCGACGAGATCACCGTCATCCGACGCGGCACCACCGTCGCCACCGCGGACCCGCGCACCACCACCGCGCGGGAACTGGCCACGTTGATGGTCGGTGGCGAGCTGCCCGTCCCCGAACTGCGCGAGTCCACCGTCACCGACCACGTGGTCCTGTCCCTGGACGGGGTCACCGTGACCTCCGCCGACGGCCGCAACGTCGTCGACGACGTCTCCGTGGACATCCGCAAGGGCGAGATCGTCGGCATCGCCGGCGTCGAGGGCAACGGTCAGTCGGAGCTCATCGAGGCCATCATGGGCATGCGCCGGGTCTCCTCCGGCCACATCCGCCTGGAGGGGGACGACGTCACCTCCTGGACAACGCTGCGCATCCGGGAGGCGGGCGTCGGCTACATCCCCGAGGACCGACACCGTCACGGCGTGCTGCTGGAGTCCCCTCTGTGGGAGAACCGCGTCCTGGGTCACCAGACCCGCGAACCCAGCGTGCGCGGGCCCTGGATCAACAAGGCCGGAGCCAGGCAGGACTCCGAGCGCATCGTCGCCGAGTACGACGTGCGCACCCCCAACATCGACGTCATCGCCGACGCGCTCTCCGGCGGTAACCAGCAGAAGTTCATCATCGGCCGGGAGATGAGCGGGCGACCGCGTTTCCTGGTCGCCGCGCACCCCACCCGGGGCGTGGACGTGGGCGCCCAGTCAGCGATCTGGGAACAGCTGCGCGAGGCCCGGGCCGAGGGCTTGGCCGTGCTGCTGATCTCGGCGGACCTGGACGAGCTGATCGGCATGTCCGACACGCTGCACGTCATCCTGCGCGGACGTCTGGTGGCCGAGGCCGACCCGACCGACGTCACCCCCGAACAGCTCGGTTCCGCCATGACCGGCGCCGGCCTGGCGGGCGACCGGCAAAGCGATTCAGGTGCGAGCGACGGCACCGACGGAGAAGAGAACGAGGGCGGCGCATGAGTAAGCTTCCCCGCCCCGACATGACCATGTCCGGGCCCGTGGCCGCCGCGATCGCGGTCGTCCTGGGCGCCGGGGTCACCGCGGGGCTCGACCTGGCGCTGCTGTGGTGGGCGGCGCTCATCATCGCAGTGGTGGTGGCCTTCGGCTTCGTGGCGTGGACCGCCCCGCTGATCTCCATGAAGCGCGGTGCCGGATCCGGCGGTGCCAAGGAGGAGGGGACCGCCCTCCACAAGACCCTGGTGATGCCCACGGCACTGATCCTGGCCGTGGTGTCGGGTCTGCTGTCCGCCTGGCTGCTGGACCTGCAACTCCAGGAGTGGGCCGCGGCCCTGATCGGCGGCGCCATCGGTGCCGCGCTGGCGTTCCTGCTGTTCCACCGACTGTCGACCATGCTGGCGCTGTCCTTCGCCGCGGTGTTCGCCGCGGGGATCCTCGCCATCGGGGTGACCGCCGCGGTGCTGTACTTCAGTGGCATCACGCCTCTGGACACCTTCGATCGGATGCTGGAGTACGGCACCAGGCCCAACAGCATGGTGCAGATCATCAACGACGGCATCACCTACTACCTGGCCGCCGTGGCCGTGGCGATCGGCTTCAAGATGAAGCTGTTCAACATCGGCGTCGACGGTCAGTACCGGTTGGCGGCGCTGCTGTCGGCCGCGGTCGGCGGATACCTGATCCTGCCGCCGGTGATCAGCCAGTTCGTCGTCATCGTCACCGCGGTCGCGGTCGGTGGCGTGTGGGCGGGTATCGCCGGTTACCTCAAGGTCGCCCGTGGCGTGTCCGAGGTGATCTCCACGATCATGCTCAACTCGATCGCCACCGGTATCACCGCCTACCTGTTGACCGAGGGACGCCTCGCGGTCGAGATCAGCACCAACAACATCGGTACCCCGCCCATCCCCGAGTCCGGTTGGGTCCCCGGTATCCCGGCGACCTTCCTCGGTTCGGAGCGGGAGATCTTCGGTCTGCTCTTCCTCGCCGTCGCGGTCGGCATCGGTTACTGGGTCATGCTCAACCGCACCCGGTTCGGCTTCGAACTGCGGGCCACCGGCCAGTCCAAGACGGCGGCCGAGGCCAGCGGCGTCGACGTCAAGAAGATGGTCTTCCTGTCCATGCTCTTCTCCGGCATGGTCGCGGGGCTCGTGGGCCTGCCGCAGTTGCTCGGCAGCTCCCACTACTACGCGCTGGACTTCCCGACCGGGATCGGCTTCATCGGCATCGCCATCGCGCTGCTGGGCCGCAACCACCCGGTGGGCATCGTCTTCGCCTCCCTGTTCTGGGCCTTCCTGAACCAGGCGGCGGGCATCCTGCCCTTCGACGGCATCCCGCAGGAGATCGCGGTCATCGCGCAGGCCACCATCGTCCTCACGGTCGTCGTGGTCTACGAGGTGGTCCACCGCTGGGGCCGTCGCTACCAGCAACAGCAGATCGGCAAGCAGCTCGGTCGGACGACCGAGACCACACCGGAGCCCGCGGCCGTGTCCCACGGCCCGGAGCACGGTTCCGACGAGGGTGACGACAGCGTCCCCGGCCGCTCCAAGGAAGACGGCACCGACGACAAGAGCGGTGGGGAGGCACAGTGAGCCAGGAACTCAACGTGATGGAGCCGGTGACCAAGCGCCGGCCCAAGGGGTGGGCGCGCTGGCGCGTCCTCACCCTGCTGATGGCGGTCTTCGTGTCCCTGGCGGGCCTGCGGGTCATCACCGGCCAGGACATGCTGACCGACGCGGGCACCGTCCGCACCACGCTGACCTTCGCGGTCCCGATCGGCCTGGCCGGCCTCGGCGGTCTGTGGGCCGAACGCGCGGGCATCATCAACATCGGGCTCGAAGGCATGATGATCTTCGGGACCTGGTTCGGGGCCTACTTCGCGTGGAGCTTCGACAACCCGTGGATCGGCCTGATCGCGGGGACCATGGGCGGCATGCTCGGTGGCCTGATGCACGCGGTGGCCACGGTGACCTTCGCCGTGGACCACATCGTGTCCGGTGTGGCCATCAACATCCTGGCCCTGGGCGCCATGCGCTACATGTCGATCCTGATCTACTCCGACATCCCCGGCGCGGGCGCCGCCCAGTCCCCGGTGGCGCCGTCGTTCCCGACCCTGAACGTGCCGTGGCTGCCCGAGGCACTCGCCCCCGTCGCCCAGAGCGGGATATTCCTGGTCAGCGACCTGGCGTCGCTGGTCATCGGGCTCACCACCCGTATGTCCGCGCTCACCCTCATCGCCATCCTGCTGGTCCCGATCACCTACCTGGTGCTGTGGAGGACCACCTTCGGCCTGCGGTTGCGGTCGGTGGGCGAGAACCCCGACGCCGCCGAGTCCCTCGGTGTTCCGGTGTACACCCTCAAGTACATCGCCGTGGTCGTCTCCGGTGGCCTGGCCGGCATGGGCGGCGTGTTCCTGGCGATCGTCGCCTCGCAGATCTACCAGGAGGGGCAGACCGGCGGCCGAGGCTACATCGGTCTGGCCGCGATGATCTTCGGTAACTGGCGTCCGGGCGGTCTGGCCATGGGCGCGGGCCTGTTCGGCTACACCGACGCCCTCCAGGTGCGCGGCGGCGGCGCGGCCATCCACGCCCTGCTGCTGCTCCTGGCCGTGGTGCTGCTGGTGGTGGCCGTCTGGCAGGTGCGCAAGGACCGCAAGGGCATCGCCATCGCCGGTTTCCTCACCGCTGTCGTGCTGCTGCTGTGGTACTTCAGCACCGACTCGCTGCCCCGCGAGCTGGCCACCTACAGCCCGCACATCGCCACCCTGTTGGTGCTGTCCCTGGCCTCGCAACGGCTGAGGGCGCCCGCCGGGGTCGGTAAGCAGTGGAGGGCGAGTCGGTCATGAGCGGATCCGAGACGACTGTGGACTGGGCGGGTCTGAGGGACGCCGCCCGGGAGGCCATGACGCGCGCCTACGCGCCGTACTCGAAGTACCCGGTGGGCGCGGCCGCGTTGGTCGACGACGGTCGGATCGTGAGCGGCTGCAACGTCGAGAACGCCTCCTACGGCGTGGGCCTGTGCGCCGAGTGCGGACTCGTCAGCGCCCTGCACGCCACCGGGGGCGGCCGGCTGGTCGCCTTCGCGTGTGTGGACGGAAAGGGCGAGCCCCTGATGCCGTGCGGACGCTGCCGTCAGCTGCTGTACGAACACGGCGGACCCGAGATGCTCCTGGACACTCCCGAGGGGATCCTTCCCCTGGACCGGGTGCTGCCCCAGGCGTTCGGACCGCACAACCTCACCTGATCAGTTGATCGCAAGGCGTCTCCCCGGTCCCGTCCCGCGTGGCCGGGGAGACGTCGTTTCAGCCACGTTCTCCACCGGAGGACGGCCATGGAAGGGACATGACATGGACGCCATCGAGATCATCCGCGCCAAACGCGACGGGGTGGAGCTCACCCCCGAACAGATCGACTGGGTGATCGCGGCCTACACCCGTGGTGAGATCGCCGAGGAACAGATGTCGGCGCTGGCCATGGCCATCTTCCTCAAGGGGATGAACCGTGCCGAGGTGGCCCGCTGGACCGAGGCCATGCTGGACTCGGGGGAGCGCCTGGACTTCTCCGACCTGGCCCGACCCACCACCGACAAGCACTCCACCGGCGGGGTGGGCGACAAGATCACCCTGCCGTTGACACCCACCGTGGCGGCCTGTGGGGCGGCCGTGCCCCAGCTGTCCGGGCGCGGGCTGGGCCACACCGGCGGCACCCTGGACAAACTGGAGTCGATCCCGGGATGGAGGGCCTCGCTGTCCACCGAGGAGATGCGGCAGGTCATCGTCGACACCGGCGGGGTGATCTGTGCGGCCGGTTCCGGGCTGGCTCCGGCCGACCGCAAGCTCTACGCCCTGCGCGACGTCACCGGCACCGTCGAGTCGATTCCGCTCATCTCCGCCTCGATCATGAGCAAGAAGCTGGCCGAGGGCACCGGTTCGCTGGTGCTCGACGTCAAGGTGGGTTCGGGGGCGTTCATGAAGGACACGACCGCCGCCCGTGAGCTGGCCCGCACCATGGTGGACATCGGCAACGACCACGGAGTGCGCACCGTGGCGCTGTTGACCGACATGGAGAGCCCGCTGGGCCGTCAGGTGGGCAACGCCCTGGAGGTGGCCGAGGCGGTGGAGGTGCTCTCCGGTGGCGGACCGGCCGACGTGGTGGAGCTGACCGTGGCCCTGGCCCGGGAGATGCTCACCGCCGCCGGGCTCACCCCGGGTGAGAACGGGATCAAGGACCCGGCCGAGGCGCTGCGCGACGGTAGCGCCCTGGAGTCCTGGAAGGACATGATCCGTGCCCAGGGCGGCGACCCGGAAGCGGACCTGCCCGAGGCCGCCGAGAGCCGCGTGGTGCTCGCCCCGACCTCCGGGGTGGTGACCCGCCTGGACGCCTACCAGGTCGGCCTGGCCGCTTGGCGGCTCGGTGCGGGACGGGCCCGCAAGGAGGACGCGGTGTCCTTCGGCGCGGGTGTGACCCTGCACGCCAAGCCGGGCGAGGAGGTCGTCGCGGGCGAACCGCTGTTCACCCTGTACACCGACGAGGCCGAGCGCTTCGGGTGGGCCGCCGAGGCCCTGGAGGGCGCCTGCGACATCGGCGGCGCCGACGAGTGGACCCCGAGGCCGCTGGTCATCGACCGCGTCGCCTGATCCGATCCGCGCGAAGGGCCAGGAGTGGGGCGGGCACCGGGGGCTGCGGCGCCCGCCCCGGGGAGGTCACTCCCAGGTGGAGTCGAGAAGGTGGGCGAGGGTGGCGTACCCGGACCGGTGGCAGGCCGCCGCCATGGGAGGTGTTGCCCAGGTCGGTGGCGGCGCGGATCCGGGGCACGCCCTGGTCGGCCGGGAAACGGGTCCCCTCGGCGAGGATCCCGTGGATGAGGCCCGGCCCCGTCGGGCAGTGTGGCCACCCTCCACCGACACCTCTCGTGCCCTTTCCGGACGAGGCCCGAAGCCGCGCGCGACCCCCCCCTTCCCGGAGCGTTCGGCTCCGAAGACGGGCCGGAACCCGGCCGGGGCCCATGATGGGCCCCGGCGGATCGGGTGGTCACTCCATGATCGGCGGCATCATCTGCTCGGCCGCCTCGGGGACCATGTAGAAGGCCACGGCCGCGATGACCACGAACAGCAGCCCCACGATCACGGTGGTGGTCGCGGCCCACTTGGCCCAGGGGCGGGTGCCCGGGTTGATCAGCGCCAGCGACAGGCCCGCGAAGAGGACCGCGAGCAGCGCCACCCCACCGCCCATCATCAGCTGGAGTTCGATGTGGCCGATCTGCTCGGGAGCTATGGGTTGTCCGCTCACCAGGATCATGCTGGTGAGCATCTCCAGGAGCTGACCCGACATGATGGTCACGCCGAGCAGGACCAGGGCGACGAGGCCGAAGGTCTCCGCGGACAGTACGCCGCCGGGACGCGGGTCGGACGTCGACCCGGCGACGGGCTCCGCCCCCTCGGTGTTCGGGTCCCCCGCCTGGTCGGGGTCCTGCCCCTCGGCCGCATCGTGGGGTGATTCCTCCGCGGTCTCGGTCTCGACTCCGGCCGGTTCGAAGCTCGGCCGGCCGGACTCCTCCGGCTCGGTCGTGGTGTTCTCGGGTCCTGTGTTCTCTTCCGGTGTCGTACTCACGCGGCCAACGTACCCGTGGGTGTGTATAAGCAGTGCCTAAGAATCGCCTGGTGGACGTAGGGAACCGAGCCGGAGGGGTCTCCGGCCCGGGGACGGGGATCAGGGCGACAGCAGTACGTACGAGGTCACGGTCAGCAGGACCAGCAACAGCCCGACGATGACGGTGGCCGCGGCCAGGTGACGCGCCCACGGGCGGGTGGTGGGAGCGGCGCGCACTAGCGCCACGGCGGCGCTCACCACGGCCAGCGCGGAGAACAGGCCGGCGCCGGTCAGCTGCCCCTGGACCGCCGCGCTCAGGGTGCCCTGCGCGCCGGTCAGGGTGTGCTGGTTGAAGATCGCCACCAGCTCGGTGGACAAAAGCGTGGTGGCCAGCAGGAGGAGTCCGGCCACGCTGAAGGTCTCGGGTCCGAACAGTCCGGCCGGCCGCGGTTCGGGGACGCCGGAGACGAAGGCTTCGCCCGCGCCGCCCTCGGACTCGGAGGGCTTCCGGTCGGCGGCGTCATCGGTGGTTTCGGAGGTGGGGGTGGTGTCCTTGGTGTCTTCTGGGGAGGTGCTCACCCGCGTCAAAATACCGGCCCCGTGTCCCGAAAGCCGCCCTCCGTAACGGGATGATCGCGACCGGTTCCGGCCATTTCGACGAATAAGGGTCCTGAACCGGACGAATCAGAAACAAGCACAGGTGCTTGTTTTTTTCTGTGTCCGGTGTCACTCTCGTGTCCATGACCGCTACAGCAGCCCCCTCCCTGCGGGTCGGCAACGCCTCCGGGTTCTACGGAGACCG
>NZ_DYZD01000217.1 GCF_020741345.1 Nocardiopsis listeri
TACCCGGCCGTCCACGACGCGTCGGTGGTCGCCGTCCCCGACCCCTACCTGGGTGAACGCACCCACGCCTACGTGATCGCCCGCGACGGCCGACGGCCCACCCGCGCCGAGGTCCTCGCCTTCCTGCGCGGGCGTGGCCTGGCCGCCTACAAGATCCCCGACCGTGTCAGCTTCGTGGACGCCTTCCCGGCCACCGCCGTCGGCAAGACCTCCAAACGCGACCTGCGCGCGACCCGCACCACCTCCGGAACGGACCAGTAGACCGATGGCACTGCCCACGATCGACCCCTACCCGCTGCCCACCGCCGACGAGTTGCCCGCCAACCGGGCCCAGTGGACCCTGGAGGCCGGCCGGGCCGTCCTCCTCGTCCACGACATGCAGCGCTACTTCCTGCGCCCCTACGCCCGTGGCACCCAACCGGTCACCGGCGCCACCGCCAACATCGTGGACCTGCGCGCCGCCTGCCGAGCCGCCGGAGTCCCGGTCGTCTACACCGCCAAACCCGGTGACATGACCCCCGAACAGCGCGGACTGGAACGCGACTTCTGGGGCGCGGGCATGAAGTCCGTCGCCGAGCACACCGAGATCACCCCCGAACTCGCCCCCGACGGTGAGGACATCCTCCTCACCAAGTGGCGCTACAGCGCCTTCGCCCAGACCGACCTGGCCGAGCGCATGGCCGCCCAGGGGCGCGACCAGATCATCGTCACCGGGGTCTACGCCCACATCGGCTGCCAGCTCACCGCCGCCGACGCGTTCATGCGCGACATCCAACCGTTCCTGGTCGCCGACGCGGTGGCCGACTTCAGCGCCGACCACCACCGCTCCGCGCTCGTCTACGCCGCCGGACGCTGCGCGACCGTGCTGCCGACCCAGGACGCACTGAACCTCCTGTGCGACGTCCCGGCCTCCACCGGGGCCTGAACCGTGTCCGACCTCCACGAAGGGACCACAGTGGCCCCCATCGACCACCCGCCCACCGTCCACGACCTGGTCGGGGTGGGATTCGGCCCCTCCAACCTCGGCCTGGCCATCGCCTTGGCCGAACGCCGCGAAAAGGGGCACGCCCCGCCGCTGTCGGGGGTGTTCCTGGAACAACAGGCCGCCTTCGGATGGCACCAGGGCATGCTCATCCCCGACGCCACCATGCAGGTGTCCTTCCTCAAGGACCTGGTCACCACCCGAGACCCGGCCAGTGACTTCAGCTTCCTGTCCTACCTGCACCATGTGGACCGGCTGCACGACTTCATCAACCACAAGACGCTGTTTCCGCTGCGCCAGGAGTTCCACGACTACCTGACCTGGTGCGCCGACCGGGTCGCCGACCAGGTCCGTTACGGCCACACGGTCACCGAGGTGCGTCCGGTGTACTCCGGTGAGCGCGTCACCCACCTGGACGTGGTCGCCCAGGACGGCTCCGGGGACGAGGTGGTGCTGCGCGCCCGCAACGTCGTCTTCGGCCCGGGTCTGCGTCCCCGCATGCCCGAGGGCACGCCCCAGTCCTCACGCGTGTGGCACAACGAGCATCTGCTCACCAACCTGGACGGGCTGCCCCCTGGCGCCGACCCGCGTTCCTTCGTGGTGGTGGGCGCCGGACAGAGCGCCGCGGAGGTCGTCGACCACCTTCACCAGCGCTTCCCCCGCGCCCAGGTCCACGCGGTGCTGTCCCGCTATGGCTACAGCCCCTCCGACGACAGTCCCTTCGCCAACCGGATCTTCGACCCCGAGGCCGTGGACGCCTTCCACACCGCCCCGCAGCAGGTCAAGGACCAGCTCATGGGCTACCACCGCAACACCAACTACTCGGTGGTGGACCCGGACCTCATCGGCGAGCTGTACCGCCGCCACTACGCCGAACGCGTCCACGGCCGAACCCGCCTGCACCTGCACAACACCTCCCGGGTGGCCGGGTTGGTGGAGAGCGCGGACGGGGTGGCGGTGGCCGTGGAGGACCTGGTCACCGGTAAGCAGACCCCCGTGCCGGCCCACTACGTCGTGTTCGCCACCGGCTACGACCCCGCCGACCCCAGGCCCCTGTTGGGCGACCTCGCCGAGTACCTGGTCGACACCCCCGAGGGTCTGCCCGCGGTGGAGCGCGACTACCGCATGGCCACCCTGGACACCCTCACCTGCGGCCTGTACCTGCAGGGAGGCACCGAACACACCCACGGGGTGTCGGCTTCGCTGCTGTCCAACATCGCGACACGGGTCGCGGAGATCATCGACTCCGTCGCCGCGCGCGCCGGAGCCCCCACCGACGAGAGGGTCTGACCCATGTCCCACGAGACCACCGCGAGGTTCACCGTCGAGCGGGTCCTCGCCGACGCCGCCCACATCCTCGCCGAACCCGCCGAGAGCGTCGACCCGGCCGAGAACCTGTTCGACCGCGGCATGGACTCGGTGCGGGTGATGAGCCTGATGGAGAAGTGGCGGGCCGACGGGGCCGAGACCGACTTCGCCGACCTGGCCGAGAACCCCACCGTCCACGCCTGGGTCGCGCTGCTCAACGGCTGACCCCGCGCCGTCGTCCCCCACGCCACCCCACGCCCCGAACCCATCTTCGCCCGAGGAGAGCCCGACCCATGGCCGAACACCACGATGCCACTGTGGGCCTGACCGGAGCCCAGGCCGGAGTCTGGTACGCCCAACAGACGGCCCCGGACAGCCCGGTGTTCAATGTCGGCCAGTACACCGACATCCCCACGGACCTGGACATCGACCGCTTCGCCGAGGCGGTGCGCGTGCTCGTCGCCGAGACCGACGCGCTGCGCCTACGCGTGGTGGCCGACGGGGACGGGGTCGCGCAGGTGGTCGAGGACGATGCGTCCAGAGGGCCTGACGTCCTCGACCTGCGCGGGGGCGACGGCGAGGACGGTGCCGTCGAGCGGGCCCGCGCGTGGATGAGGGCCGACCGCGAACGCCCGGTCGACCCCACCACCGAACCGCTCCACCGGTACGCGCTGCTGCGGGTGGGGGACCGGCGCTGGTTCTGGGTGCAGCGTTACCACCACCTGGCGGTGGACGCCTACGCCATCACGATGATGGCCCGGCGGGTGGCCGACGTGTACAGCCGCCTGGGCCGGGGCGAGGAGGTGCCCGCCTCCCGCTTCGGTCGGCTCGCCGACCTGGTGGCCGACGAACACGCGTACTCGACCTCCGAACGTCACGCCGCAGACCGCGCCTACTGGACCGAACTGCTCGCCGACCGGCCCGAACCGGCGCTGTTGTCCGCGGCTCCTCCCGCGCCGCACGCCTCCTTCCTGCGCACCCGCGCCACCGTCGGCCCCGGCACCGCAGAGGCGCTGGACACCCTTTCCGGCGAACACGGCGCCACCTGGGCCGACGCGGTGATCGCCGCCTTCGCCGCCTACACCCACCGCATCACCGGATCCGACGACCTCCTCCTCGGTTCTCCCTCCATGGGCCGGGTCGGCACCGTCGGGCTTCGCACCCCCGCCATGGTCGTCAACGTGCTGCCGCTGCGCCTGCGCGTGGGCTCGGCCGACACCGTCGCCGATGCCCTCGTCCACACCGCCGCCGCCCACCGCGACCTGCGCGCCCACCGGCGTTACCGGTCCGAACGGCTGCGCCGCGACCTGTCCGCAGTGGGCGACCGGTTCGGACTGTACGGACCCGAGATCAACGTCAAGCTGTTCGACTACACCTTCACCTTCGACGGGGTGGACTCCACCACCACCAACCTGTCCGAAGGGCCGGTCGACGACATCGCCGTGTCCGTCTACCGCCCCGCCGGCGGTGGTCTGGTACTGGAGGCCAACGCCAACGCCGAACGCTACGACGACCAGGGCGCCCACGCCCTGCTCACCGGGTTCGCCCACTTCCTCGACGCCTTCGCCGGAGCCGGTGGCCGCGCCCGGATCGCCGACCTGGACACCACCTCCGCCGGTGACACCCTCCTGGCCACCGCGCCGGTCGAGGGGGACCGCGCGCCCGTCACCGAGACCCTGTTCCGCGCCGCCGCGGACGACCCCGACGCCACCGCCCTGGTCCACGGCGACGTGCGCCTGAGCCGGGGTGAACTCGTCGACCGGATCGACCGACTCGCCCACCTGCTGCGCGACGCCTCGATCGGCCCCGGCGACACCGTCGCCCTCGCCCTGCCCCGCTCCGTCGACCTGGTGGTCGCGCTCTTCGCGGTCCTGCGCGCCGGCGCCGCCTACGCCCCGTTGGACCCCGACCACCCGACCGAACGCCTGGCCCGGGTGCTGGACGGCGCCCGACCCGCGCTCGTCCTGGCCGACTCGGCCACCTCCCACCTGCTGCCCGAGTCCACCACCGCGCGCCTGCTCGAACTCGACTCCGACGAGGTGCGCGACGCCCTGGCCGGCCGTACCACCGGTCACCTGCCCGCCCCCGACCCGCGTTCGGCCGCCTACCTCATCCACACCTCCGGCTCCACCGGCCGTCCCAAGGGCGTGGTGATCGAACACCGGGCCCTGTCCGCCCTGGCCGACACCCAACGCGTCCACCTGCACGGTCACCTGCCCGAAGGCGCCCGCGTCGCGCACACCGGGTCGTTCACCTTCGACGCCTCCTGGGACAGCCTCCTGGGCCTGGTCCACGGCCACGAGCTCCACCTACTCGACACCGACCTGTTGCTGGACCACGCCCGCTTCGGTGCGCACGTGGCCGAACAGCGCCTCGACCACCTGGACCTGACCCCGAGCTACCTGCGGGGACTGCTGGACTCCGGGGAGCTGCGCCGCCCGCCCGCGCTGCTCACGTTCGGCGGTGAGGCCTGCCCCCAACGCCTGTGGGAGGACCTGCGCGCCCTGAAGGGCACCCGGGCCCTCAACTTCTACGGGCCCACCGAGAACACCGTCGACGCCCTGGTGTGCGACGTCGCCGACACACCCGACACCGCCATCGGTCGTCCGGTGCCGGGTGTGCGCGCCCACGTGTTGGACGCCGCCCTGCGCCCCGTGCCCGCTGGAGTGCCCGGAGACCTGTACCTGGCCGGAGACCGGATCGCCCGCGGTTACGTCGGACGGTCCGACCTGACCGCCGAACGCTTCGTCGCCGACCCCTACGGCCCACCCGGCACCCGCATGTACCGCACCGGAGACCGGGCCCTGCTGCGCGCCGACGGCGCCGTCGCCTACCTGGGCCGGGCCGACGGTCAGGTCCAGGTGCGCGGCTACCGGGTCGAACCCGGTGAGATCGACGCGGTGGCCACCACCCACCCGGACGTGGCCCAGAGCGTCACCGTGGTGCGCCGGGGATCCGGCAACGCCCACCTGGTCATCTACGTCGTGCCCGCCACCGGAACCGAGACCGGTCCACGGGACACCGCCGTGTTCGAGGCACGGGTGCTCGACCACCTGGCCGTCCACCTGCCCGACTACATGGTCCCCGCACGTGTGGTGCCCATGGACGGGTTTCCGCTCAACTCCAGCGGCAAGGTCGACCACGACGCCCTGCCGGAGCCGGCCGCGCCCACCACCGACCGGACCGCACCCGCCACCCCCACCGAGGAAACCCTCCTCGCCGTGCTGCGGGAGGCCCTGGGCACCGACCCGGGCCCGAACGACGACTTCTTCCGACTGGGCGGCGACAGCATCCTCGCCATCCAGGTGGTCAACCGCGCACGCGCGGCCGGGCTGTCCCTGACGGTGCGGGACGTGTTCGAGGCGCCCACCGCCGCCGGGATGGCCACTCGGGCCGACACCGGAGCCGTCGCCCCAAGAGTGCCCGACAACCCTGTCGGCGAGGTCGCCCCCACCGCCATGGCCGCCGAACTCCTCGCCCAAGGCACGCCCTCGCCCCGCTTCACCCAGTCCCAGGTGCTGTGGACCCCCGCCGGGCTCACCCGCGACGTCCTCTCCGAGGCCCTGCGCGCCGTCATCGCCCACCACGGGGCGCTACGCCTGCGCGTGCGCGACGGCGTGATGGAGGTGCCGCCCCCCAAGGAGGTGCGCGACCACGACCCCCTCATCCGGGTGGACGCCACCGACCTGGACGAACCGGCGCTGACCGACGCCGTCGTGGCCCACGCGGGAGACGCCCACACCCGCATCGACCTCGCCCAAGGGCGCCCCCTGACCGCCGTGTGGTTCGACGCGGGCCCCGACCGCATGGGACAACTGCTCGTCCAGGTCCACCATCTGGCCGTGGACGGGGTGTCCTGGCGGGTGATCGGACCCGACCTGGCCGAGGCCGTGGCCGCCCTCGGCTCCGGTCGTCCCGTTCGACTCGCCGGCGCCGGCACCTCCCTGCGTCGCTGGTCGCGTCTGCTCCACGAGGAGGCCCGCCGCCCCGAACGCCGGGCCGAACTCGACCACTGGCTGACCGTGACCGACCCGGCCTCGCACCGTCGCCTCGGCCTTCGCGACCTGGACCCGGTCACCGACCTGGTCGCCACCCGACGCGGCCTGGACGTGGAACTGGACCCCGACCTCACCCACCAGGTCCTCACCGGTATCGGCTCCGTCTACCGGGTCGGTGCGGAGGAGGTGCTGCTCACCGCCCTGACCCTGGCCACCGGACGGCGTCTGCTCGTGGAACTGGAGGGCCACGGCCGCCGCGACCTGCACACCGACACCACGGACCTGTCCCGCACCGTCGGATGGCTCACCACCTCCCACCCGGTCGCCCTCACCCCCGACGCCGACCCCGCCCGTACCCTCAAGCGGGTCAAGGAGACCCTGCGCGCCACCCCCGGCCACGGGCTCGGGTACGGGCTGCTGAGTCGGTTCGACCCCGACACCGCCGGCCGGCTCGCCGACCGCGCCCGCCCCGACGTCCTGTTCAACTACCTGGGCCGCTTCGGCGCGCCCGTCGACCAACCCTGGGAATCGGCCCCCGCCTCCACCCGTGTCATGCTCGGCGAGGACCCCGAACAGCCCCTCACCCACGGCCTGGAGGTCGGCGCCATCGCCCAGGAGGGCCCTGACGGCGCCCGTTTGCACCTGAGCCTGCGCTGGGTGCCCGGGGTCCACGGTTTCGAGGACGTGCGGAACCTCGCCGACCGGATCACCGGCGCGCTGCGTTCGCTCGCCGAGGCCGCCGCCGACCCCGGGGCGCACACCCTCACCCCCGCCGACCTGCCGCTGCTGACCCTGGACACGGCGGCGATCGAACGGGTCGAGAGCGCCTGGGCCCACACCAGCGGCGACCCGGACGCACGCCTGTCCGACCTGTGGCCCGCCACCGCGCTCCAGGCCGGGCTGGTCTTCCACAGCCTCTACACCACCGGCCACGACGCCTACACGGCGCAGTCGGCCACCCGCGTGGACGGCGCCCTGGACCCCGGACGGCTGCGCCGGGCCGCCGCTGTGCTCCTGGACCACCACCCGAACCTGCGGGCCGGTTTCCACGGCCACGCCGGCGAACTCGTCCAGTTCGTCCCCGCCACCGTGGCGCCCCGCTGGCGCGAGACCGACCTGTCCGACTCCGCCGACCCCGACACCGCGCTCGAACGGCTGCGCTCCGAGGAACTGACCACCCCCTTCGATCTCGACCACCCGCCGCTGTTGCGCTTCACCCTGGCCCGGGTGAACCCGACCCGCCACGTGTTGGTGGTCACCGACCATCACACCCTCCTCGACGGTTGGTCCACGCCGCTCTTCCTGCGGGAACTGTTCGCCCGCTACGCCGACCCCGACATCCCCGCCCCCACCACCGGGTTCCGCGACCACCTGGCGTGGCTGGCCGAACGCGACACCGACGCCGCCGACAACGCCTGGGCCACCGAACTCGCCGACCTTCCCGGCCCCACCCTCCTGGCCCCCGACGCCCCCGCCCATGGCGGCGACGCCCAGCGGATCCTGCACGCCCACCTCACCCCGGAGGAGACCGCCCGGGCGGCGTCCACCGCGCGAGCCCTCGGCGTCACCACCAACACCCTCGTCCAAGCGGCCTGGGCCCTGGTCCTGGGCTCGGCCACCGGGCGGAACGACGTCGTCTTCGGCGCCACCGTGTCCGGACGACCCACGGACCTGCCCGGCGCCGAGACCGCCCTGGGCCTGTTCATCAACACCGTTCCGGTGCGGGTGCGCGTGCGCCCCGAGACCACCCTGAGCGACCTGCTCACCGACCTCCAGCGTCGCCAGGCGGCCCTGGCCGAACACCACCACACCGCCCTGACCCGCACCCAGGAACTGGCCGGGCACGCGCCACTGTTCGACACCCTCCTGGTGTTCGAGAACTTCCCCGGTCGCGACGCCCTGGCCGACGTCGACCACGCCGGGGTGCGCCTGACCGACGTCCAGGTCGAGGACGCCACCCACTACCCGGTCTCGCTCAACGTGTTCCCGGGCCGCACCCTCGACCTGCGACTGTGCCACCGCCCCGACGCCGTGGACACCCACCGGGCCACCGCCCTCCTGGACCGGCTGCGCACCGTCCTCACCCAGGTCGCCGAACACCCCGACGTCCCCGTGGCCGAGATCGCCACCCTCACCCCGAGCGAACACGAGCGGGTCCTGGAGGGCTTCAACCGCACCGACACCCCGATCACCGCGCAGCGTCCCTGCGACGCCCTCACCGACTGGGCGACCTGGGCGCCCGGCACCCCCGCGGTGGTCGACACCGAGGGCGAGTACACCTACGCCGCGCTCGACTCCTGGGTGTCCGACATCGCCGCTCTGCTGTACGTGCGTGGGGTCCGCCCCGGTCACATGGTCGCGGTGGCCCTGCCGCGTTCGGTGGACCTGGTGGCGTCCTTGCTCGCCGTGCAG
>NZ_DYZD01000218.1 GCF_020741345.1 Nocardiopsis listeri
TGATCCGATTCATGGCCCGTGACGTGCGGCGTCGCTGGACCGGAGGAATGCCGCTGGAGCCGCGAGAGGTCCACAACGTGACCATGGTGACCAGGTTTCGGTGCGTGTCCCTGTTCCTGCTCTTGGGAGCGGCGACCGTGACGGCCCTGTCGGCGGCGTTCCAGCAGGCCCCGGTGACCACGGTGGGCTGCGTGCTCTTGGCAGCGGTCACCGCCAGGTTCACGGTCCCCATGTGGCTGAACATCCAAAGCGAGCGTCGACGCTTCCGTGAGCAGAGTCAGGAGCGGGAGGAGATCGTCGAGGCCCGCAAAGCCGAGCGCGAGCGATGGAAGGCCAAGCTCGACGAGCTACGCCCCTCGGAGCAAGAGATGGAGGGCTGGCTGGACGCCGACAAGACACTGATCCTCGACCAAGTGTTGAGGCACCACGGTCTGGTCTGGCACGAGGTCGTCGCCCACGCCTTTCTGCCGACGCCGAATCAGCCCTGCAAATCGGCCCACGTCCCTTGTGGCCCTTGGCGCTATTCGAGGTATGAGATCAGGATCTTCCTGGTGACCGAAGAGGGTGTGCGCGAAGCCACCGCTGACCTCGATTTCGAGCGTGGGACCTGGGAGGTGAAGGAGCGGTACAACTACCGCTTCGACGCGATTTCCTCCGTCCAGGTGGAGATCAAGGGCATGCGACGTTACACGCTGAAAATCACCCTGACCAACGGACCGGCCAAGGGGATCCCCGTGTCCGAGATCCCCACCCGCGACACGGTGGACGAGGCGCCGCCGAGCGAGAGTTCGGAGATCAACCTCGACGCGGCCGGGTTCTCCCACACACTCCGCATCCTGGAAGGCATCGCCGCCGAGGGCAAGCCGTGGTTCGACAGGGAAGCGGAACCACCTACGAGGAACGTCCCTCCCCAGCCCGAGGCCGACCCGCCTTCGGATTCGCATGAGCCGACACCGAAGGGAGGTGCCGGGGCCGTGCCCGAACGGCAGTCCCAGCCGATTCCCGGGTGAGGTCTCCGCAGCGGCGTTCTCGATGTCGGACACCCGGTCCGCGATGTGGTCCCGTTGATGCCCGTGGAGGGCGGCCTTCAAGGCCTGGGAGGCGGGCGACTTCCGGACCGATGTTCAGAGAAGTCTGATGCGGGCTTCGTTCTCCGCAAGGTCGGGCCAGCGTGTGAACATCGGTGACCGGTTCCGCCCGGCAGGAAATCGGACGGGCCGGCCCCACCGCCCCCTTCCAGCAGGAAACGTCCTGAAGGAAGGCTCGGGTGGGGCCGGCCTTGGGCCTCGCATCGGGCGAGGCACCCTCGGCTGCTTGCGGGTCAGCCGATGGCGCCGGCCATGGCGGGCAGGTAACCCTCGGAGTGGCCGGACGCGTTGGGGTGGTACGACTCGGAGATCGGCACCTTGGTGCCGTTGATCCACGGCTCGTCGGCGCAGACCCGGTGGCCCTCGAAGGTGCCGTTCACGTCGACGTGGGTCAGCCCGGCCGAGGTGGCGCGGTCGGCGATGGTGTCGGAGAGGACGTCGGCCATCTGGTTCAGCCTCTCGCGCTTGACCTCACCGATGCTTCCCACGCCGCACGGTCCGAGCTCGAACAGGCTGGGGTAGCCCAGGACGACGACCTGTGCCTGGGGCGCGGCCTCGGTGATGGCACCGTAGGTCTGGTCCAAAAGGCCGGGCAACACGTCACGGACCTCGTTTTCGGCCTGCTCACCCACCTCGTCGCAGTCAGCGTTACTACCAAGGCGACAGGTGGTGATGACATCGGCGAATCCGACATCGTTTCCGCCGATGGTAATGGTGACCAGATTGGTTTCCGGTGACAGCGCGGAGACCTGGTCGTTGAGCACGTCGTCGGTGGTGGCACCGGAGCAGGCGACGAAGTCGAAGGCGGCGGGCGCGTTGGAGGCGGCCCAGAGTTCGGGGTAGGCCGCAGGTCCTCGCTTGCAGCCATCGTCGTCGTAGTCGGCGGTTCCCAGGCCGGAGGAGAAGGAATCACCGAGCGCGACATAGTTGATGTCGGCGACCTCCGCCGACACGGGGGCGGCGAAGATCAGGGGAATGAAGGCAAGGCCGGATACGGCCGCCAAGGCACGACTGACGGACAAGGGGGGGTCTCCGCTCGATTCGGGGGATCGGGGGCTGATTGTAATGGTGTCGTGCGATATCGGCGCTGGCTAAGAACGGGGAGTTGGCCAGTGCCATATCGGTCGAACTGTCGGGGGTAATGAAATGAACATCGGAAGTTTGGGGGCAAACTACCGACCGGGATCATGATTCCTCACGGGATCGCACAATGACAAGACTTTCGGGTATTGACTTACAAGGTGGGGATCAGGGCGTCCGGAATCACCTCCTCAGAGGAGGGTGGGGGTGATGGGGCAGGAGACCCCGGGCGCCCAGAGGACGGAGACCGGGGGTTCGGGTGGTGGGGCGACTCCGGCTGCGGCCAGGAGGTTTCCGTCCAGGTGGAGCGATTCCGCCTGGTGGAGGGGCCAGGGACGATGGCTCACGCGCACCCACCAGGTGCGGCCGAAGTGGCGGGTGTGCAGGCCCCAGCGGGCGGTGAGGAAGTGCTCCAGGCGGCTCGGCTCGGGCAGGGGGTCGCCGATCCGCAGAACCCAGGAACCGGAGGCCTCACCCGGAAGG
>NZ_DYZD01000219.1 GCF_020741345.1 Nocardiopsis listeri
GTTCCCGGTGGGCGGTCTCGACCACTCGGGTCGCCTCCACCGGTGTGGCGGGACCCGCGGGCTCGGCGGGCTCCGGCGCCGGGGGCGTCCCTGGTCCGGGACGCTCGGGTTCGGGTGGCTTCGGTACGGCCGGTTCGGCTGTGGCCGGTGCCGGGGAGATCGGGCCTTCGGGGGCGGGCGCCTCGGGGGCGACGCGACCCGGTTCGGGCGCGGGCTCGGGGACAAGGGCCGGTGGTGACACCGGGCAGCCGCCCGGACCGATCACGACCCTCACCTCGCCCGCGCACACGACCACCCGCTCCGGAGTGGACTCCACGTAGGTGTCGGGAGTGTCCACGCGGACGTCCTGGGGCCCGGCCGAGACACTCGTGTCGGGGGGCCGGGCGTACCCCGACTCGTCGGCCTTGGCGGCCGCGCAGGAGCACAGCACGACTCCGGAGGCCAAGAGGAAGGCAAGAGCACGCGGCAGGTGAAGCACGCTACTCCTCGTTGCTGATCATGGACACACGGTGATCGTACTCCGTGAGGTCCCGTTGCGTCCCGTGAACGGGGCGTGGTCAGGGGGAGTGCAGACGCAGGACCGCGTGTTCGGCCCATTCCGGTGGTCGGGTGAAACGCGAGACGACCATCATCGTCAGGAAGGCCAAGGGGATCGTCCAGGCCGCCGGCTGGGCCAACAACACGGTCCCCCAGCCCGGGATGGTGGGCAGCAGGATCGACCAGCCCACCGCTCCGGTGGCGGTCGACCCGCCCACGATCAGACCGGCGGCGGCGCCCGGCAGGGTCAGCCGGCGCCACCAGATCCCCAACACCAGCAGGGGGCAGAAGGTGGACGCGGCGACGGTGAACGCCCACACCACCAGCGCGTTGATGTCGATCATCTGCGCGGGCAGCGCCAACAGGACGGACACGCAGGCGCCGACCACGACGGCCAACCGCAGGCGGGGCACACTGCCGTGGAAGAGGTCGTGCGACAGCCCACCGGCCAGGGCCAGCAACAGCCCGGAGGAAGTGGACAGGAAGGCGCCGAAGGCGCCCGCGGCGACCATCGCCGTCAGGATGGTCCCCACCGAACCCGGGACCGCCTGGGCCGGCAGCACCACCGTCACGGTGTCGGTGCCCTGCAACATCACCAGCTGCGGCGTGAGCACGCGGCCCAACAGTCCGTACACGGTGGGGAACAGGTAGAACAGCCCCAGCAGCGCGATCACGCCCACGGCCACCCGACGGGCGATCCGCGCGGTCGGACTGGTGTGGAAGCGCATGATCACGTGCGGCAGGCCCATACAGCCCAGGGTGATGGCGAGCAGCGTCGACCAGGTCTCGAACAGCGGGTAGCCGCCCATGTCCAGCAGGGGAGTGCTCCACCTCTCACCACCGAGCTCCGGCAGACCCTCGGGGTGCGGGATGCCGGCGCCCTCCGGGAACACGTACTCCGTGCCCTGCTCCACGGAGTGCTCTCCCGCCGCCAACTCCAACTCCTCGCCGTCGGCGGTGACCACGGTGACCGCTTCGTCCAACGTGAAATCGGTGCCGACGGTGAACTCCACCGGCGTGCTCTGGGGGAAGTGCGTACCCCATTCGGGGTGCAGCGCCTCGGACCGGGTGTCGGCGCCGGCGTGCACCACCAGGTAGATCGCCGGAACCGCCAGGAAGGTCAACTTGACGATGTAGTGGAAGGCCTGCACGTAGGTGGCCGAACGCATGCCGCCCGCCGCGATGGACCCGCTCACCACCAGCCCGGCCAGCAGCACCCCGACCCAGTAGGGGGTCCCGCTGACCAGGCTCAGTACCACGCCGGCCCCCTTGAACTGGGGGACCAGGTAAAGCAGCATGATGACCAGCACCACGCAGCCGCACAGCTTCCGCAGACGGGGCGCGCCCAGTCGGTACTCGGCGAAGTCCGGCACGGTGAAGGCGCCCGAACGCCTCATCGGTCCGGCCACCAGAGCCACCACGGCCACGTACCCGGCGGTGAACCCCGCCGCGTACCACATGGTGCCCAGCCCGTTCTTGAGCAGTAGCCCGGCCAGGCCGAGCACGGAGGCGGCGGACAGGTACTCGCCGGCGATCGCCAGGGCGTTCCAGTTCGGCGATATGCGCCGTGAGGCCACCAGGAAGTCGGAGGTGGACCGCGCGGCCCGCACCCCGTAGATCCCGATGATCAGGCTCGCGACGAGCACCAGGCCGATGGCCAGGACGGCGGCGATCATGAGGTCCCGTCATCGCGAGGGGTCGGTTCGTCGCTACGGGTCGACCGGCCGCCGGCCCCCTCCCGAGCGACGGCCTCGGCCCGGTCCTCCAGGCGTTCGGCCGACCACACGTGCCACAGCGCCAGACCGAACAACGACGGGTAGCTCGCCACCGTCAGCAACAGCCAGGAGACCGGGACCCCCGCCACACGGATGTCCCCGAGCGTCGGGAACAGGGCGAAGGCACCGCTCAGACCGAACAGCACCGACCCCAGCAGGGTCACGGTGCGCACGGCGTTGCGTCGCTGTGCGCGGAAAAGCGCTCGGGCGGCCTCGGTGTCCACGGGTTCGGGAACCGGCTGCAGGTGCTGTACCGGCCGGTTCCCCCTGGCCAGCGCGATCCTCGTCTGCGGGCTGGTGAGCTTCTCACGACGTGGGCTCAACTACTGCTCCTTGGCCGTCCCCGGGCGCCCGGCCGCCGAACGGCCGAGCTGGTCGTGCTTGGCCGCCTCCAGAAGCTGGGCCCGCAGGTGGCGCCCGTGACGGCGGCTCACGGGTACGTCCCCGGCCGGGGTTCCGGCCACCAGACCGGAGGAGGAGGTCACCCGAAGGTCCCGGACCCATGGGATGGCGATGAGGAAGCCGCGGTGCACCCGGACGAACCCGGCCGAGGCCCACACCTCCTCCAGGTACGACAGCGACAACCGGATCAGGTGGGTGCCCTCGGTGGTGTGCAGTCGTACGTAGTCGCCCTGGGCCTCCACGAACTGCACGTCGTCGCGTTTGACGAACACGGTGCGCCGGCCGGTGTCGATCTGCACCACGTGCAGGTCCTCCGCGGGGGAGGCGGTGGTGTTGGAGTAGCGCAGTTGCGCGATCCGGCCCACGGCCTCGGCCAAGCGCTCGGGGCGGATCGGTTTGAGCAGGTAGTCGACCGCGCCGATCCCGAACGCCTCCACGGCGTGCGCCTCGGACGCGGTCACGAACACGATCGACGGCGGCTCCGACATCACGCTCAGCACCCGGGCCACGTCCATGCCGTCCAGCCCGGGCATGAGGATGTCGAGAAAGGCGGCGTCGATGCTGGTCGTGCCCAACAGTCGCACCGCCGAGGCCCCGTTCGAGGCCACCAGGACCTCCGACACCTCGGGCATGTCGCCCAGGAGCGAGGCCATCTCCTGGCGGGTGGAGGCCTCGTCCTCCACCACCAGCACACGGAGTTCGGGGTTCATCACACCACCACCCCGGGTGCGAACCTCGGTACGCGCACGGTCACCTTCGTTCCCTCCCCCAGCGCGGTCTCGATCACCAGACCGTACTCCGGTCCGTAGACCGCTCGCAGCCGCTGGTCCACGTTGGCCAGACCAACGCTACGGGCCTCGGGCCCGGTGCCCGCAAGGAGAGCGCGTGCCAGTTCCGGGTGCATGCCCACACCGTCGTCCTCGATCTCGATGACGCAGAGCGGACCCTCACCGAAACCGGACACGCTGATGTGACCACGCCCCTCCTTGCGTTCCAGCCCGTGCCGGATCGCGTTCTCCACGATCGGCTGCACCACCAGGAACGGGATGGCGATCGGCAGCACCTCGGGCGCCATCCGCACGGTGATGTCCAACCGGTCGTGGAAACGGGCGCGTTGCAGTTCGAGGTAGGTCTGCGTGGCCTCCAGCTCGTCGGAGACCGTGGCGTAGTCGCCCTTGTCGGAGAACCCGTATCGCAGGTAGTCGGCGAAGTCCGAAAGCAGTTGGCGGGACCGGTCGGGGTCGGTGCGCACCAACGCCGCGATCACGGCGAGGGAGTTGTGCATGAAGTGCGGGGAGATCTGGGCGCGCAGGGTGCGCAGGTCGGCGGCGGCGATCCGGGCCCGGGCCCGGCGCAGCGCCGCGTGGTCCAGGCTGTCCGAGACCAGCGCCGCGGCCGCCTCGACGTCCGACTCCACCGGTTGGCCGATGGCCACCAGCGCGCCGGCGAGTTCGTCGGCCACGTGCAGCGGCACCGCGCAGACGGAGGTACCGTCCGCCAAGCGGGTGCGGGCACTGCCGCCGTACTCGAAGACCTGGGACAGGACACCTTCGATCTCCTCGGGGCCGGGGCGGGTCCCGTTCGCGGTGACCGGTCCGTCCAGGTCGGCCAGCAGGACACCCTCCACGGCGAGGATCCGGCGCAGCCGTCTGGCGGCCGCGCCCACGCTGCGGCCGTGCAACCCGTCCTGGAGATCGATCCCCAGGGCGTGGACCTGGCGCATCAACTCGATGCTCGCCCGACGATCCGAAGAGGAGGGGCGCCGGGAGGGGGAAAGCCACGACAGCCACCGATACGACACGCCCTGATCTTATCCCCGCGAAGTGTGTCAACGGTCACGTCGATCGGATCGCCTTCTTCGAATTCACGTGGAAGGGCCCGCCACCCCCGGGAGGAGGGGTGGCGGGCCGGGACACACGGCGCGCGGTCGGGAGATGGCCACGTTCCGTGCGCGGCCCCCGTAAGCGGCTGAACGGGGACCGGGGGAGAGGCCTAGTGGTTCGAGGCCTTTTCGGCGCCCGCACCGGACAGGGCGCGCACCTGGAGCTGGGCGAACTTCTCGAAGTCCTGCTCCTTGGAGGTGAGCGTGCCCACGACCGCGCAGAGCAGGCCCAACGGCACCGAGAACAGCGCCGGGTTGGGCATCGGGAACCAGGCGAAGTCCATGTGCGGAATCAGGGCGGTCTCGGATCCGGAGACGACCGGGGAGAAGAGCACCAGGCCCACCGCGCTGATCAGACCACCGTAGACACCGCAGATGGCGCCACGGGTGTTGAACCGCTTCCAGAACAGGCTGAGCAGGATCGTCGGCAGGTTGGCCGAGGCGGCGATGGCGAAGGCCAGGGCCACGAGGAAGGCCACGTTGAGGTTCTGCGCGAAGACCGCCAGGACGACGGCGACCAGACCGATGCCGGCGGCGGCGATCCGCGCGACACGGACCTGTTCGTTGTCGGTGGCCTTCCCCTTGCGGATCACGGAGTTGTAGAAGTCGTGGGCCAGGGAGGAGGACGAGGCGATGACCAGCCCCGCCACCGTCGACAGGATCGTCGCGAAGGCGACGGAGGCGATCAGCGCGAGCAGGA
Organism: Nocardiopsis listeri; assembly: GCF_020741345.1. Taxonomy (GTDB): domain Bacteria; phylum Actinomycetota; class Actinomycetes; order Streptosporangiales; family Streptosporangiaceae; genus Nocardiopsis; species Nocardiopsis listeri_A. The sequence goes on from NZ_DYZD01000219.1 coordinate 5,297, forward strand.
TCGCTCCCGTGGTCTCCCCACCGAAGTGGGCGCCGACGGCCTGTGCCAGCTGGGGTGCGGCCGCGTTGCCCGCCGCGTCCTGGTCGGTGATCGCCTGGTGACCCACGATGGCGGCCGCGCCGAAGCCCAGCACCAGGGTGAACAGGTAGAAGGTGCCGATGAGGCCGATGGCCCAGTTCACGGACTTACGGGCCGTCATCGAGTCGGGCACCGTGTAGAAGCGGATGAGGATGTGCGGCAGACCGGCGGTACCCAGGACCAGGGCCATGCCGAGGCTGATCAGGTCCAGCTTGTTCCACATGGACTGGGCCGCGTCACCGGACACCTCGACGCCGTAACGCAGGCCGGGTTCGAGGAAGGCCGCTCCCTGTCCGCTGGCCGAGGCCGCGTCGGTCATCAGGGAACCGATGTTGAAGTTGTAGATCGACAGGGTGAGTACCACCAGCAGACCGGTACCGGTCATGAGCATGATGGCCTTGATGATCTGGACCCAGGTGGTGCCCTTCATGCCACCGAAGGAGACGTAGATGGTCATCAGCATGCCGACCAGCACGATGCCGACGATCTTGGCGGTCTCCCCGGACATGCCCAGGTAGGTCTCACCGGGCTGGATGCCCATGAGCAGGGAGATGAGCGCGCCCGCGCCCACCATCTGCGCCAGGAGGTAGAAGATGGAAACGGTGATCGTGGAGACGGCCGCGGCGGTGCGCACCGGACGCTGCTGCATCCGGTAGGAAAGCACGTCGCCCATGGTGTAGCGGCCGGAGTTGCGCAGTAGTTCGGCGACCAGGAGCAGAGCCACCAGCCAGGCCACGAGGAAGCCGATGGAGTACAGGAAGCCGTCGTAGCCGAACAGGGCGATCATGCCCGCGATGCCCAGGAAGGAGGCGGCGGACATGTAGTCCCCCGCGATCGCGAACCCGTTCTGGGTGGCGGTGAAGCCGCGTCCACCGGAGTGGAAGTCGGTGGCGTTGTGGGTTCGCCGGCTCGCCCAGACGGTGATGTAGAGGGTCGCGGCGATGATGACCGAGAACAGGCCGATGGTGATGGCGCGACTGCTGTCGCTGACGGCGGCCGTCTCGAGTGTGAACTGCTGGATGCCGGTGAGGTTCACTTCTTCTCCTCCGCGGGGTTGTCCAGGGCCTCGCGGACGGCCGCGGCGGCCGGATCCAGACGCTTGCGCGAGTAGTTCGAGTAGATGATGGCGATGCTGAAGGTCGTGATGAACTGGAGCACGCCGAAGAGCAACGCCAGGTTGACGTTCCCGAACAGCTGGACGCTCATCAGGTCGCGTGCGAACGCCGTCATCAGGACGTAGAGCAGGTACCAGGCCATGAAGGCCAGGCTCATCGGAAAGATGAAGGAGAAGAGGCTCTTCTTGAGGTGGAGGAACCTCGGGTCGCTGTGCATGGCGATGACCGCTTCAGTCGACAGCGTTTCCTCGGTGGGTTCTGGACCCTGCTCCGCGGCGGTTGTGGGTTGCGGTGGTTCTTTACTCGCCATGTGCTACCTCCGGGGGGATGGGCGGGACGGTGACGCTGGTCAGGGCACATCCCAGGGGTGTGACCTGAATTACTCGGTACTGTAAGGAGCGACACCACCGATTGAGCAGGGGGCGCGCCCGAGCGCGCGCCGAACGCGGGTGCGAAGCGTCGAGCGGTCGCCCACCGTGCGGTGAACGGTCCCCATCCACGACGAACGGTCGCCGGGTGGTCCCGTCCAGGGTCGGTGGGCCGCGCCTCCCGGTGGTGATCGGCCCCTCCACACCCCCCCGGAAGCCCCCCGTACGCACGGCCGTTGTACCGTTCGAGAACCCTGTGGACCCCGGACGAGGTGCGCCGTACCCGGTCATGACAAGACGGCGCGGATGTGTTCCCTGCGTTCGTGGAGGTAAGCAGGTCGTGGCCTGGTTCGTACTGGTGATCTCCGGGCTGCTGGAGACCGCGTGGGCGGCGGCGCTCAACGCCTCACAGGGCTTCTCCCGCCTCTGGCCGTCGGTGACCTTCGTCGTCACCCTGGTGCTGAGCATGGCCGGACTGGCCTACGCGCTGCGCACCATCCCGTTGGGCACCGGGTACGCGGTGTGGGTGTCCGTCGGCGTGATCGGTACCGCGCTCATCGGAGCCTTCTTCCTCGGCGAGGGCTTCAGCGTGCCCAAGGCGCTGTGCCTCGTCGCCATCGTGTCCGGCGTCGTCGGTCTCAAGGTGCTGGGCTGAACCGACGTGGCCCCGGCGGACACTTCCGCCGGGGCCACGTCGGTTCAGCCGGTGATCACTCACCCTTGCAACAGCCGCTCCACCACGCGTCCCACACCGTCCTCGTGGTTGGGAGGGGCCACCAGCAGCCCCAGCTCCGGGTCGAGCAGGTCCGGGTGGCCGCTCCGCATCGCGTAGCCCGCCCCGGCCCAGGTGAGGGAGGACCGGTCGTTGGGCATGTCGCCGAAGGCCACGACCTCCTCTCGGGAGACACCCCACTCCTCGCAGAGCAGCGCCAGCGTGCTGCCCTTGTTCACTCCGGTCGCGCTCACCTCGACCAACCCGGACGAGCCGGAGTAGGTCACCTCCGCCAGGGGGCCGACGGACTCGGTCGCGGCGTCGAGCATCAGGTGCACGGGCATGGAGGTGGATCGGGCGAGGAGCTTGGTGACGGGGTTCGCGGCGGCCAGCAGGGCGTCGGTGTCCTCCAACACCCCGGTCACCCAGTCCCGAGGCATCCAGGGCTCCAACGTGTAGTCGGCGTCGTGGTAGAAGTCGACGCCGGTCTCCACCGCGAACCCGACCCCGGGCAGGGCGCCCCGGAGCTTGTCCACGAGGGTCGCGGAGGTGTCGCGGTCGATCGCCCTGACCAGCGGGTCACGGCCGGGCACCTGGGCGTGGGCGCCGTTGCCGCAGACCACGGCGGCGCATTCGAACAGTTCGGCGATGGCGGTGGTGTTACGGGGTGGCCGGGCGGTCACGATGACCACCCGGATTCCGGCGTCGACGGCGTCGTTCAGAGCCCTGCGGTTGCGTTCGGAGACCTCACCCGATCGGCCCAGGAGGGTGCCGTCGAGGTCGGTGGCGATGACACGGGGAAGGACCATGGGACGAATTATGGCCGTCCACGGTGACGGTTTCGAAGGGTTCGTGCACTTCTCACGCGGATGTGTCAGGAGCCACGGATCGCCGGGATCCGCTCGATCACCCCGCCCCGGAACACGTCGTACAGGTCCAGGGACTCCAGGTGGACGTAGCCGATGTGGCAGTCACAGGTGGTCAGCGGGCAACCCGAGGGGCCGAGTCGTTGGCGGAAGGACCCGTCGTAGAGGTTGCCCAGGGGGAGGTCCACGAAGTGGCAGCGCCGCACGTTTCCGTCCCCGTCCACGGACAGCACACTCTCACCGGTGCGACAGGGAAGGTCACGGCTGGGGTGGGGCAGTCGGCTGTAGTGGAAGTGCGGGTCGATCCGCTGCCAGGTCGCGGCTTCCGCGTCGGTGTAGGAACGCCCCTCGGCCGCGTTCACCCACAGGTACGACTCGTCGGGCAGGGCGGAGCGCATCCGTTCGGCCGCTTCCAGGTGCTCGGGCAGCCCCACCACGCCTACGCTGAACCGCACCCCGAGATCGATGAGCTCGCGGGCCTTGGCCAGGAACCGCTCGTGGGCGACCTCGCCGGGGTGGTAGGTGGTCCACAGCGCCACCGAGTCGAGGTCGCAGTCGGCGAGCCAGCCCAGGCGTCCGCCCAGGTTGGTCTGGATCGCGACCCGGTCCACGTGCGACAGCCGGCTGAGCCGGACGATCGCCCGCCGGTACCAGGACCGGACCAGACCCTCGCCCCACGGGGTGAACAGCACCGAGATCCGGGTTCCGG
>NZ_DYZD01000220.1 GCF_020741345.1 Nocardiopsis listeri
GCAGCCCGTCTTCCACGAGGAACGATATGAACCAGTGCCCGCCCTTGCGGGACACCGTGGCCGCGCGGATGACCCCACCGATCGGCCGGGAGGCTCGCAACCGCACCCAGCCCAGTTTGGGCAACTTGGCCCGCGACCACTTCCGGTTCAGCTTCTCCACCGTGATGAGGTTCCCGGCTGGGAAGCGGAACGACGGGCTCCACCGGTACTTGGCCCGGAATTCGACGTTGAAGGTGCCCTTCCCCGCGCAGGCCCGGTCCAGGTCCTTCAACGTCTGCTGGAGCACATGCGAGGGGGCGGCCTTGAGCCAGGTCTCTTCGGTCTTGGCCTCGACCAGCTGGGCGGCCTGGAGGTGGTACCCGCAGAAAGGACCCTGACGGCCCCGGGTGTACCGGTCCACGTACTGGCGGCGCTGATCCAGAGCGGTGTTCCACACCGCCCGGCACAGATCACCGAACTCGGCGCACATCGACTCCTGCGCATCGGTCAGAGCAAGCCGGTAACGACGACCCGACAACACCGTGGAACAACCCCCTCCCTCTCAGCGGCTCTTCTGGTTGTGCACGTACCGCTCGATCGCTTCCGGTGGGGCGCCTTCGATGGTGGCCACGAAGTAGCCGTTGGTCCACAGGGCCGGCAGGCGGGATTTCAGGTGCCGATCTCCTTCAGCCGTTCCTCGATGTGACCGCCCAAGACACGGCGCCGGTACTTGAGGCACCAGAGCACGTGAAAGGCACACGGGAAGTGATGTCACGGTTCGAGCGCAAGGTGACGGACGCGTAACTCATCGTATGGCAAAGGGCTGTTCAATGCTCCCGTTCGCGGAAAGACGGCTCTCCCCAGGGCTGAAGCCCGGGATCTGCCCCACCCGAAATACTCCGATCATGTTTTAGCAGCCTGAAGGCCGGCACACAGCCCGAACATGGAAAGAAGAGGGAGTTTCCTCCCCACCCTGAAGCACGGGGTACCCACACCCAACAAACTGATGAGCGCCTGGATGGCGACCGCTCCGATGACCAGGGCGTCGCTGCGCGAGAGCGCGACGCCTTCGGGGTACCACAGGTGGGTGGCGACCAGCAGGGCGAGCATGGCGGCGCCGAAGACGCACGCCCAGGCCTGTTTGGTGGTGAAGACGACGAACTCCAGCACTCCCCCGCCCACCCGCCCTTGAAGGGTCTCCTAACGCCCGTTCGCCCAGGTGTCCAGGCGCCGTTCGAGGGAGGTCAGGGAGTGGTGGTGTTCGTTGGTCATGCGCTCGATCGTACGGTCGGCCGTATGGTGCCGGAGTGCCGGCAGGAGTGCCTTCGGACGGTGGCCGGCCCCGGCCACGGTTCACCGTGATCGAGACCGGCCCCTTCCGGCTCACCCTCGCTCGGACCCGTCGGGGTCGCGGGCCCGCTGCCACACGTGCTCACGGACTCCCTGCGACTCCAGCCAGCGGCTCAGTTCGTCCTGGTCCGCGTCGGTGAGCGAATCGGGGTCGACGGTGGTGCGCACCTGGTGCTCGACCCCCGAGTCCAGCAGCAGGCGCAGGCTGCGCACGGCCGGCGCGGAAGCGGTCGCCACCCCGGTCACCCGCGCGTAGGCCCCGGGCGCGGCCTTGACGTCGAACCCCACCCAGTCCACCAACCCTTCGTCCAGGAGTGCGGCCAGGCGTGCGGGCACCGCACCGGCGGTGTGCAGACCCACCGCGAACCCGAGCGAGCGCACCTGCCCCATGGCCCGGGCCAGGCCGCGTTGGATCAGCGGCTCTCCCCCGGAGAAGACCACGCCGTCCAACAGCCCTCGACGCCGCCGCAGATGGTCGGTCACCCGTTCCCAGCGGATCGGGGTGCCCGTACCGGTCAGGGGCAGCAGTTCGGGATTGTGGCAGTACCCGCACCGCCAGGGGCATCCCTGGCAGAAGAGCGTGGTCACCAGGTGTCCGGGCCAGTCGCAGGTGGACAGTCGCGACCATCCGCCCAGGCCGATCATGGGCTCGCGGTTCACCGGCCCGCCAGGGCGGGGGTGGAGGGTTCTTGGAAGTGGCGCCGTTCGACGTGTTCGCCCTTCTTGCCGATGTTGAAGGAGGAGACGGGTCGGTGGTAGCCCATCACGCGGGTCCAGACCTCGCACTCTCGTTCACAGGAGGGGCAGGTGGGTTGCTCCCCGGGCAGGTACCCGTGGCCGGGGCAGATGGAGAAGGTCGGGGTCACCGTCAGGTAGGGCAGCGAGAAGCGTTCCAGGGAGCGACGGACCAGTTCGCGGCAGGCCCGGGCCGAGGTGATCCGCTCGGTCATGTACAGGTGCAGGACGGTGCCGCCGGTGTACTTGCCCTGGAGCTCGTCCTGGGCCTCCAACGCCTCGAAGGGGTCGTCGGTCCAACCGACGGGCAGTTGCGTGGAGTTGGTGTAGTAGGGCTGTTCCCACGTCCCGGCCTGGATGATGGAGGGGAAGCGGATCCGATCCTCCTTGGCGAACCGGTAGGTGGCGCCCTCAGCGGGGGTCGCCTCCAGGTTGTACATGTGCCCGGTGCTCTCCTGGAAGCGCACCAGGCGCCGTCGGACGTGGTCGAGCAGACGCACGGCGAGTGCGTGTCCGGCCGGGATGGTGATGTTCTCCTCGTCCCGGGTGAGATTGCGGATCATCTCGTTGACGCCGTTGACCCCGATGGTGGAGAAGTGGTTGCGCAGGCTCCCCAGGTAGCGCTCGGTGTACGGGTACAGGCCGTCGTCGATCAGTCGTTGGACGGTGGACCGTTTGATCTCCAGGCTCTCCCGGGCCAGTTCCAGCAGGTGGTCCAGGGCTCGGAAGAGCCCGGCCTCGTCTTCGGCGTGCAGGTGGCCCAGCCGGGCGCAGTTGATGGTCACCACACCCACCGAGCCGGTCTGTTCCGCGCTGCCGAACAGACCGTTGCCGCGGCGCAGCAGTTCGGTCAGGTCCAGTTGGAGTCGGCAGCACATCGAGCGCACCATGTGCGGTTCCAGGTCGGAGCCGATGAAGTTCTGGAAGTAGGGCAGGCCGTACTTGGCGGTCATGGCGAAGAGCCGTTCGGCGTTCTCGCTGTGCCAGGGGAAGTCCTCGGTGATGTTGTAGGTGGGGATGGGGAAGGTGAAGACGCGCCCGTCGGCGTCTCCTTCGGTCATCACGTCGATGTAGGCGCGGTTGACCAGGTCCATCTCGGCTTGGAGGTCGCCGTAGACGAAGTCCGTCTCCTGGCCCCCGATCACGGGTGCGCGGTCACGGACGTCCTCCGGGCAGATCCAGTCGAAGGTGAGGTTGGTGAAGGGGGTCTGGGTCCCCCACCGCGAGGGAACGTTGAGGTTGTGCACCAGTTCCTGGATGCTCTGCCGTACCTGCGCGTAGTCCAGCGAGTCCACGCGCACGTAGGGCGCCAGGTAGGTGTCGAAGGAACTGAAGGCCTGGGCGCCGGCCCATTCGTTCTGCAGGGTGCCCAGGAAGTTGACGATCTGGCCCACCGCCGAGGACAGGTGTCGTGGCGGGGCGGAGGCGACCTTGCCCTCGACCCCGTTGAACCCCTCCTCCAGGAGCGTGCGCAGGGACCAGCCGGCGCAGTAGCCGCCGAGGACGTCCAGGTCGTGCAGGTGCAGGTCGCCCTCTCGGTGCGCTCGTCCGATCCGTTGCGGGTAGATCCGGTCCAGCCAGTGGTTGGCGATCATCTTCCCCGAGGTGTTCAGGACCAGACCGCCGAGCGAGTAGCCCTGGTTGGCGTTGGCGTTGACGCGCCAGTCGGCGCGTTCCAGGTACTCGGTCACCGATTCGACGGGGTCGACCAGGGCCATGTTCGTTCCTTCCCCAGGGCGAGGGCGCACCTCGCCCCATGTCCGTTTCCGACGCGGCCTTGACACACAACCGCGCCCGCTCGGCACAATAACTGGGGTAAGGCCAGACATGGTGACACTAGATGTTGTGAATGACGTGTGTCCGGCAAGTGGGGTCCTTGGTCGAGACGGCCGGGGACCTAGGCCCCGGCGTGGGCGCCGGGCACCCACCGGTCGGGGTGCTACGGGTCGAGCGGGGCCGTCGCGTCCGCCTACCGTGTCGGGACGTGGGCCCCCCGTGATCCGAAACCGCCCGAGAAGGGCGACGTTCTCTCCTCGCCTCCACAGGGGCGCGCCCTTCTCCCGGGCGCGGCCGTCGTGGCCGGGGCCGGGGTGCTCACCGTCGCCGGGATCGCGTTGCTCACGCCCTCGGCGGGGCAGCCGGAACCCGGCCCCGCCGCGCCGGGGCCGGGGCACGGTGTTGCGCGCCGACGTGGACGGCGACTGCCATCTGGACGAGGTGCGCGATCCGGATCGGGAGGGCGTGATCACCGTCGAGGGTGGTGGATCCCCGTGGCGGACCGATCTCGACGACACGTTGGCCCGGATGGGGTTCGCGGGTTCGGAGGATCCGGACCGGGAGGCGCGGGCCACCCTCGGTGACTTCGATGGCGACGGCTACGTCGACCTGACCCTGTTCTGGTCGGGACCGACCTTGGGCGATGATCCGGTGGATGACATGCCGATCCACGAAGTCCACTTCGGACCGCTGTCTCGCGACCTGACCGGTGAGAACGTGGGCCCGCTGCGCATCCGCCACGGGTCGTTCGTTTCCAAGGTCCGGGCCGATGACCAAGACGGTGACGGCCGGGCCGAGCTCCGGGTGATCCGGTACGCGGGTGATGGCGTGTACGAACACCTCGTCGGCCGCTACCACGATGACGGCATCACCGTGGCTCGTGCGTCCGATGATTCGAACCTCCAGGACAGCGATCCGGGCTGGGGCGACTTCGAGACCCGCGCCGATGAGTAGACGCACACGGGAGCAAACGCCTTCCTCGGGGTAAACGCTTTCACCAGGGCCTCACCAGGCCTTTCGCGACCAACGCTCGACCAGTGATGATTGAGCGTTCAACAGGCCTGGGCCCGGCGCCGACTTTCCGCTAGCGTGCCACTTCGGTCCGTGTTCCATCCCCGGCCGCCCCACGGCCCCGGAACCGGTTCCCCACCCCTCACCTGGAGCCACGATGCCCTCCCCCCTCAGACTCCGACCCCGGCTCGACCGCCGGACGCTGCGCGCGGACCTGCGCACCCTGCTCTTCGACTCCACCGCCGCCCTGCTGGTGACCACGGTGATCTTCGTGATCCTGTACCGGCGCATCGACGACGGCACTTCGGCGACCCTGGAGGTCATGCCCTACCTGGCGGACGCCCGGATGTACTGGCTCTACTGGGCGTGCCAGGCCTTCGGTTGGTCGGCGATGCTGTGGGCGTGGATCACCGTCATGCTCGGACTACTGCGCTCGACCCGACCGGTGTCCTGGTCGCCGGTCTCCCACGCCCGCCTGGAGCACTGGCACCGGGTCACCAGCATCACCACCATCGGGCTGATGTTCGCCCACGCCCTGGCGTTCTTCCTGGAGCTGCTCCGGCAGAACGAGGACGGCCTTTCCCCGGCACGGCTGGTGTGGTCGGCCTTCGTCGACGTCTTCGTCCCCGGCGGATACGCCACCGGCACGGGACAGGTCGCGATCCTCCTCGGTCTGATCGCCCTCTACCTGGCCATCCCCCTGGGGCTGTCGTTCTACATTCGGGCGTGGACGGGTTCGCGCCTGTGGCGGGTGCTGCACCGGTTCGTCGTCCTGGTCTACGTCCTGAGCGCCTGGCACACCCTGTTGTACGGCACCAACGTGTGGTTCGACGGCTGGTTCCGCACCATCGTGTGGGCGCTGCAGCTCCCGGTGGCCCTGCTGTTCCTGGCCCGGCTGCTGACACCGCTGCGGCGCGAGGAGAGACTCACCCGCGCCGAACTCACCGGGGGCGCCGGTCCCCTGCTCCGGCTCTGTGGTCGGCTGGCGGCGGTGGCCGGTGTGATCGTGGTCCTGCTGGTCACGGTCACCGGCCGGGACGGTGGAAGGGTCCCCGGGCAGGAGTCCGGCGACATGCTCATCACCCAGCCGATGGTCTGGGGCGGGCTCGCGGTCGTGCTGACGGTGATGGGCGCGGTGACCCTGGCCGTGCGGTCGGGCGGCGAGCGCACTTCGCGAACCGACCGACCCGGACCCGGGGTCGGGCCGAACGAGAGCGACCTCGATTCCACCTCCGATCGTGGTGAATCGGAACACCCGCTGTAGGGTCTTCGCGAAATGGTCCGATCCGGTGTTCCCCGGGCGGTCGGAAACGTCGGGGAACACCGAGACGATCAGGGGGATTCGTTGGACGCTTTGGTCTCGTTCCTGCGGGCTCGAATGGACGAGCGATGGCGTGGCGCGCTCACCGCAGGAGCGTCCTTCGCCTCACGGACGTGGTCGGCCCGGCCGGGCCGCGTGGAGTCCGCCGACGGCGGGACCGTGGCGCTGACCTCGACCGGAGACGCGCGTGAAGAGCGATCGCGCTCGCGCCACATCATCCGGAACGATCCCGCACATGCCCTGAGGCGGTTGGAGTCCACCAGGCGCCTCATCGAACGGTACGAACTACTCCACGCCGATCCGGTCGAAGGTCCGGAAGGGGAGGTGCTGCTCCGCGAGTACGCGGAAGTCGTTCTTCCCCTTCTCGCCCTTCCCTTCTCCGATCACCCCGACCATCGGCCGCAATGGTCTCCCCGGGAGGAATCTTCGCGGCGGTGAGTCCTTCTTCGGCGCCCTTGTCCGGGGGGCCGAAGATTCCCGTGGCGATCCCCGGAACACCGTTCGCCACCTGGCCGATGATTCACTGTTCGTCGTCCACGACGACGCGTTCGGTGGTGCGGCCATCGGGTTCGAAGACGTCAGCGACGAACCCGTCGCGGCGGGTCACGCCTCCGGAGCCCCGCGACCAGAGTTCACGGCGGACGACCTCCATGCGCTCATCGTCGACAACGCGCTCGCCCTCGAACACGGCACCCGCCCGTCCCGGGAGGCCTACGACCGCCGCACCGCCTTCCTTCTCAACGGGGTCTGCGGATAGTGGGTCGTTTCCGTGCCCGGCCGGGCACGGAAACGACCCGGTCGCCTAGAAGGGGTAGCGGGCGGGATCGGCCTGCATGGTCACCCACTGGGTCTCGGTGAAGGCCTCCAGGTTGGCGCGGGTGCCGCCGAAGCGCGATCCCGTACCCGAGTCGCCCACGCCGCCGAAGGGCGCAACGGCCTCGTCGTCGACCGTCTGGTCGTTGATGTGCACGATTCCGCTGGGGATGCGGTCGGCGATCTCCAGCCCCCGCATGGGGTTGGTGGTGAGCACGCCCAGGGACAGCCCGTACTCGGTGGCGCCGGCGATCTCGACGAGTTCGTCGATGGTGGAGAAACGCGCCACCGGAGCGACCGGGCCGAAGACCTCCTCGGCGAAGGCCGCGGTGGTCGGGGTGACCCGGTCCAGGACTGTGGGCCGGTAGAACAGGCCGTCGTAGGTGCCGCCGGCGCGCAGGTCGGCGCCGGCCTCGACACCGGCGGTCACCAGTCCGTGGATCTTGTCGCGTTGACCGGCGTCGATGACGGGTCCGAGCGCGGAGCCGTCCTTTTCGGTGCTGCCCACGATCAGGGCGTCGGCCTTGGCGGCGAGCCTTTCGACGTAGGCGTCGGCGATCGACTCGTGCACCAGGTGGCGTCCGGTGGTCATGCAGATCTGACCCTGGTGCAGGAACGAGCCCCAGGCGCCGATGGAGGCGGCGGCGTCCACGTCGGCGTCGTCGAGGACGACCAGGGGCGAGTTGCCGCCCAGTTCCAGGTGGGCGCGCTTGAGGTGGCGGGCGGCGGCCTCGCCGACCTTGCGTCCGGCCGGGGTGGATCCGGTGAAGGAGATGACGCGCACGGGCGGGGTGGCGACCAGGGCCTGGCCCGCCTCGGCGCCGCCGGGCAGCACCTGGAGGACGCCTTCGGGGATTCCGGCCCGGCGGAACACCTCGGCCAGGACCGCGCCGCCGCAGACGGCGGTGCGCGGGTCGGGCTTGAGGATGACGGAGTTGCCCACGGCCAGTGCGGGGGCCACGGAGCGGATGCCCAGGATGAGCGGGACGTTGAAGGGCGCGATGACCCCGACCACGCCCACGGGCACCTGGCGGGCGAAGCTCAGGCGCGGCTTGGCGGTGCGCAGGATCTCGCCGTGCGGTTGGGAGGCCAGGGCGGCGGCCTCGTAGCACTCCTCGGAGGCCACGTGCACCTGGAAACCGGCCATGCCGGCTGCGGCGCCGCCCTCGTGGCTCAGCCAGTACGAGATCTCCTCGGCGTTGGCGTTGAGGACGTCTCCGGCCCGGCGCAGGATGGCGGCGCGTTCCTCGAAGGAGGTGGCGGCCCAGTCGATCTGGGCCTTGGCGGCGCGTTCGGCGGCCTCGTGGACGTCGTCGGCGTCGGCGATGCCGACGCGGCCCAGGACGGTGCCCGAAGAGGGTGAGACGATCTCGGTGTCGCCTCCCTTGGCCGGGGTCCAGGCGCCGGTGAAGACGGCGGAGGTGAACTTGTCGACGTCGAGCAGGCTCACGATGGGCTCCTTGTGTTTCGTTGGTGATGCGGCCGTTCAGAGGGGGCAGGCTCTAGGCGGCGGGTGTGGTGCCCTTCTTGGCCTGTTGGATCTGCGCGTAGACGTGGGCGCGCAGGTGGGTGAAGCGCTCGTCCTGGCGGGTGGTGAGCTGGTCGCGTTCGGCGGGCAGGTCGACGGTGATGTCGTCCTGGACGACCGTAGGCGAGTTGGACAGCACCAGGACGCGTTCGCCCAGGTAGACGGCTTCGTCGATGTCGTGGGTGACGAACAGGACGGTCACGCCCAGGCGCTTCCAGATCTGGCGGACCAGGTCCTCCAGGTCGGCTCGGGTCTGGGCGTCCACGGCGGCGAAGGGTTCGTCCATGAGCAGCACCTGCGGCTCGTAGGCGACGGCGCGGGCGATGGCCACGCGCTGTTGCATGCCGCCGGAGAGCTGCCAGGGGTAGGAGTCGGCGAAGTCGATCAGGCCGACCGCGGCGAGGGATTCGGCGACCAGTTCGGCGCGGCGGGCCTTGGGGAGTTTCTTCTCCTTGAGCGGGAGTTCGACGTTGTCCCTCACGCTCATCCAGGCGAAGAGGCTGCGTCCGTATTCCTGGAAGACCACGGCCATGCCCGGCGGCGGTGAGAGCACGGGGCGTCCGGCCAGTTCGACGGTGCCGTTCGTGGGGGCCATCAGGCCTGCGATGCACTTGAGCAGGGTGGTCTTGCCACAGCCGGAGGGTCCGACGAGACAGACGAGTTCGCCTTCGGCGAGTTCGAAGGTCAGGTCGCGTACGGCCTCCACCGCCGTGGCGCCCCCGTTGTAGATCTTCTGCAGACCGGTGACCTTGAGCATGGTGGGGCGTTCTCCCAGGTGGTGCGAGGCGTGTTCGTGGGTGCTGGTCATGGGTCACTCTCCCCGGTGTGCGGCGCGCAGGCCGCGGTACCAGCCCAGGACGCGGCCTTCGACGAGTTCGAACAGGGCGGAGAGCACGAAGCCGATGATGCCGAGCAGGACCATGCCGGCCCACATCTCGGGGATGGCGAAGGTGCGTTGGAACTGCACGATGGCGAAGCCCAGGCCGCTGGAGCTGGCGAACATCTCGCTGATGACCATGAGGATGATGGCCAGGGCCAGTGCCAGGCGCAGGCCGGCCATGATCTGGGGACTGGCCGAGCGCAGGATGAGCACACGCAGGCGGGTGGTGCCCGTGATGCCGTAGCAGCGCGCGGTGTCGGACAGGACGGGGTCGACGGCGCGCACGCCCTCGACGGTGTTGAGCAGGACGGGCCACACGCATCCGAAGACGATGACGGTGATCTTCATGGTGTCGTCGATGCCGGCGAGCATGATCATCAGCGGCACCAGGACGGGCGGCGGGATGGCGCGCAGGAACTCCAGGACGGGTTCGATGGCGGCGCGCACGCGGGCGTCCAGGCCCAGGAGGACGCCGAGGCCGACCCCGATGAGGGCCGCCAGGGCGAAGCCGACGGCCAGGCGACCCAGGCTGGGCAGGACGTCGACGAAGAAGCGGTCGGAGAACCACAGTTCGACGAAGGCGGTGCCGATGGCGGCCGGGGTGGGCGTGTAGAAGCCGGCAACGGGTTGCGCGGTGAAGGCCCAGTACGCACCGATGAGCACGGCGGGCAGGAGCAGGACGTGCGCGGTGCGCAGGGCCGCGCCGGCCGGTCCGCGGCCTCCGGGGCGGCGCCGCCGGGTGCGGGCCACGGGGCCCTCCTGTTCGGTCGGGTTCGTCGGCGGGGTGTGGGTGTGGGGCGTGGATTCGCCCAGGGTGGTGCGGCTCATGCGGTCTCCCCGCGCACGGAGGTGTGCCAGCGCAGGACGCGACGTTCCAGGGCGCGCACACCCATGTTGATGACCACGCCGAGGATGCCGGTGGCGATGATCCAGGCGTAGACCAGGGCGATGGCGTTGCCTTGTTGGGCGGTGGTGATCTGCTGCCCGATGCCGGGTGATCCGATGATGAGCTGGGCGGTGATGGACAGGATGAGTCCGACCGCGGCGGCCAGGCGCAGCCCGGTCATCAGGTAGGGCAGCGTGGTGGGCCACACGACGTGGCGGATGCGGGCCAGTCGGCCCAGTCCGTAGGAGCGGGCGGTCTGTTCGGCGACCGGGTCGACGTCGGCGACCCCGTAGAGCACCTGGATGTAGATGAGCCAGAAGCAGGCGTAGACCACCAGGAGCAGGGTGGAGCGGATGTCGGTGCCGTACATCAGCACGGCCAGCGGGATCAGGGCCACCGACGGGATGGGGCGCAGGAAGTCGACGGTGGAGGTGGTGAAGGCCCGCACACGCGGTGCCGCTCCCAGGGCGAAACCGAGGAGGACGGCGGCGGCGAAGGCGATGGCCAGTCCCAGGGCCCATCCGTACAGGGTGTGTCCCACGGCCTGCCAGAACGGTGCGGTGAGCGCGCGTTCGGCGAGGGTGGTCAGGACTTCGGAGACGGGCGGGAAGTAGCGTTCGGGCACCACACCCAGACGGGGTACGGCCTCCCAGAGCAGCAGGAAGGCGGCGACGCCCAGCAGGCCGAGCAGAGGCCGGTTGGGTGCGGTGCGCGCCCGAGGGCCCGGGCGACGGGTGCCGCCCGGGGTCGGGGTCGAAGTGGTGGCGGTGCTCATCGGATGAGGGTGTCCAGGTCGGGGTCGGCTTCGAGGATGCCGTCGGTGACCATCAGGTCGGTGAGGGCGGCCACGGCGTCGGTGTCGATCTCGGTGGGAAAGCGCGGCCAGCGCAGGTCGTCGATGATCGCCTCGTCGATCTCTGTGTAGGTGGTGAGGATCCGGGCGGTCTCCTCGGGGTTGTCCTCGGCGTGGGCCAGGGAGGCGTCCATGGCCTCGGTGAAGGCGTCCACGGTCTCGGGGTCCCCTTGGAGGAGTTCCTCGCCGGTGAAGTAGGCGGCGATGGACAGTTCCTCGTGCAGGTCGACGAAGTTGCCGGCGATCTCGGTGGCACCCTGTTCCAGGGCGATGGTCAAGAAGGGCTCCACGACCCAGGCGGCGTCGACCTGGCCGTTGCTCAGGGCACCGGGCATGTCGGGGAAGGCGAGTTCGATGAACTCGAGGTCGGTGGGGTCGCCGCCGTCCACGCGCACCGAGTTGCGCACGGAGGTGTCACCGATGTTGTTGAGATTGTCGATGGCCACGGTGGCGCCGTCGAGGTCGGCGGCGCCGGTGACGTCGCTGTCGGGCGGTACGACCAGGGCGCTGTAGTCGGTGGCGGCGTCGCCGGTGGTGGTCATGCCGTTGGCGACCACGGTCAGGGGCAGGCCCTGTTCGCGGGCGATGATGATCGAGGCGAGGTTGCCGAAGGCGAAGTCGAGTTCGCCGCTGATCACACGGGGCACGGTGGTCGCGCCACCACCGCCGGTCTCGATGGTCACGTCCAGGCCCTGTTCTTCGAAGAGGCCCTGTTCCACTCCCAGGTAGAGCGGGGCGACCGCGGTGATCGGCAGTACTCCCACGGTGACGGGGGTGAGTCCGTCTTCGTCGGCGGCACCGTCCGTCTCGGCACCGCAGGCGGTGACGGTCAGGGTGAGTGCGGCGCCGGCGGCGAGCACCCCCAGGGTGGTCTTGTTCGCGGTCATGTGTTCTCTCCTGGGACGGGTCAGGGACCGGATGGGACACCGGCGACGGGGACG
>NZ_DYZD01000221.1 GCF_020741345.1 Nocardiopsis listeri
AGGGACTCCAGGGCGGTGCCGCCGATGGCCTCGGGATCCAGACCGTCCCGGTCGGTGGGGTCGAGGTCGGCCAACAGGCCCTCGACACTGCCGGGTGCGGGTTCTTCGGTCTCGGGTCGGCCGCCCGGGCCGGCGCGGAAGAGCACCGCGGTGTTGTGCGCGCCGAGGTTCAACGTGCGGGGCAGGCCGCGGGTACCGAGCGGGTCGATGTCGTCGACGCGCTCGATCTCCAGGCGGGTGAGCAGGGTGCGCACCTTCGCGGCGAGGTCGGCGACGGCGGCCGGTCGGTGGACCGTGTCGGGCGCCCCGGCGCGCAACCTGGTGCGCAGTTCGAAGAGGTCCTCGGGGTCGGTGATGCCCAGACGGGCCAGCAGGGCGATGTCGACGTCGGGTGGGCCGATGGCACGGACCAGGGGCGCGTCGCCGGCCCCGATCCGCTCGCCGACCCCGCGGGTCTCGTACTCGTCGACGACCCGGACGTCCACGGTGAGCAGCGGCAACGTCACCCTCGTATCGGTCTCGTCCCCCGGTTCACCGGGCAGGACGACGAGGGGGTAGCCGTAGCGCAGGGCCTGACCATAGCGGCCGGCGAGTCGCGTGACGCGGGCGCTCTCGTGGTGCAGGGGCAGGGTGTCCCTGGCCCCGCTGAAGAGCAGTTCCGGACCGGCCGGCAGACAGGCGCAGGTGTCGGACTCCAGGTGTTCGGCGCGCACCACGTGGCCGTGGACCGCCTCACGGTGCAGGCAGGAGCGCAGGTAGGCCAGGAACGAGCGGACCTCTCCCCGGTCGACGGGGGGCTTCCAGCGCAGCGAGGCCGCTCCCACCCCGACGCCCTGGGCGCCCGTGTCGCCGACCGTTCCGCCCACGGTGGCGTGGGTAACGGCCGGCCCGCTCCGTGCCTCGTCTCGCAGTGACCTCACAGCGTCCCCCTGAGCACCCGATCTTCACGTGATCAGGTGATTACTCCCCGCTATCAGGCCCCATTGTGGTGCATTCCGCGCGCGTCCACCCCCGGAACGATCGAACCCGCGACGACTATCACCCAGGGTGACCATCCCGGTCGTTCAGGGACGGGAGCGCCCTTCGCGGACACGGAGGGAGATCCACAGTTCCGTGCGATGATCGGGATCGTCGAGGTCACCCGGGAGCAGTTCCCGAATGCGTTTCATCCGGTAACGCAGGGTGTGCCGGTGCACCCCCAGACGTTCGGCCGCGGCGTCCCAGCGGCCCGACGCGGCGAGATAGGCACGGAGCGAGGCCAAGAGTTCGGCGGCGTTGCGCTGACGGTCGATGGGCGCGAGGAGGTCGTCGGCCAGCCGGACCCCGACCGGGGTCTCCAGCAGCCCGAGGAGACCGCCGGGCAGGTCACCTGAGCGCACCGGCCCGCGTCCCTCGTCCACCGCCACGGCCAAAGCCCGTTCGGCCTGGGCACGGGCCACGACCAGCTCCGTGTAGGAGACCGGATCGCTCAGCCCCACGCCCCCCTCGAAGAGTTCGTCGAACACCTCGGGCAGCCGGTCGAGGATCTCGGCCGAGGCCAGCAGCAGCGTGCCGGTGGCCGGGTCGGCGGCGGCGACGTCGGCGGCATCGGTGGCCAAGAGCCCGTCCGGGAGCGAGCACCGCGACGCCGGATCCTGGACCGCGGCCACCACCACCGGTTCGGCGGGCAGGGCGCGACGCAGGGCCGTCGCGCCCGTATGCGCGGGGTCCAGAGCCCCGTCGAACAACGCGGCCACCACCCCCGACACGATCCCGGACCCGCCCTCGGCGGTCGGGCGTTCCAGTTCCAGGGACAGCAGCGACACCGCGGCGTTGACCAGGGTGCGGTCGTGCGAGCCGAACCCCTTGCGGGCGCCCACGGCGAGGAAGCCGCGCACCCGACGGCCGATGGCCAGGGACTGCAGGGCCACGTGCTCGTCGCCGGAGACCACCGAGGAGCCGGCCCGCTGCCCCGCCCCGCGCAGTCGGGGCAGCTCGGCGGCCAGCCGGTCGGCGTGCTCGGCGGCCTGGGCGGGGGCGGCGTGCCGAACCGAACCGTCGGGTCCCAGCAACAGCACCCACCCGTCGAACTCACGGGCCAACCGCTCGACGACGGCGCCCGCTCCACGCAGCGCGGCCCGAGCGAGTTCCCGTTGGGCGGAGAAAGCCCTGGTCAGACCCTCGTACTCCTCTTGGGCCAGCAGCCGTGAGACCTCCTTGCCGACCGCGATGAAGGGGGTCTCACGGGCCACCTCCACCAGGGTCACCCCGAATTCCTCGGCGGCCGCGCGCAGCTCGTCGGGGGTGTGCTCGAAGACGACGTCGGCAGCGAACCCCAGCCCGGCGATGTCGCGCTCGGCCAGGCGACGCACGTAGTCCCGCAGGTCCGGTGGATCCTCGGCCCAACCCACCCCGGTGGTGAGCAGCAACTCTCCCCCGGCCAGATACGGGGTGGGGTCCGTGAGTTCGCTGACCGCGACCCACTCCACCCGGCGGTGCGGTTCCTCCTGCCCGGTGAGCAGGCGCAACCGCAGTTTGGGCGTGCGCAGCAGGGCTCCCAGTGTCGGTGGCATCGCGTCTCCCCCTCGTTCGGTCGCCCCGTCGGCCCGCACCCCGCCGCAATGGCACAGGGCGCCGCTTCGATTATCCACTGTGTCCATGCGTGTCGGGTTCCACGCGGCCTAGTGTCAGGCGAGTCACCGGGGTCCACCCCGTAGAACCGACCCCCGCAAGGAGGCAGCCGTATGGCCACGACCGAGGTCGTCCAGTCCCGTCGGATCGTCACCGAGATCCCGGGCCCCCAGTCCAGGGCCATCCAGGAGCGTCGCAGCGCCGCCGTCGCCCAGGGTGTGGGCAGCACTCTGCCCGTGTACGTCGAGCGCGCGGGCGGTGGGATCATCGAGGACGTCGACGGCAACGCGCTCATCGACTTCGGGTCGGGCATCGCCGTGACCAACGTCGGCAACGCGGACCCGCGCGTGGTCGAGCGGGCCGCCGAACAGATGGGCCGGTTCACCCACACCTGCTTCATGGTCAACCCGTAC
This sequence comes from Nocardiopsis listeri, assembly GCF_020741345.1. Classification (GTDB taxonomy): domain Bacteria; phylum Actinomycetota; class Actinomycetes; order Streptosporangiales; family Streptosporangiaceae; genus Nocardiopsis; species Nocardiopsis listeri_A. Next base: position 3,024 of record NZ_DYZD01000221.1, read on the forward strand.
GAGGTCTACGTCGACGTGTGCGAGGCCCTCAACCGGGTCACCCCGGGCGACCACGAGAAGCGGTCCATCCTGCTGAACTCGGGCGCCGAGGCGGTGGAGAACGCCGTGAAGATCGCGCGCAGCGCCACCGGACGCCAGGCCGTCGTGGTGTTCGACCACGCCTACCACGGCCGTACCAACCTCACCATGGGCCTGACCGCCAAGAACATGCCGTACAAGCACGGGTTCGGCCCGTTCGCCGGCGAGATCCACCGAATGCCCATGGCCTACGCCTACCGTTGGCCGACCGGCCCGCAGAACTGTGGTCCCGAGGCGGCCGCCGCCGCGATCGACCAGATCACCAAGCAGGTCGGCGCCGAGAACGTGGCCGCGATGGTCATCGAGCCGATTCAGGGCGAGGGCGGGTTCATCGAGCCGGCTCCCGGTTTCCTGCCCGCGCTGGTGGAGTACTGCCGCGCCAACGGGATCGTGTTCGTGGCCGACGAGGTGCAGACCGGCTTCGCGCGCACCGGGGACATGTTCGCCTGTGAGCACGAGGGGGTCGTCCCGGACCTGATCACGACGGCCAAGGGCATCGCGGGCGGGCTGCCGCTGGCGGCGGTGACCGGTCGCGCCGAGCTGATGGACGCCGTGCACGGCGGCGGCCTGGGGGGCACCTACGGCGGCAATCCCGCGGCGTGCGCGGCCGCCCTGGCCTCGCTGGAGGCGATCGAGTCCGGTGACCTGGTGGGGCGCGCCCGTGAGATCGGCGAGCTGATGCTGGGCCGGCTGAACACCCTCGCGCAGAAGTTCGACGTGGTGGGCGACGTGCGCGGTCGCGGCGCGATGATCGCCGTCGAGCTGGTCAAGGACGGCAAGGAGCCGAACCCGGAAGCGGTGGCGAAGGTGCTGAAGCACTGCCACGCCCGGGGCCTGGTCCTGTTGAGCGCCGGCACCTACGGCAACGTGATCCGGATGCTGCCGCCCCTGGTGATCGGCGACGAGCTGCTCCACGAGGGTCTGGACCTGTTGGAGGAGGCCCTGGCCGGCCTGTAGGAGATCGACGGCGTGGGACGAGGCGGCGGGTCGGGTCAGGTCTGGTCGCGGACCGAGTCCAGGGACAGCAGGGCCACGTGCAACGACAGGCACGTCTCCACCGACTCCAGGTCGACGTCCAACACCGAGGAGATCCGCCGCAATCGCTCGTAGAAGGCGGGCCGGGACAGGTGCGCCCGGCTCGCCGCCAACGCCTTGTTACGGCCCGCGCCGAGGTAGTGGCGGAGCATGTCGGTCAGGTCGCCGCCACGACGGGCGTCGTGGTCCAGCAGCGGCCCCAGCTCGCGTTCCACATAGGTCTGCAGACGCTCGTCGTCGCGGAACAGGTGCAGCAGGCCGCGCAGGTGCAGGTCGGGCAACCGGTAGAAGGGGCGCCGCTCACTCTGTTTGAGGGCCACGTCCCCGACCTGTCGGGCCTCCAGGAAGGATCGGCGCACCGCACGGATGTCGTGGGTCTCCGATCCCACCGCCAGTACCGCGGCGTCGCCCAGCCTGGCGTGCACCCGGTCGGCCAGCCGGCTCAAGGTGGTGTCCAGCCGTCGGCCGGAGGGCAGTGCCAGCAGGATCCCCACCCGTAGGTCGTCCAGGGAGCCCACCAGCGCGGGCAACCGCAGTTCCCGACAGGCCCGGGCGGCGCCCTCGGCGGTCTCGGACAGGCGGGCCTGTGCGGCCAGACCGGTCCCGCCCTCCTGCAGGCGCAGCACCAGCCCCACCAGTTCACGTCCGTTGAGCGGTACCCCCACTGCGCGGGCGCGGACCAGGGCCTCCTCCGGATCGGAGTAGGAGCGATCGATGATGCCGGCGATGATCGTGCGGTGGGTCTGGCGTTCGAGGCTCTCCTGATGGCGTTCCAGGAGGCGTCCCAGGGCCAGGGTGGTGGCGGCGCGTTCGATGAGCATGCTCTGGCGGCCCGTGGGGGTGGCGCCGACGATGAGGATCAATCGCCCCCAGTCCTGTCCGCGCGCGCCCACTGTGGTGACCAGCCAGCCGGTGGTGGGCGCGTGCACGGTGCGGTCGCCCGAACGGACCGACCGTGAGCGGCTCTCCCAGGACGTGAGCAGGGTGCCGGGTTCCTCGCCGTTGAGGTCGCAGGCCAGGACCTGGTGGGTGAGGTTCTCCAGGATGACCGGGCAACCGGAGAGGTTGGCGACCTCCCGCAGGATCTGGACGGCGTCGGCGCCCTCGACGGACAGCCTGGTGAAGACCGAGTGGAGCTTCTCGGACTCGCGCAGTTCCTCCACCTGTTCGTTGACCACCCGGATGTGCACGGCCTCGGTGATCTCGACGAAGCGTGCCTCGCGGTCGAGCAGGACGACGGGGACGCGGGCGTCCTCGGCCGCGTCGAGGAAGGCCCTGGGGAGCTCGGCGTGGTACTTGCGGCCGAGTTCGACGGCGAGGCCGCTCACCCCGGCGTCGGCGAGGTCCTCGATGTAGCGGCGCAGGGCGGCGGGGTCGTCGGGCATGGCGATCCCCGTGCTGAGGACGAGTTCGCCGCCGCGCAACAGGTGGGCCAGATCGGTGACCTCCGCGACGTGGACCCAGCGAACAGGAACGTCCAGGTACTCGGAGCCGGCGACCACTCGGGGGCGTGCGCGCTGCAAGGCCGGGAGCCTCAGTACTTCGGCGAGGGTGGGGAGCACGTCGTCAGTGTAGAACGTGGGCCGCACCCGGGTGGTTTACACCATGTAAAGCCGACCATCATGTTGTCAACATGCTGATCCTGGTCAAGTACGCGGGCACTGGGAAGACTGAGGGCATGTCGGAACTCCTTGCGCGCCACCGCGCGGTCATGCCCTCCTGGATGCCCCTGTACTACGAGAACCCGATGGAGATCGTCGGAGGTGAGGGCGCCCGTGTCACGGACGCCGAAGGCCGTACCTACCTGGACTTCTTCACCGGCATCGTGACGAACATGCTCGGCTACGACGTCCCCGAGGTCCGCGAGGCGGTCGAACGGCAGCTCGCCAAGGGCGTCGTGCACACGTCCACGCTGTACCTCATCCGCTCCCAGGTGGAGCTGGCCGAGAAGATCGCCCACCTGTCCGGTATCCCCGACGCCAAGGTGTTCTTCACCAACTCCGGCACCGAGGCCAACGAGACCGCCCTGCTGCTGGCCACCTACGCCCGTGGCAGCGACGAGGTCCTGGCCCTGCGCGGCAGCTACCACGGCCGTTCCTTCGGCACCGTGGCGGTCACCGGAAACAAGGCGTGGAAGAACTCCTCGCTCTCCCCGCTGAACGTGCACTACCTGCACGGCACCGACCACGCCTCCCCCGCCTTCCGGCACCTGTCGGAGCGGGAGTACATCGACGTGTGCGTGGCGGACCTACGTGAGGTCCTCGACACCGCGGCGCCCAACGTGGCCTGCCTCATCGCCGAACCCGTGCAGGGGGTGGGCGGTTTCGCGATGCCGCCGGACGGCCTCTACGCGGCGTACAAGGAGGTCCTGGACGAGCACGGCATCCTGTTCGTCTCCGACGAGGTGCAGACGGGGTGGGGCCGCACCGGCACGAGCTTCTTCGGAATCGGAAACCACGGCGTGACCCCCGACGCCATGACGTTCGCCAAGGGTCTGGGCAACGGGTTCGCGGTGGGCGGCGTGGTGGCCCGCGGCGACCTCATGGACGGGCTCCCGGCGCTGGGAGTGGCGACCTTCGGCGGCAACCCGGTGTCCATGGCCGCGGCCGGCGCCACCCTCGACCACGTGCTCGAACACGACCTGCAGGGCAACGCGCTGAGGCAGGGCGGCACCATCATCGACGGGCTGCGGGCCCTGCGCGAACTCCCCTGTGTGAGGGACGTGCGCGGCAAGGGGCTGATGTTCGCCATCGAGATGGTCGACCCGGACACCGACGCGCCCTCCTCGGTCCTGGCCGGGCGGGTGCTGGAGGCCGCCCGCGAACGCGGACTCTTGGTGGGCAAGGGCGGCGTGCACGGCAACGTGCTGCGGATGGCCCCGCCGATGAACCTGTCCACCGAGGAGGCCGCCGAGGGGCGCGACATCCTGCTGGACGCCGTCCGCGCGGTCGCCGACCAGGCCTGACACGACCTCCAGGAGGAAGAGCAAGCATGAGCGAACACGTCACGCACTGGATCGGCGGGGCCGCCCACGAGGGCCCCGCGAAGCGGACCGGGGACATCTACAACCCGGCGTCCGGACGGGTCCTCGGCACCGTGGACCTCGCCGGCCCCGAGGAGGTCGACGCGGCGGTCGCCGCCGCCAGGAAGGCGTTCCCCGGTTGGCGGGACACCTCGCTGTCCAAGCGCGTCCAGATCCTGTTCCGGTTCCGTGAGTTGCTGCGCGCCGGCTCCGACGAGCTGGCCCGGTCGGTGAGCACCGAGCACGGCAAGGTCTTCTCCGACGCCCAGGGCGAGGTGGCCCGCGGCCTGGAGGTCGTGGACTTCGCCTGCGGCATCCCCCACCTGCTCAAGGGCGGCTACTCCGAGAACGTGTCCACGGGCGTGGACTCCTACTCGATCCTGCAGCCCCTGGGCGTGGTCGGAGGCATCACCCCGTTCAACTTCCCCGCCATGGTGCCGATGTGGATGTTCCCGGTGGCGATCGCCTGTGGCAACACCTTCGTGCTCAAGCCCAGTGAGAAGGACCCGTCGGCGGCTTCCTTCGTGGCTCGGCTGTGGCGGGAGGCCGGACTTCCCGACGGGGTGTTCAACGTGGTGCACGGCGACAAGGTCGCGGTGGACGCGATCCTGGAGCACCCGGACGTGGCCGCGGTCAGCTTCGTGGGCTCCACCCCGATCGCGCGGTACGTCTACCGGACCGCGGCCGAGCACGGTAAGCGCGTGCAGGCACTGGGCGGGGCGAAGAACCACATGGTGGTGCTGCCCGACGCGGACCTGGACCTGGCGGCGGACTCGGCGGTCTCCGCCGGGTTCGGCTCGGCGGGCGAACGGTGCATGGCCATCTCCGCGGTGGCGGTGGTGGACTCGGTCGCCGACGAGCTGCTGGAACGGATCAAGGAGCGTGTGGCCCGACTGCGGGTGGGTCCCGGCGACGACGAACGCAGCGAGATGGGTCCGCTGGTGACCCGTGAGCATCGGGACAAGGTCGCCTCGTACCTGGAGTCGGGGGTACGAGAGGGTGCGACCCTGGCGATCGACGGTCGGGCGCACCCGGTTCCGGACGGTGACGAGGACGGCTTCTGGTTGGGACCCTCCGTGCTGGACCACGTGGGGCCTGGGATGACCTGCTACCGCGAGGAGATCTTCGGTCCGGTGCTGAGCGTGGTGCGCGTGGCCGACTACGACGAGGCCGTCGAGCTGATCAACGACAACCCGTACGGCAACGGGACGGCGATCTTCACCAACGACGGGGGCGCCGCGCGACGCTTCCAGAACGAGATCGAGGTCGGCATGGTGGGCATCAACGTGCCCATTCCGGTACCCATGGCGTACTACTCGTTCGGGGGCTGGAAGCAGTCGCTCTTCGGCGACTCGCACGCCCACGGCACGGAGAGTGTTCACTTCTACACGCGAACGAAGGCGGTCACCGCCCGTTGGACGGATCCGAGCCGACGTCCCGAAGGAGGCGTCGACCTGGGCTTTCCTACCAACGGCTGAGGAACTTCACCGAAATACCGCATGGAAGTTTCTCACTGACCGTCGGTGATGGGCAACACGGAGTATCGTTGGCCCCGACGCCCTACGGGGAACGTGGCCGTCGGGCCACGTGTGTCACGAGAACCATCCTGGAGAAGGCGCGCTCAATTCCCCTCCTCCCCATGGAAGCGGGCGCGTCGACGGACGCGTTCCGGGTCCTACTTCTCCCCCTGGACCCGGAGCGCGACCGTCCTCTGACCGTCCCGAAGACGGGACCGCCGATCAGCGTGCGACGAACAGCGGCTCGGGGACGGGCTGGTGCCCGATGATCCCCGCGCACTCGTCGCACCCGAACACCCGAGCCCCGTCCGGCAGCTCACCGAGCTCCCGGCGGGGCCGGGGCCACTTGGCGTGGCAGACGACGCAGGCATCCCCCATGCACTGCGCCAGGCTCAGCCAGGTCGGGTCGTAGACGTAGCCGTCGGGTGCGGCGGTCCGCATTGCTGGTTCGCACATCGTGCTCGTTCCGCGCAATGTCCTTGCTCCCCCCGTGGTTTAGGACAGTCTGGCGGGCCGATAGTTACCGGCTCTTAATTGAATCAGAAGCTCTCGGCGCCCGGAAGGGCCCGGACCGATCTAAATCACTCCGTGCAGGTAAATCATAACCCTAAGTGACCAAGCCTGTGAAGCCCCAGGGCAAGAGCTGGACATTCATACGATCTGTCCGAAATGTATGCGCGGACCCGTGGCGGCGCTCAGACCTCCCCGCTTGAGGACACCGAGAATCGGCGCATCGCGAGGGCCGGATTGGTGACACGGACCGCTTCCACACGTTCGGCCGAAACCCCGGCCGTGGCGACCTCGAAGGTCTGCTCCCCCAGCGACGCCAACGCGGTCCCCATCGGATCGATCACCATGCTGTTGCCCGCCCCCGTTGGCGCGGACTGCCCCGAAGCCGCCACGTAGACGGTGTTCTCGATGGCACGGGCGCGCGCCAGGGTGCGCCAGTGGTCCTCCTTGAGCGGTCCCGGAACCCACTGCGCCGCCAGCAGCACAACGTGCGCCCCGGCGTCGGCGATCCGCCGCGTCACCTCCGGAAAGCGCAGGTCGTAACAGGTCTGGAGCCCGAAGACCACGCCGTCCACGGTGAAGGTCTCCGGTTCCTCGATCGGCCCGGGGGCGACCACCTCGGACTCCTTGACCCCGAACGCGTCGTACAGGTGGATCTTGCGGTAGTGCGCCACCCGTTCACCCTCCGAAGAGAGCGCCACCAGGGTGTTGGTGAAGCGTGAAGCGCCCTCGCCGCGGGACTCGTTGATCCCCAGCACCAGGTGCACGCCCTCACGACGGGCGGTGTCCGCCGCCGCGGAGAGGAAGGGGCCGTCCAACGGCTCGGCCGCCTCGACGTAACGGTGGTCGGTGCGCGACGCGGTGAACATCGTGTACTCGGGCAGCAGGACGACCTCGGCTCCGGTCGAGGCGGCGCGCGCGACCAACTCCGCCACCGACCTCTGGTTCTCGGCCTTGTCCTTCCCCGGCGCGAACTGGGCGACCGCGACCTGGACCATCGAACTTCTCCCTTCCGCCCCTGGGGCACGGCCCGATCGGCCACCCCGAAAGTGCCCCGAGTGTACGCCCGGGACGGAGGACTCCCTTGCCACCAGACTGAACACCCGTTTAATGTATTGAACATGTGTTCAGCTCAACGAGACGACCTCACCGCCCGCGCCCGCATTCGCGACGCGGCCCTGACCCGATTCGGCCAGGAGGGCTTCGGTGTCTCCGTACGCGCCATCGCGGAGGAGGCCGGGGTCTCCCCCGGCCTGGTCATCCACCACTTCGGCAGCAAGGAGAAGCTGCG
>NZ_DYZD01000222.1 GCF_020741345.1 Nocardiopsis listeri
CAGGGGCAGCGGGATTCCGGTGACCGGGACCAGGCCGATGACGGCGGCGATGTTGATCATGGACTGGCCGATGATCCAGGTCGAGATGGCGAAGGCGCCCAGGCGCGAGAAGGGGTCCTTGACACGGAAGGCGACCCGCAGCCCGGCGTAGCCGAGCATGCCGAGCAGGCAGAGCACGAGCAGGGTGCCGATGAGACCGAACTCCTCGCCGATGATGGCGAAGATGAAATCGGACTCGGCGAAGGGCAGGAATCCCCACTTCTCACGACTGGCGCCGATGCCGACGCCGAAGATGCCTCCGGTGCCCAGCGCGTACAGGCCGTGCAGGGACTGAAACCCCGCTCCGGTGGGATCGGCCCCCGGGTCGAGGAATGCGGTGATGCGGGTCATCCGGAACGGTTCGATCGCGATGACGATCCCGGCCAGACCCAGGACCAGTCCGAACATGGCGACGAACAGCCTGCCCGGCGCGCCCACGACCCACAACAGGGCGAGGAAGACCAGCAGCAGCACCAGGGTGGTGGACAGGTCCGATCCGATCAGGACCAGCAGGGTGAGCAGACCGCAGCCGGGCACCAACGGAATCAGCAGTTGTCGCCACTCGGTGAGCTCCTTGAGCTCCTCCTTGCGGGCCAGGATGTTGGCTCCCCACAGGGCGAAGGCGAGCTTGGCGGGTTCGGAGGGCTGGATGACCAGACCGCCGATCTCCAGCCACCGCATCGCGCCGTTGACCTCGGTGCCCTGGAAGGCGGTGAGCAGCAGCAGCGCCACCGACAGGATCATCGCCGGGTAGCCGACCATCCGAAAGACCCACAGCGGCAGCTGGGAGGCCAACAGCATGAGTGGAAGGCCGATCGCCGCCGACGCCAACTGGCGATGGAAGACGGAGAAGGCCGAGCCGGTCTCGGTGATGGAGTTGACCATCGTCGAGGACAGGACCATCACCAGCCCCAGGGCGATGAGCATCATCCCGGTACTGAGGATCAGGTAATAGGACGTGAGAGGCCGGTCCAGGGACCTGGCCCACTCACGCCAAAGCGCGCGCTCGCGCCCACCGGAGGCCGTACGCCCCCGGGTCCGAGTCGCCCCGGGAACCGCTGTCGTCGCCGCCATCCACACACCCTCCGCACCATCGGCGCCTCAATAGTGGCGTACCGGCGGGTCGGGACCAGTGGACATTTTCCGCGTGTTGGCCATCTTTGGCGGGCTTCACGGGTGGTACGGCACACAACAGGGCCACCGGAACACGAAGTGTCGTCGACCGGTGACCCTGGGTGCGAAATCGGCGCCTCAGGCGCGGCGGTGAACGGCCTCGGAGAAGAAGCGGCCCCGCTCGGGATAGTTGGTGAACATGTCCATGGACGCGGCGGCCGGGGCGAGCAGCACCGTGTCGCCCTCTCGGGCCAACGCGGCGGCCTCGGCGACCACGACGTCCATGACGGTGTGCTCTGGTGGGGCGTCTGCGGCGGGCCCCTCGACCTCCACCACCGGCACGTCCGGAGCGTGCTCCTCCAGGGCCTCCCGGATGCGCGCCCGGTCGGCACCGATCAGCACCACGCCGCGCAGCCGGGCGGCGGCCTCGGCCACCAGGTCGTCCACGTCGGCCCCCTTGAGCAACCCGCCGGCCACCCACACCACGGACTCGTAGGAGTTCAGGGAGGCCGCGGCGGCGTGCGGGTTGGTGGCCTTGGAGTCGTCGACGTAGTCCACCCCCGCCACCTTCGCCACGTGGGCGATCCGGTGGGGTTCGGGGACGAAAGCGTTCAGGCCGACGCGGATCGAGTCGGCGGCCGCACCGATCGAGCGGGCCAGGGCCGCCGCCGCCAGGGCGTTGGCGACGTTGTGCGGGGCGGCCGGGCGGACGTCGGCCAGGGTCGCCAGTTCCTCGGCGCTGCTGTGGGGTTCGGCCACGAAGGCCCGGTCCACCAGCAGGTCCTCGACCACGCCCAGTTCCCCGGCGCGAGGGGTGTCCAGGCGCAGACCCACCAGCGGGGCGTGGGGGTCGCCGTCCTCCTCGGCCAGGCGCACCGACCATTCGTCGGCGGTGTTGACCACGCGCACGGTGCCGTGGGCGAACACCTTGCCCTTGGCGCGGGCGTAGGGGTCGAGTCCGCCGTGCCAGTCCAGGTGGTCGGCGGCGATGTTGAGGACGGTGGCGGCGTGCGGGCGCAGACTCTCGGACCAGTGCAGCTGGAAGCTGGACAGTTCCACGGCAAGGACGTTGTACACGTGGCCCTCGGCGTCCGGACGGACCGCGTCGATGACGGGGGTACCGACGTTGCCGACGGCGAGCGCGTCGCGGCCGTCCGCGCGCAGGATCGATTCGAGCATGCGCACTGTGGTGGTCTTGCCGTTGGTGCCGGTGATGGCCAGCCACACCTGGTCGGCGGGCTTGATCCGCCAGGCCAGTTCCACGTCGCCGATGACCTCCACTCCGGCCTCGGCGGCACGGAGCAACAGCGGCGAGTCGGGGCGCCAGCCGGGTGAGGTGACGACCAGGTCGCAGCCCTCGGGCAGGGGCGTGTCGCCGAGGAGGACCTCCGCGCCCGCCTCGGTGAGTTCGGCGGCCACGGCGCGGGTGGTCTCGTCGTCACGGCCGTCGACGACGACCACCCGGGCCCCTTGCGCCAGGAGCGCCCTGGCGACGGGGGGACCGGAGACTCCGAGACCGGCGACACAGACCAACGCGCCCGCGAAGGGGTTCTCGCCTTCGGCGGGCGCGGTGGTCGGGGAGGTGGAAGATCGGTGGTGCGGCATGCCTCTAGCTTGGCATCCATTCGAGGTAGAACAGGCCGATCGCCACCGCCATGAACAGACCCTGGATGATCCAGAAACGGATCACGATGGTCGGTTCCGCCCACCCCTTGAGCTCGAAGTGGTGCTGCAGCGGCGCCATCCGGAACACGCGTTTGCCGGTGAGGCGGAACGACGTGATCTGGATCATCACGGACAGGGTGATGATGACGAACAGGCCACCGATGATCAGCAGCAGGAGCTGGGTGCGGGTGGTGATGGCCAGACCCACGATGAGACCGCCCAGGGCCAGCGAACCGGTGTCGCCCATGAAGATCTTCGCCGGGGGCGCGTTGAACCACAGGAAGGCGATGCAGGAGCCGAGGACGGCGGAGGCCACGACGGCCAGGTCCAAGGGGTCACGGACGGTGTAGCAGCTGGAGGTGAGAGCCTCCACACAGGACTGACGCAGCTGCCAGTTGCCGATGATGACGTAGGCGGCCAGCGACAGGATGACCGCGCCGGTGGCCAGGCCGTCCAGACCATCGGTGAGGTTCACCGCGTTGGAGAACCCGACGATGAGGAACAGCGCCCAGATGACGAACACGCCGATCATCAGCGGCGGTCCGAAGTCGCGCAGGAAGGACAGCTGGGGGGCGGCCGGGGTGTAGCCGTACCCGTTGGGGAACTGGGTCACGCCGTAGGCGAAGCCCACACCGATGACGGCCTGACCGACCATCTTGGCGCCACTGCGCAGACCCAGGCTGCGGCGCTTGTAGATCTTGATGAAGTCGTCGAGGAAGCCGACACAGCCCATCCCGACGAACAGGAACATCACCAGCAGGCCGGAGGCCGTCGGCCCGGAGGCGGCGGGCTGGACGATCCACAGCACCAGGTGGGAGCCGAAGTAGCCGATCACCGCACCGAGGATGATGACGATGCCGCCCATGGTGGGCGTGCCCTGCTTGGTCTTGTGACCCTCGGGTCCGTCGTCGCGGACCTCCTGCCCGAACTTGAACCGGTACAGGAGCTTGATGAGCGGCGGCATCAGCAGCATGGAGACGATCAGCGCGAGCGCCGCCGCGATGGTGATCCCGATCATTGGTCATCACCCTTGGTGATGAGGTCGATAACCCTTTCGAGCGCAGCCACGCGCGATCCCTTCACAATGACGACGTCTCCTGTGCGCATCCGCTCGCGCACCGCTTCGGCTGCCGCCTCGGCGTCGGGAACTCGGATGCTCTCACCGCTCCACCTGTGGGCGGCGCGTTCGGCACCGACGGCGATGCCCTCGGCTGCCTCCCCGACCACGATCAGGTGGGCCACGCCGATCTCGGCGACAAGGGCCCCGATCCTCTCGTGTTCGGCGTCGCCCTCCTCACCGAGCTCGGCCATGTGGGCGAGCACGGCGATGGCGCGGCGTTCCCTGGCCAGGGAGGCCAGGGTGGTCAGCGCGGCCCGCATCGATTCGGGGTTGGCGTTGTAGGCGTCGTTGACGAGGGTGACACCGTCGTGTTCGGTGACCTCCATCCGCCAACGGCTGACCGGGGTGGCCGCGCCGAGGGCGGCGGCGATGTCTTCGATGTCCATGCCGAGCTCGTCGGCGACGGCGGCGGTGGCCAAGGCGTTGCTCACCTGGTGGGCGCCGACCAGCCCCAGCCGGACCGGGGCCGTGCGACCGTTCAGGTGCAGCGTGAACGCCGGGGACCCGTTGTCCTGGGTGGTGACGTCGGTGGCGCGCACGTGGGCGTCCTCGGCGGTGCCGTAGAGGACGACGCGCGCCCCGGTGCGAGAGGCCATGGCGCGGACCAGCGGGTCGTCGGCGTTGAGGACGGCCACACCGCCCGCGCCGCGCCGCTCGGAGCCGGCCGGGAGCGACTCGACGAGTTCGCCCTTGGCCTTGGCGATGGCGTCGCGGCCACCGAACTCGCCCATGTGCGCGCTGCCGACGTTGAGCACCACGCCGATCCGGGGCGGGGCGACGCGGCACAGGTGGGCGATGTGCCCGATGCCGCGCGCGGCGACCTCCAGGATCAGGTGGCGGGTGTCGGTGTCGGCGCGCAGCACGGTGAGCGGGTGGCCGATCTCGTTGTTGAAGGAGCCGGCCGGGGCCACCGTGGCGCCCATACGACCGACGACCTGGGCGATGAGGTCCTTGGTCGTGGTCTTGCCGGAGGAGCCTGTGACGCCGACGATCTGCGTCGTGGCGTCCTCGCGCTTCGGGTCGCCGAGTTCACCGGCCGCATACCTGGCCAGACGCGCCAGGGCCGCTACGACCTCGTCGTCTCCGCCGTCCACCAGCAGGTGCGGTGCGGGGACCGGGCGCGAGACCAGGACGGCGACCGCCCCGGCCGCCACCGCGGACTCGGCGAAGTCGTGTCCGTCGACCCTCTCGCCGTTGAGCGCGACGAAGAGCGCCCCGGACTCCACCTGTCGGGAATCGATGACGACGGGGCCGTCGACGACGGCGTCTGGGCGTGCTGATCCGCCGATGGCGGTTTGGGTGATCTCAGCGATCCGATCGAGCGTGAGCGCGATCAAATCCACTCCTCAGGTCAGGCCCGGCCCACAGCGCCCCAAGGGCATTGGCCACCCGGCCTCGGGTTTCGGGTCAGGGGATGGCACCGCGGATACCGTGCGCGCGGTGCCGCACCGGGCCACTGACGACCCGACGATGCCGGGTCATGGGCGCCACGTGGGGCGGCACTTCGGGCTGCGATTGCCGGACCTACCTTAGAACATGTTGGGGCGTCCGGGGTCCCGGCAGGGCCCTGTGGGCGCCAATATGCTCCACTTCGTGACCGCCAGAGGCCATACCGAGAGTGATACGTACACCTCAGGGCGGTCTATGTGACCGGGACACGGCCTGTGGCCGTGTCCCGGTGAGTGGACGGCACCGGTTTCGGCGCGTCTTCGGTGTGTCGGAGCGTCAGCCCTGGTCGGGTGCGCGGTGAACGTCCCGGAGGGCGTCGCCGAGCCGCCGGCCGGCCCGGATGCGCAACGCGTCCTCGATGGCCCCGCGCAGCACCTCCCGGTCGTCGAAGGGCAGGACCTCCCCCTTGACGTACTGACCGGTCTCGTGGCCCTTTCCGGCGACAACGACGACGTCGCCGGGGCCGGTGCGGGCCACACCCAGGCCGATCGCCTCGGCCCGGTCGAACTCCACGGTGATGCGGGCCCGCCGATCCTCGGGAACCTTGGCGACCCCTTCGAGCATCGCCGTGGCGATCGTCACCGGGTCCTCGGTTCGCGGGTTGTCGTTGGTGATGATCAGGTGATCGGCCAAACGCGCGGCGGCCTCGCCCATGAGCGGACGTTTGGCCCGGTCACGATCGCCACCGCAGCCGACCACCATGGTGATCTGTCCCTCCGTGGTGGCGCGCAGGGCGCCCAGGACGGCTTCGATGGCGCCGGGCTTGTGCGAGTAGTCGACCAGCGCGGTGAAGTCCTGCGGTTGCGCCGCGTCCCGGGCCTCCACCTGCTCCATGCGGCCCGGGACGCCCGGTGCCGCGGCGACGCCGGCGATGGCGGTCTCCATCGGAAGGCCCGCCTCGACCAGACCGACGATGGCGGCCATGGCGTTGGAGACGTTGAAGGGGCCGGGTAGCGCCACGGACGCCTTGGCCTCCATACCGCCGGGTCCGACCACGCGGAAGGTGCTGCCGGTGGCGCCCAGGTGGACGTCCACGGCGTTCCAGTCCGCTTCCATGGCGCTCTCGGGGTCGGCGTCGGAGAAGCCCTCCACGGCGAAGGTGGTGACGGGGACGTCTCCGCGTGGCTGCACCATGTCCACCAGCGCCCGACCGAAGCGGTCGTCGACGTTGACCACCGCGATGTCGCAGTACTCGGGGGTGAACAGGAGCGCCTTGGTCTCGAAGTAGTCGCGCAGGTCCGAGTGGAAGTCCAGGTGGTCCTGGGACAGGTTGGTGAAGATCGCCACGTCGAAGCGGGCGCCGCCGACCCGGCCCAGTGCCAGGGCGTGGCTGGAGACCTCCATGGCGGCGGCGGTGACGCCGCGTTCGGCCATGACGGCGAAGAGTCCGTGCAGGTCGGTGGCCTCCGGTGTGGTCAGGGAGGAGGCGACGCGTTCGTCGCCCACCCGCATCTCCACGGTGCCGATCAGGCCGGTGCTCATCCCGGCCTGACGCATCCCGGACTCGATCAGGTAGCTGATCGTGGTCTTGCCGCTGGTGCCCGTGGTCCCGACCAGGACCAGATCCCGAGCGGGCTCGTCGAAGACCCAGGCGGCGGCCGTGCCGAGCGCGGCTCGCGCGCCGGGGACCACGAGTACGGGCAGGCCGGTGGCGGCCGCCTCGTCGGCGCCGTCGGTGTCGGTCAGGATCGCGGCGGCCTCGGCGTCGGCCGCCTGCTGAGAGAACCGCGCGCCGTGGACGCGGGTTCCGGGCAGGGCGACGTACAGGTCGCCTTGGCCGACCTGTCGAGAGTCGTGGGTGATGCCGCGGACGTGGATCTCACGTGGAGGCATGTCCGCGGGCCGGTCCGGGTCCAGGTCCGGGCGCAGCAGGGTGGTGTCCGGACCGAGCTTCGTCGCCAGGTCGGACAGTGGACGGAGTTTGGAGTGTTCAGGTCGCATTACCGGTGGCACGTCTGGAGATTAACGGCTGTGGAGGGCCGGTCGGTAATTTCCACGCTGGGCCGGTCCACGTTTCCCTGTCAAGGGATGGTGTGGCGTTTCGCCCAGGTTGGGACAGGTGTGTCGACAAGGGTGGTGAGGATGGCGGACCGTGCACTGGTGTTGGACGGAGGGCTCGCGACGCGGTTGGAGGCCTACGGCCGTGACCTGGGCGGTGGTCTGTGGTCGGCCCGGTTGTTGGCGCGGGAGCCGGAACTGATCGCGCGGGTGCACCGCGACTACTTCGAGGCCGGAGCGGACGTGGCGATCGCCGCCGGCTACCAGGCGAGCGTCGACGGATTCACCGCCCGGGGGTACTCCCGCACCGAGGCCTTGGAGTTCTCGGCCCGGTCGGTGGAACTGGCGGTGACCGAACGGGACGCGTTCGGCTCGGGTCTGGTGGCGGCGGGCGTGGGCCCCTATGGCGCGGCCCTGGCGGACGGGTCGGAGTACACCGGCGACTACGACCTGGACGAGGAGGGGTTGTACCGGTGGCACCGGGAGCGGTGGCGGGTGCTCACCGGCTCCGGTGCGGACCTGGTGGCCTGCGAGACGCTGCCGTCGGCCGCCGAGGCGCGGGCTCTGGCCCGCCTGGTCGCGGAGACGCCGGGGGTCCGTGCGTGGTTCTCCTTCTCGTGCTCCGACGAGACTCGGATCTCCGATGGCACCCCGCTGCGCGAGGTGGCGGAGGGGTTGGCGCCGTTGCATCGGCAGGGGCGTGTGGTGGCCGTGGGCGTGAACTGCGTTCCACCGTCGAACGTGCCCCCCTTGGTGCGGGAGGTGGCCTCGGTGGGACTGCCCGCGGTGGCCTACCCGAACTCGGGCGAGGTGTGGGACTCCGAACGCGGGACGTGGGCCGGTTCCACGGACGTCGAGGGCTTCGGCGCGGCGGCGGCCGGCTGGTGCGCGGACGGCGCCGTGATGGTCGGTGGCTGCTGCCGCACCGGCCCCGCCCACATCCGTGCCATCCGCCGGGCGGTGGACGCCCTTCGGTCGGCTTAAGGGGCCATCACCCGAAGCCGGGCCGCAGGGCGGGCACCGTGTGCCCGCCCTACTCCTGTGCGGGTGTCAGCCGTCGGCGTCCTCGTCCTCCACCAGACGGATGGCCGGGGCCTCCTCGTCGGTCGGTGGGACCTTGAAGGACTTCAGGGCGAAGGACATGATGTCGTTGAACACCGGGCCCGCCGCCTCACCGCCGTAGTAGGTGCCCTGCGGGTTGTGCAGTACCACCTGGACCACCAGTTCCGGGTCGTCCGCGGGGGCGAACCCGGCGAAGGTGGCCGTGTAGCCGCCCTCGTCGTAGCGGCCCGTCTCCGGGTCGATCCGGTTGGCGGTACCGGTCTTGCCGGCCACCCGGTAACCGTCGATGCGGGCCTGCGGAGCGGTCCCCTCGTCGCCGGTGACCGCCTCCAGCATCAGCTGGAGCTGTTCGGCGGTCTCCTCGCTGATCACCCGCTGACGGGCGGGTTCCTCGGCCGCGGTGAACTCGCCCTCCGGGTCGACCGTTCCCGAGACGAGCGTCGGTTCGACCCGCACTCCCCCGTTGGCGACGGTGGCGTAGACCGAGGCCATCTGCACGGCGTTGACCGACAGCCCGTGCCCGATGGACACCGACGGCAGTTGGGTGCCCCACCAGTCGTCGGGGTCGGTGAGCACACCGGACTCCTCGCCCGGCAGGGCCAGGCCCGTGGGTTGCCCCAGACCGAAGTCGGTCATGTAGCGGTGCAGGACCGAGGCCCCCACCTGGTCGGCGATCTTGATCGTGCCCACGTTGCTGGACTGGGCCATGATCCCGTTGGTGGTCAGGCGTTGGGTGCCGTTGTTGCTGGAGTTGCGGAAGGTCTGGTCGTAGTACTGGAGCGCGTAGGGCACGGTGTAGACCGTCTCGGGGGTGGTCTTCCCCTCCTCCAGCGCGGCCGCCAGGGTGATGACCTTGTTGGTGCTGCCGGGTTCGAAGGTGGAGGACACCGACCCGTTGCTCCGGTCCTCGGGTTCGGAGGAGGCGATGTCGGTCTGGTCATAGGTGGGAAAGTCGGCCATGGCCAGGATCTCCCCCTCCTTGTTGGAGACCACGACGCTGCCCGCCTCGGCCTCCAGTTCCTCGACCCGGTTCGCCAGCGCCTGCTGGGCGTACCACTGCAGGTCGCGGTCCAGGGTCAGTCGTACGTCCTGACCCGCCTCGGGTTCGCGCACCAGACCGCCGGCCATCGGGATCTGGGTGCCGTCCTGGCCGACCTCGACCTGTCGCTTGCCGGCCTCACCGGCGAGAGTGGAGTCCAGGTAGCCCTCCAGGCCTTCGAGGCCGTGCCCCTCCGCACCGACGAAACCGACCAGGTCGGCGGCGCCGGTCTCGTCGGGGTAGACCCGGTTGTAGTCGACGTCGGCGCCCACTCCGCTCAGGCCCAGATCCTGGAACTCCTGCCAGTCGCCGGGAGAGATGTCCTTCGCCACGATCTGGTATCGGCTCGGCTTGGCGTCGACCTTGGCCGTCACGTCCTGCTCTTCCAGGTCGAAACGGCTCACCAGTTCGTCGATGAGCCGATCCCGTTCGTCCTCCTCGATCTCCTCGGGGTCGACGAAGACGTTGCGGACCTCCACCGACAGGGCGAAGGGGTTGCCTTCGGAGTCGGTGATCTGCCCGCGCAGGGTGGGGATGTCGATGGTCTGCATGCGCAGGTTCGCCGCGGCCTCGGCGTAGGTCTCGGCCTCGATCCCCTGGATCTGGGTGAGGCGCCCGGCGAACAGCACCAGGATCACCACGATGATGACCCCACCGGCCTTGATCCGCTTACGCGGATCGCCCGCTCGGAAGGTACGACGCAGCAGCGGCGGGGGCGGCGGCGGACTCGACCGACGGCGGGGACGTTCCCCCCGCCGTACCGGACGGCCCGTACCGCCGGATCCGCCACCGGCCCGGGCACGCCCACCCTGGGCGGGCCGGTTCGGTCTCCTCTGTGGGCCCTTGTTCGGCCGCGACCCGGAGCGGCTGGTCGCTCCGGGTCGGCGGGGGTCACGTGGGCGTCGGTCCCGAGGGGTGCTCAATCATCGCTCCCAGCGTCCCCGGTGATCTCACCGTTGTCCAAGTCCAGGAAGAGCGGGGCCTCGCCCGGCTCCATCCCCATCTTCTCCGCCTCTTGCGCGATGCGGTCGGAGGTCTCCAGGTGGGCGACGGACTCTTCGAGCCGCTGTTCCTCGTAGGACATCTCGCGGTTCTCCGACTGCAGGCTGGTGATGGTGTAGGCCTCCTGCGCCACGAGGCTGCGCAGCAACAGCAGGCTGACCAGAGCCCCGCCCAACAGACAGAGGATGAGCAGCACGAAGGGGATCTTCGGTGCGCGACTCGCCGAGGCTCCCCCCGTCGTACGTGCCGTGGCGGTCGGCGCCTTGGTACGCACCGAACGTCGGGGCGCGGCGGTACGGGTGGTGGTCCCGGTGCGTCCACGGTCCTTGGTGGTGCGGCGGGTGTCCGTCTTCGTGCCCATCTGTTCTCCCTACTGCCGCGACGGTTCGCGCACACGCTCGGCCGCCCGGAGACGGGCGGACTGCGCGCGCGGATTGCGTTCGTTCTCTTCGTCCGTGGGGAGTTCGGCGCCTCTGGTGAGGAGCTTCAGTTCCGGCTGCCGGTCCGGGAGCGGGACCGGAAGGTCGGGAGGCGTGGTGTCGGTGGCCAGTGCGGCGAAGGCCTTCTTGGTCATCCGGTCCTCGAGGGAGTGGTAGGACAGCACCGCGATGCGTCCGCCCATGGCCAGCCGGGACAGGGCGGCGGGCAGGGTCTCCTTGAGGATGGACAGTTCGGCGTTGACCTCGATGCGCAACCCCTGGAAGGCGCGTTTGGCGGGGTGGCCTCCGGTACGCCTGGTGGCGGCGGGGATGGACTCTCGGACCAGGTCCGCCAGTTCCCTGGTGGAGGTGATGCGACCCTGCGCGCGACGGCGTTCGATGGCCTTGGCCACGCGCGGCGCGAAGCGCTCCTCGCCGTAGGTGCGCAGGACACGGATGAGTTCGCCGACGGGGTAGTCGTTGACGACCTCTTCGGCGGTGAGTCCCTGGGTACGGTCCATGCGCATGTCCAAGGGGGCGTCCTGGGCGTAGGCGAACCCGCGGTCGCTCTCGTCCAGCTGGGGCGAGGACACCCCCAGGTCGAGCAGGACGGCGTCGGCCCGGTCGTAGCCGGCCTCGTCCAGGGCCCGCGGGATCTCCGAGTAGACCGCGTGCACGAAGTGGGTGCGGTCGTCGTAGGGCTTGAGTCGCTCGGCGCTGCGCTCCAAGGCGGTGGTGTCACGGTCCACGCCGACCAGGCGCAGGTTCGGGCGGGCCTTGAGCAGTGCCTCCGAGTGTCCGCCCAGACCGAGTGTGCCGTCGACGAGCACGGCGTCGGGGCGGGTGAGCGCCGGGGCGAGCAGTTCGACGATCCGGTCCAGCATCACCGGCACATGGGCCTGCGCGGATTCGCCGAGGTCGTCGTGGTCCTGTGACGCGCCGTCCCCGTCGGGACGGTCGTGCTTCCGGGTCTCCCCCATGCGGTGCTGTTCCTCCACGCTGTCGCGGTCTCCCCCTGAGTCCGTGAACACGCCCCGGGGGCGTGTCACGGTGTCCTTCGCGTGGCCCGGCCGGAAGTCACCGGCGGGCCTTCCGGACACGGCCGCTATTGTCCACCCTTCGGTGGGTCGAGCGTTCACGACCTGGCACCGGGGAAGTCGCGCCAGCTCGTGTCGGTCGTGTCCGGAAGACCACTGCCGGTCCCGGCATTGCATGGACGTAGTGCCGTCCGCGCGGCGGAGAAAGGGCCGCCCCGCTCACAGCACCCCGGGCAGCACCTCCTCTGAGAGTTGCGCGAACTCCTGTTCCTGTTCGGCCTCGTACTCCGACCACGCCCGGGAGTCCCAGATCTCCAAACGCGTGTTGGCGCCGATGACGACGCACTCTCGGTCCAGCCCCGCGTACTCGCGCAGCTTCGGCGGGACGGTGACCCTGCCCTGCTTGTCGCAGGCCTGATCCGACGCGCTGGCGAAGAGGACCCGGCTGTAGTCGCGAACCGCCTTGGCGGTGACCGGTGCGGAGCGCAGGGCTGCGGTCAGACGAGCGAACTCGTCCGTCGGAAAGACATAGAGGCAGCGCTCCTGGCCCTTCGTGATCACCACACCCCCCGACAGTTCGTCGCGGTACTTCGCTGGAAGGAACAGCCGTCCCTTCTGGTCGAGGCGAGGTGTGTGGGTGCCGAGGAACACACGCTCACCCCCTCACCCCCCTGAGTGGAGAACTCACCCTCTCCACGCTGCTCCACCTTACTCCACTCTTCCCCACCGTCAACAGTTCGAATCGGCGCGCGACGCTTGAAAGATCGCTGAATCCGCAGGTCACAGCGGTGGCGTTCGAGTGGAGCGGTGGAGGGGGTCCGAGCGTCGCGGCGCCACCCCCGGGCCTATTCCCACCACCACGGCGACGCCCCCGGAAACGGGACCGTTGAGCACCGCGACGTTCCGTCGTCCACCCTCGGGTCGCACCATGACCGGTTCCGCGCACCCGTCCCGCTTCCCGAACCCCGCACCCGCCCACGATCAGAAGTGCGATTTCCGGACCATGTGGAACATTGCAACGCAGTTCCCCCATTCCGCAGCCGATTTCGGCACTTTGGTTTGCATAGGACCTGATTGGGCCTAGCCTCGGATCGATACACCGAGGCATACGGAGCGAGAGGGGTCTCGTGTCACTCGGCACACAGCACGACGGTCACGGGGGTGACGTCCGGGAGGACGTGGGCGCCGTCGCGATCGTGGCCGACCGCGTCCGCGACGCGATCGAGACGGTCATCGAGGGCAAACCCGACGTTCTGCGCATCACGCTGACCGTTCTGCTCGCCGAGGGCCACCTGCTCATCGAAGACGTCCCCGGCGTCGGCAAGACCATGCTGGCCAAGGCCCTGGGACGGGCGGTGGACTGTTCGGTCCAACGCGTCCAGTTCACTCCGGACCTACTGCCCAGCGACATCACGGGCGTCAGCGTCTACCACCAGGACCGCGGCGAGTTCGAGTTCAACCCGGGTCCGGTGTTCGCCAACATCGTTCTCGGCGACGAGATCAACCGTGCCTCGCCCAAGACCCAGTCGGCCCTGCTGGAGTGCATGGCCGAACGACAGGTCAGCGTGGACGGCCGGACCCGCGCCCTGGAGCGCCCCTTCATGGTGGTGGCCACCCAGAACCCCGCGGACATGGAGGGCACCTACGCCCTGCCCGAGGCGCAACGGGACCGGTTCATGGCCCGCGTCTCGGTCGGATACCCCTCACCGCAGGCCGAACTCGACATGATCGACTCCCACGGGTCGAACTCCCCGTTGGAGGACCTGGCCCCCGTCACCGACGCCGCCGAGATCCGGGACCTGGTCGAACGGGTCCGGCAGGTCCACGTCGCCCCCGGCATGCGCCGCTACATCGTCGACCTGGTCAACTCCACCCGCACCGCGCCCGAACTCAAGCTCGGCGCCTCCCCGCGCGCGACCCTGCACCTGGTGCGCGCCGCCCGCGCCCACGCCGCTTTGGAGGGCCGCCACTACGTGGTGCCCGACGACGTGCAGACGCTGGCCGTTCCCGTGCTGGCCCACCGGCTCCTGCCCGGTCCCGAGGCCCACATGGAACGCCTCAGCCCCGAACAGATCGTGGCCAAGCTGGTCGCTCGACTTCCCGTGCCCGGACCCCGCTGACCCCTTTCGGCAGCGCCCGATCCCACCAAGAGACGGACGATGCGCCCGCAACGCACCCTCACCGCCCGTGGCGGCCTGATGCTGTTCTTCGGAGCGGTCGCACTCGTGTGTGGTCTCGTCATCGGTCAACGCGAGATCGTCGGCGTCGGGCTGCTCCTGCTCCTGGTGCCGACGATCGGCGCGCTCACGCTCATCGGAGCTTCCGCGCGCATCGTCGACAGCCGTGACCTGCGCCCGCGCCGGGTCCCCGCGGGCGGTGACGCCCAGGTCCTGGTCCGCATCGGCAACGGTTCACCCACCTGGCCCGTGGGCTGGGTCCGTCTGGAGGACACGCTGCCGGTCCGGCTGGGCCACGAACCACGCTTCACCGTCGGTTTCCTGGGGCCGCGCTCCGTCTGCGACATCACCTACCTGGTACGTCCGGAAGTTCGCGGTCGCTACCCGGTGGGGCCCTTACGGGTGAGTGTGCTCGACGCGCTGGGTTGTGTTCGCGTGACCCGTTCCCTGGGCTCGCCCACCCCTTTGTTGGTCACGCCCCGCTTCGTGCCCCTGCCCGAGCGGGGCCGCACCGACGGCGCCCCCGGGGAGGACGCCCCCCGGCGATCGGTGACCGGTGTCGGTGAGCAGGACCCGATCCCCCGCACCTACCGACACGGCGACGATCTGCGCCGAGTGCACTGGCGTTCCACCGCCAAGCACGGCGAACTGATGGTGCGCCAGGACGAACAGCACCGGCGTGAACACAGCACCCTGCTGCTCGACACCCGCGTCGACGCCCACGCCGGCGACGGCCCGCGCGACTCCCTGGAGACGGCGGTGAGCGTGGCCGCGTCGGTGGCCCTGCACGTGCTCGAACACGGACACGAACTGCGCCTGCACACCGATCAGGGCCGTCTGATCACCGAGCACGCCACCGGTGTGCTGGACGGACTGGCCGTGGTGGAGCCCTCCGACACCCCCCGGCTCGGCGGTGGCATCGCCGAACTGGAGGAAGCGCGCGGTGTCTCGGCCGGTCTGGTCGTCGCGGTCCTGGGTGCTTTGGACGTCGAGGACGCCACCGCCCTGTCCCGAGCGGGCGGTTCCGCGACCCGGGTGGCGGTGCTGTGCGTCAACGCCGCCTGGCCCGACCCCGAGGCCGCGCGACGAGTGGGCGACCTGCTGACCGCCAACGGTTGGCGGGTACTCCCCGTCGCCGAGCCCACCGAACTTCCCGACCTGTGGCACGGCCTCGCCGCCCCCGCCGCCGCGGGAACACCGAACCCCTGGGAGGGTCCGCGTTGAGAGCGCTGATGCCCCTGGCCACCCTGGTCACGATGTTGGCCTCACTCCCCCTGCTGAGCGGCCTGGTCCGCGGCGACGCCTGGTGGGTCCCGGCCGCCGTGCTCATGACGGTGGTCGCGCTCGTCTCCACGGCGTACCGATCACTGGTGGGCGGGGCATTCGCCGTGCCCTTCCTCCAGCTGTTCGCGGTGCTGCTGCTGTACGCGCCGCTCTTCGCTCCCGAGACCACCGCTCTGGGCTTCCTGCCCACGTTGGACACGCTCGACCACACCGGGGCCCTGTTCGTACAGGGCCTGCACACCATCGACACCAACACCCCACCGGTCTCGCCCACGCCCGGGCTCAACGTGATCATCGCCCTGGTGTTCATGGTGTTCACGATGACCGCGGACTTCCTCGCCGTAACGGCCCGTTGCCCCGGCATGGTCGGTGGTCTGCTGCTCTCGCTGCTGGTGGTGCCGCTGTTCGTGGACGACGCCGGGATGACCTGGGGGCCGGCCGCGATCACCGCGATCGGCTTCCTCGCCCTTTTGGCGGTGGACATGTGGGTCCGTTCCCGCGAGTGGGGGACGCGCGTCCGCGCCAGGCGCGGGCCCGGTACGGCCCCCGACGGCGTGGCCGGTCGCGTGGCTCTGGCCGCCCTCGTCTCGGTGGTGGCGGTCTCCCTCGCCCTGTTGCTGCCTCAGGTCCTGCCCTCGCTGCGCACCGACGCCCTCTACACGCTGGCCGAGGGCGGGGTCGTGGCGAACGACTCGGTGACCACCACCCACCCGATGGTCTCCCTGCGCCGGGACCTGGGATCCAACTCCGACCGCACCGTGCTCACCTACCGGACCGAAGACGAGGAACCCGAGTACCTGCGCACCTTCGTCCTCGACGAGTTCGACGGCGAGAACTGGACGATGACGCCCGTGCACGCGGGTCGGGACAGCGGGATCGACGGCACACTGCCCACTCCCCCGGGCCGCTTGACCGAACCCGACGAGGACGAGCTCGTCACCACACGGATCTCCCTGGACTCCGATACCCCTCCCATGGACTTCCTGCCGCTGCCCTACCCGGCGCGCTCGGTGGAGATCGCCGGGGACTGGTACGTGGACGAGAGCACCCTGATGGTGTTCACCACCGAGACCCCGCCCAGTGGCTACAACTTCGTGGTGACCTCCTCGGAGAACCGACCCGGGGCACGTGAACTGGACGCCGCCGGGCCGCCGCGCTCCCTGACCGACGACCGGCTGCACCTGCCGGAGGGCCTGGACGAGCGGGTCCAAGAGCTCACCGGCGCCCTCGTCGAGGGCGCCGACTCCGACTACGAGAGCGCCCTGGCCCTGCAGGAGTTCTTCACCGACGGCGAATTCACCTACGACCTGACCCCGCCGCCGGTGCCCGAGGGCACCGACCCGCTCACCCACTTCCTCTTCGAGGATCGGATCGGCTACTGCGAGCAGTACGCCGGCGCGATGGCGGTCATGGCCCGGCAGGCCGGGATCCCCGCCCGGGTCGCGGTGGGCTACACCGCGGGCAGACCCAGCGGCGAGGACCGGTGGACGGTGGCGGCGAGCGACGCCCACGCCTGGCCCGAGCTGTACTTCGAGGGGGCCGGCTGGGTGCGGTTCGAACCCACACCCGCCGACCCCGACGGCGGACAGGGCACCGCCTCCCGGCCGGACTACAGCACCGGGGTGGACGAACTTCCGGACAAC
Organism: Nocardiopsis listeri; assembly: GCF_020741345.1. GTDB lineage: Bacteria > Actinomycetota > Actinomycetes > Streptosporangiales > Streptosporangiaceae > Nocardiopsis > Nocardiopsis listeri_A. The sequence goes on from NZ_DYZD01000222.1 coordinate 17,048, forward strand.
ATCGCCCCCGAACCGAACACCGATGACGAGCCCGAGGCCGACGAGTCCCCGGAGGAGGATCCCTCCCCCACCCCGGAGGCGAGCGGGTCGCCGGACGAGGAGTCGGACGGAGCCGCCGACGGGTTGGACGAGACCGGCTCGGTGAGCGGCGGCCAGGGTCCACCCGGGTGGCTGCCCGGGCTCCTGGTCGGCCTGGTGGCGTTGTTGTCCGCGGCCCTGCCCGCGCTGGTCCGCGCGCTCGTGCGCCGGGCACGCCGGTCCGCGGTGGCCGCCGGCGGGACGGCGGCGGCGCACACCGCCTGGCGGGAGTTGCGCGACACCTGTTCGGACCTGGGGGTGACCTGGGATCTGACCGAGAGTCCGCGGAGCACCGCCGCGCGGCTGGCCACCGTGGGGGAGAAGGGGATCGGGGAGGAGGCCGGGGGTGCCCTGTGGCGACTGGCCCTGGCCGAGGAGGGTGCTCGGTACGCCCCCGAACCACGGCCCGCTCAGGGGCTCCAGGGTGATCTGGACACCGTCGTGGCCGCGCTGACCGGGTCGGTCACGACCGGCCGGCGGTGGCGTGCGGTGCTGTTGCCACGTTCCCTGGCGCCCTGGAGCCGGCCCCGGATCGAGGCGGATCCGCTCCCCGGCCTGCTCTGAGGCCCGTACGGCTTGGAGTCCCATACGAAGGTGGGGCCCGTGGGTGACCGGTGTCGGTCATCCACGGGCCCCACCTTCGTGAAACCTCGTGTGTTCGTGGAACAGCCGGACCCCGCGGCGGAACGGATCCCGCCGATCGGTCACCGGACCTCTACTGGTCGTCGCCCTCTTGGCGACGGCGCCAACGTTCCTCGAACCGGTTCATCATCCCGGGCCGCTTATCGCCTTTGCGGCGCTTGGGCGTGGGCTCCTCGGCGGCCATCTCGGTACCGCCGCCGGACGCCTTACGCCATGCGTTGGCCCCCATGAGGAAGGAGGCCAACATCAAGACGAACCCGAGGACACTGATGGTCACCGGCAACACCATGGAGGTGTCGGGGTTGCTCAGCAGCAGTCCCAAGAGCAGCAGCACGATACCGGTGATGAAACCGGCCCCGGCCCTGATGATCCAGCGCTTGTAATGCACCGAGGGGTTCGTCTGCCGAACGGTGTTGGCGAACTTCGGGTCCTCGGCATACAGCGCCCGCTCGATCTGGTCGAGCATACGCTGCTCGTGTTCAGAGAGCGGCACGGCGCCTCCCTACGGCAGTCCCCGGTTGGGGTGACGGGTACTGATGAACTGTCTCTTGCTCGGTGGTATGCCCAGAATACGGGGCGCTAGCGCCTGATGGAAAGAAAAGCTGCGTGTGTACCTGGCCCACCACAGCCACGATACCCTCGCCCTCTTGAGGAAACACCGGCTTCCATGCCTCTCTTCTTACCCTGCACTCCGGTTCTACTCTTACAACGCTCAGAGGGCCCCGGAAGTTGCCGTATCATACGTCGTTTTCGTCACGTTTGGCCAACACTGCCGACTGTATCGCGCCCGGCCCGAAACGTGCTGTCACACGGTCCATAACCCGTTCAACGTCCCGCCAACCGGTGTCCTCCTCCCCCAGTGCCAGCTGTCTGTGGTTCTGTCCCTCGGCGATCACCCCCTCCACCCGCACACCCACCAACCGCAGCGGGACCCCCTTGAGCCCCGAGGAGGAGTGGAGTTCACGCGCCACCGTGCTGATCTCCCGAGCCACGTCGGTGGCCTCGGGGAGGGTGCGCGAGCGGGTGACGGTGGAGAAGTCGGCCCGACGGAGCTTCAGGCTCACCGTGCGCCCCACCTGGCCCGAGGCGCGCAACCGGCGCGCCACCTTCTCGGACAGGCGCAGCAGTTCGCGATCGATCGTCTCGGGGTCGTCGACGTCCTCCGCGAAGGTCTCCTCCGCGCCGAGGCTCTTGTCCGGTGTGTCCGGCACCACCGGGCTTGGGTCGCGGCCACGGGCCAGCTCCGCCAGGCGGGTGCCGGCCTTGTCCCCCAGCTCCATCCGCAACAGTTCGGGATCGGTGCGGGCCAGGGCTCCGACGGTGCGCAGCCCCAACCGGCTCAGCACGCGTTCGGTCTTGTCTCCCACTCCGGGCAGGGCGCCCACAGGCAACGGGTCCAGGAAACCGTGGACGGTGTCGGTGGGCACCACCAACATTCCGTCGGGCTTGCAGTGGGTGGAGCCGAGCTTGGCCACGAAACGGGTGGCCGCGACCCCCACCGAACAGGTCAGGCGTTGCTCGCGACGGACCCGCTCCCGGATCATCGCCGCGATGCGGGCGGGGCCGCCCAGCCGTCGACGGGCACCGGAGACGTCCAGGAAGGCCTCGTCCAATGACAGCGGCTGCACGAGCGGCGTGACCGAACGCAGGATGTCCATGACGGCTTCGGAGACCTGCCGGTACGCCTTGCCGTCGGGTGGGAAGACCAGTGCCTCCGGGCACAGGCGCATCGCCTGGGTCATGGGCATGGCCGAGTGCACACCGTGGCGGCGGGCGATGTAGTCGGCGGAGGCGACGACGCTGCGCGGCCCGGTACCGCCCACGATCACCGGTCGGCCACGCGCCTGGGGACGGCGCAACTGTTCGACGCTGGCGAAGAACGCGTCCATGTCCAGGTGCAGGATGTCGCAGTCGGAATCCGGCCCGGAGCCGTCCACGGGGAAACCCGGGTCGAGGGGCACGATGCCGTCACGGGTCACCACTCCCCGCAACGCGGCCCCACGCTCCAGTTGACGTCGGCTCATGTCTCCAGGTTATGTCTTGCCCCGGACCGACCCTCCCGGGCCCTGGGACTTCGTCGCCCCGCCCGGTCGGGTGTGATCCGGCCGAGCGGGGCGACGGTTCCGTGTACGCGAGGGGCTGCTCAGGCCCGGTGCGCGATGACGTGCAGCTGGGTGGCGATGCCGAGCAGCTCCGGGTGGTCCGCGGCGGCCTTCTCCAGCTCCACCAGGTGCTGTCCGGCCTGCGCGTCCCCCTCCCAGGCGTGCCCGGGAAGGACGTCGGCGAACACCCGTACGCCGCGGATGCTCTCGCCGGTCAGACCGGTTCGGGTGATGAGTTCCAACAGTTGCTGTCGGGTGAAGCGTCGCGGCATCGGGTCGGCATCGCCCCACCGGCCGTCGGCGTCCGACAGCAGGTGGTGGGCCTCGCTGATCTGCCCGGCCAGGGCACGGTGCAGGGCCCCGGCGACCGCGTTGGTCGCCAGCAGGCTCACCGCACCACCGGGCCGGGTGATCCCCGCGACGTCGGCCAGCGCGGCGGCCGGTTCGTCGACGTATTCCAGCACGTTGTGCACCAACACCAGGTCGGCGCTGCCCGCGGGGAACAGGGACGCCAGGTCCCGGGTCTCCCCCTGGACCCCGCGCACCGTCACACCGCTCTCGGCCGCACGGCGCTCCAAGGCGGCGAGCGAGTCCGGGCTGGGTTCGACGACGGTGACCCTGTGCCCCAGTTCGGCGAGCGGAACGGCTGCTCCCCCGGTTCCCCCGCCCGCGTCGACGATCTCCAGGGGACCGTCCTCGGACAGGTGGGTCAGCAGCCGGGACAGCGCGTCCCACACCACCGCGGTCCGTGCGGCGTTGGCCGCGCGCGCCGGGCCGGTCAAACCGCTCACTCCGAAACCACCGGTGGCGGTCGCGGACGTGCCGCTGCTGTCAGTCACCTGTTCCCTCATTCAGCTCGTGGCCCCTCACCCGAAGCACCGGCAGGCGTCGACGCCGGTAGGGCGCCTCAGAGCGAGAGCGTGGACTTGTTCTCCATCAGCCTAGACAGAAGTCCGCTGATGAAGTTGGGCGAATCGTCGGTGGACAGCTCCTTGGCCACCCCGACCGCCTCGGCGATCGCCACGCCGTCGGGGATGTCCTCCGCCCACAGCAGCTCGAAAGCGCCCATCCGCAGGATGTTGCGGTCGACCACCGGCATACGCTCCAGGGTCCACCCGATGGCGTACTCGTCGAGGAGCTCGTCGATACGCCCGCGTCGTTCGTCGACGGAGCGGGCGAGTCGCTCGGTGAATTCGTTGATCGGCGGCTCGGGCTGGGCCAAGCGACGCTTGATGACGTCTTCGACCGTCGTGCCGCGCACTTCGGCCTCGTAGAGGACCTCCACCGCGCGCCGACGTGCCTTACGCCGTGCCCCACTCATCAGTTGACACGCCCGAGGTAGTCACCGGTGCGGGTGTCGACCTTGACCCGCTCGCCCGTGGTGACGAACAGGGGCACCTGGATGGTGGCTCCGGTCTGCACGGTGGCGGGCTTGGTGCCGCCGGTGGAGCGGTCGCCCTGAACGCCCGGGTCGGTCTGGGTGATCTCCAGCTCGACGGCGGCGGGCATCTCGATGTACAGCGGGTTTCCGTCGTGGGTGGCGACCGTGACCTTGGTGTTCTCCAGCAGGAAGCCCTTGGCGTCACCGACGATGGCCTCGGGTACCGGGATCTGGTCGAAGGTCTGGTTGTCCATGAAGATGAAGGACTCACCGTCGTGGTACAGGTACTCCATGTCGCTGCGGTCGACGTTGGCGAACTCGACCTTGGTACCGGCGTTGAAGGTCTTGTCGACGATCTTGCCCGTGAGGACGTTCTTCAGCTTGGTACGGACGAACGCGCCGCCCTTGCCCGGCTTGACGTGCTGGAACTCGATGACGTTCCAGAGGACGCCGCCGTCGAGTCGCAGGATGGAGCCGTTCTTGATGTCGTTCGTCGTGGCCACTTCGGTCGTCTCTCCAAGGGGTTTGACACGTCGGAGACCGGACTTGGCGGCCCGGTCGATGATCGGTATGACAAGGCGTGGAGTCCGTCACCGTGGGGCTCGGCGGCCCACTGACGCTCCCCGCCTTCCTCTCGCAGTCTAGTGGCAACGCGGCGCGCCGGTGTCGCCCGAGATCAAGCGGTAGGCCTCGTCGAGCAGCTCGGGGGCGGGGCCGGCGAGGATCGCCGGGGTCGCCAGGTCGTCCAGGACCACGAACCGCAGGGTGTTGCCACGGGCCTTCTTGTCCACGCTCATGGTGGCGCGCAGCGCCTCCCAGGACCGGGCCGCGTAGGAGGTGGGCAGCCCCACCGAGGTCAGGACGTCGCGGTGGCGTCGGACCAGCGCCTCGTCGACGCGCCCGTCCAGACGGGCCAGTTCGGCGGCGAAGACCATGCCGATCGCGACGGCGTAGCCGTGTCGGAACGTGTAGTTCTCGGCGCGTTCGATGGCGTGCCCGAGGGTGTGGCCGTAGTTGAGGACCTCCCGACGCCCGCTCTCCTTGAGGTCGCCGGAGACCACGTCGCCCTTGAACCGGATGGCGCGCTCGATGAGCTCTCGAGTGTGCTCGCCACCGGGAGAGGTCGCGCCCTCGGGGTCGTCCTCGATCAGCTCGCAGATGACGGGGTCGTCGATGAACCCGGCCTTGATGATCTCCGCGAGGCCGCCGATGTAGTCGGCCTTGGGCAGGCTCTCCAAGGTGGTGAGGTCGCACAGGACGCCGGCCGGCGGGTGGAAGGCGCCGACGAGGTTCTTGCCCTCGGGGGTGTTGATGCCGGTCTTGCCGCCCACGGCGGCGTCGACCATGCCCAGCAGCGTGGTGGGCACCAACACCGAACGCACCCCGCGCAGCCAGCTCGCGGCGACGAAACCGGCCAGGTCGGTGGCGGCACCCCCGCCCACGCCGACCACGGCGTCACTGCGGGTGAAGTTGAACGATCCCAGCCTGGACCACAGGTCGGCGGCGACGGCGGCGGTCTTGGCGGCCTCACCGTCCGGCACGGGCATCGGACGGACGGTGTATCCACCGGCCTCCAGCGCGGTGACCACGCCCTGGGCGATGTCGGTGAGGCCCTCCGGATGGATGACGGCGACCTGCGCGGCGCCCTCCACCAGTCCGGGCAGCTCGCCGAGGAGGTCCTCTCCGACCAGCACGTCGTAGCGTCCGGTGGGGTCGCCCACACCGATGCGGGTCGCACTCACTGGTCGACCCTCCCCGGCAAAGAGGAGACGATGGTGTCCACGATCTCCTCGGGGTGGTGATCCGTGGTCGGCACCGTCACCGAGGCCAGGCCCTCGTAGATGGGCAGACGCTCGTTGAGGAGCTTGCGCAGCTTCGTGCGGGGGTTGCCGGACAGCAGGGGGCGGGCCACGTCCATGCCCACGCGTTTGGCGGCCTCACCGAAGTCGACCTGCAGGTAGACCACGTGGTGTTCGGCCAGGTCCTTCCGGGTGTCCTCGTCCAGGATGGCGCCGCCACCGACCGCGATGACGCCCTCCCAGGCCCGCAGCCCCTCCGCGACGACCTCGCGCTCCAAGGCACGGAAGTGCTCCTCACCGTCCTCGATGAAGATGTCGCCGATGGGCTTGCCCGCGCGCTTCTCGATCTCGGTGTCGGTGCACAACAAGTCCGCGTCCAGGCGCCCGGCCAACGCCTCTCCGACGGTGGACTTGCCCGAACCGGGCGAACCGATGAGCACCGCGATCGCTCTTGCCACGCTCTGCCTACCTATCGGGGGTCACGTCTTCCCGCGAGCGCGGGAAGGAAGGTCGCTGCCGTTCGTCTTCCTGTCTAGCAGAAAGCCCTCGGGGGCGCGTACGAACGGTGTCGAGGGGCCGGCCCGCCCTCCGAGGGAGGGCCGGGCCGGGTCGGTCCTCTAGCGGATCGTCAACGAGTCCAGGTAGCTCTGGAGGTTGCGGGCGGTCTCGGGGACCGAGTCACCGCCGAACTTCTCGATGGCCGCCTCCGCGATGACCAGGGCCACCATCGCCTCGGCGACCACGCCGGCGGCCGGGACCGCGGTGACGTCGCTGCGCTGGTGGTGGGCCCGTGTGGGCTCGCCCGTCTCGGTGTCGATGGTGTCCAGTGCCTTGGGCACGGTGGCGATGGGCTTCATCGCGGCGCGCACCCGCAGCGGGTCGCCGGTGGTCATGCCGCCCTCGACACCACCGGCGCGGTTGGTGCGACGACGCACACCGTCCGGGCCGGGCTCGATCTCGTCGTGGGCGAGCGAGCCACGGCGGGCCGCGGTACGGAAGCCGTCGCCGACCTCGACACCCTTGATGGCCTGGATGCCCATGAGGGCGCCGGCCAGGCGCGCGTCCAGGCGACGGTCCCAGTGCACGTGGCTGCCCAGGCCGGGCGGCAGGTCGTAGGCGAGCACCTCGACCACGCCGCCGAGGGTGTCGCCGGACTTCTTGGTGTCGTCGACCTCCTCGACCATGCGGGCGCTGGTGTCGGCGTCGAAGCAGCGCAGCGGGTCGGCGTCGATCGCGGCAAGGTCCTCCGGGCGCGGCTCGGGAGCGTCCTCGGGCACCGCCACCGGACCCATGGACACGACGTGGCTGATGATCTCCACGCCCAGCGCCTGACGGCAGAACCGTCGGGCGACCTCGCCGATGGCCACGCGCGCCGCGGTCTCGCGGGCGCTGGCCCGTTCGAGGATGGGGCGGGACTCGGTGTGCCCGTACTTCTGCATGCCCACGAGGTCGGCATGGCCGGGCCGGGGCCGGGTCAGCGGGGCGTTACGCGCCAGGCTGTCCAGTTCCTCGGTGGGAACCGGATCCGGCGACATCACCTTCTCCCACTTGGGCCACTCGGTGTTCCCGACCTCGATGGCGACCGGTCCCCCCTGGGTACGGCCGTGTCGGATGCCTCCGATGACGGAGACCTGGTCTTTCTCGAACTTCATCCGGGCGCCTCGACCGTACCCGGCGCGGCGTCGGAGCAGCGCGGCGGCGATGTCGTCAGAGGTGACGGACACGCCGGCCGGGAGGCCCTCCAAAATCGCGACGAGTGCCGGTCCGTGGGACTCCCCCGCGGTCAGCCAACGCAACATGTGCACGATCCTCCCACGGATCGTGCACCGAGGTGGCACCCGGGATACGGGTTAGGGGATGAGCGGTCGACCCGCGACGACGGTGGCGAGGGTGGCGGCGATCATGAACGGTCCGAGCGGCAGGGGGTCGGAGCGACCGGCTCTGCGCAGCAGCAACAGGACCAGGCCGACCACGGCGAAGGCCGCGAAGGCCCAGAACGCGCCGACCAGCGCACCGACCGGCCCCGCGGCCCAACCGCTGTAGAGACCGGTCAGTCCGGACAGTTTGACGTCGCCGAAGCCGAGTCCGCGGGGGTGGACCCGCCACAGACTCCAGTACAGGACCGTGATGAGCGCCATGCCGACCAGGGCCTGGGCACCGCGATGCAGGTCCGGGCCGCTGGGCGGCAACAGCACGGAGGCGGCCAGCAGCAGCCCGGCCATGGGGTAGGCGGGGGCGACGACGGCGTCCGGCAGGCGCATCACCCGCAGGTCGATGGCGGACAACAGGGTGCCCAGGGCGGCGAACCACAGGACCGCCGCGAGGCCGAACAGGGACCAGTCCCGCAGGTGGTCGGGGAAGACCGCACCGACCAGAGCGAACAGGACGGCGGTGGCGATGGCGGCCGGGACGTGCCTGTCAACGTCCCGTTCGCACCATGGGCAGCGTCCGAGGCGTCGGAAGTCGCGGGCGGCCACGGCCGGCAGACCGCGCACGAACAACAGTTCGGTGTGGCAGTGCGGACAGCGCGGTGGCGGCGGACCGGTGTCCTGCCCTTCCAGCGCGCCCTCTTCGGTGAGGGCCCCCGGTGTGGCACCGTCCTGACCCGGGGGTCCCACGGGTGCGGGACGGATCGGTTCGGTATGGGGGTGGGCCGGCCCGAAGAGGTGCACCAGTCGACCGGTGGCGCGCCCGACGAGCAGACCGACCAGGCCCAGGAAGAGGGCGGTGGGGATCGACAAGAGCGTCGGAGTGAGGCTCAGTGCCAGGGGGGTGGACATGATCGGAAACTACCCTCCCGAACGCCCGGATCACAGTGCCTCGGCGAGCCTGTGGACGACGCGGGAGGGGACGGACACGGCCCGTCCCCGCTCACGCCGCCTACTTCTCGTCGCGTTGGGCGCGCACCACGGCGCTGAGCTCGATCCCGCCCGGCAGCACGTGTTCGAGTTCGGTGGACAGCCGTTCGGCGACCCTGCGCAGCGACTCGTCGTCACGTTCGTCCAGTTCGAGGCGGATGCCGATGTCACCGCGCTCGGAGGAGTGGATGCGTACGCGTTCGATACCGAACTCCGCGTGCGTCACCCGGTAGATCAGGGCCAGCACCTGCGGGTCGTCCTTGGGCTCGGGGACGGTGCCCTGTTCGGCGAGCATGGTGAGGAAGCGGCCCTGGACGGTGTGGGGCACCGGGCCGGACACGTCCAGGACCAGCGCGTCGGCGTTCTCCTCCAAGGTGGCCTGGCAGGCGTCCTGGGCGGTGAACGGAACGGGCCGGGCGTCGGGTCGCCAGCGCCGGACCGCGTCCACGGAGGTGAAGGCGAGCACTCCCCGGCGACCGTCCTTGCCGGTCATGATGGGGATGGCGACCTCGCTGTTCTTGTCCTTGGTGAGGCCGCCCACTCCCTCTTCGGTCTCGGTGGCCACGGCCACGACCGGAATGAGTACCCGGGAGTCACTGAGCGCGGCCAGGACTTGGCGGTCGCCGATCTTGCCCGCGGCGTGGTCGCGCAGCCGGGCCTCGACTACCGGATCGGCGCTGCCGTCGTCGTCGCGGAAGTTCTGGGCGCCGATGATGGATGGTCTGCTCACGGGCTCCGACTCTACCTGGGATGCGTGTCCGCCATGGGAACGCTTCTCGGACAGAACGATGTGACCTCTCCCCTCCTCCGGCCGTGGACGGCCACCGTGCGGGGCCGGCCCTTCGACTCACGCGCCGACCCCGGTCCAGCTTCACAGGAGAGGGCGGTGCGGGCCAGTGGTTCGCCGAAGTAGGCCCGAAGTGGTCGGGAGGGCGACCGGGCATCCGTCGGCCCCGCTATCGACCCGGGATTCCGTCGGGAGTGGTGTCGGGGATCCCTCCGAGGGCACGGACGATCTCACGCAGACCGTCGACCTGTTCGGGGGTGAGCCGATCGAAGACCAGGGAACGCACGCGGGCCGCGTGCCCGGGAGCGGCCTCGCGCAGGGCCTCGGCGCCCGTTTCGGTGAGCACCGCCCACAGGCCGCGCCGGTCGTCTGCGCAGGCCTCGCGGCGAACATGTCCGTCGCGTTCCAGGCGGGCGATCTGGTGGGACAGCCGGCTCTTGGACACGATGACGGTGTCGGCGAGGTCGCGCATGCGCATGCGCCGGTCCGGCATCTCCGACAGGTGGGCGAGGATCCCGTACTCGGTGAGCGTGAGCCCGTCGCGGTCGCGCAGGTCACGTTCGAGCTCTTCGTAGATCGAGGAGTTCATCCGCAGGAACCCGCGCCAGACCCGCTGTTCGTCGGCGTCGAGCCAGGTCTTGTCCATGTTCACCGATTCTATGGGAGGGGGCTTGCCAACCCGCGATCGATCCCTTAAACTACTTCCAAGGAAGATACTTCTAAGAACTTTGCTACCGAGTAAAGCACTTGATCGCAGGAACGTCGACCCCCGAACCGGGTCGTCCACAGACAGGGAGAAGCACCATGGCCACTCAGGAACTCAAGCCCGGCACCTGGAAGATCGACACCGCCCACAGCATCGTCGGGTTCTCGGTCCGCCACATGATGGTCAGCAAGGTCCGCGGTCGCTTCGAGAAGTTCGACGCCACGCTGACCGTGCCGGAGGACCCCACCAAGGCGTCCGTCGAGGCCACCATCGACGCGGGCTCGATCAACACCGACAACACCGACCGTGACGCCCACATCCGTTCCGCCGACTTCTTCGGTGTCGACGAGAACCCGGACTTCGAGTTCCGCTCCACCGGCATCGAGGCCAAGGGCGAGGACTTCGTCCTCAAGGGTGAGCTCAGCATCAAGAACAACACCCACCCGATCGAGCTGGACCTGGAGTTCAACGGCTCCACCCTCGACCCCTACGGCCTGGACCGTGCGGGTTTCTCCGCCTCCACCACCATCAGCCGCAAGAAGTTCGGCGTGGACATCGAGATGCCGATGGACGGTGGCGGCGTGGTCGTCGGCGACAAGATCACGATCGAGCTCGACGCCGAGTTCACTCGCGAGGCCTGATCGGTTTCGACGGGGCACGTCCCGGCCCGGCATCAGACGTCCGCCGTCCGGCCGGGACCCCCGAGACCCCCGCGGTCCCGGGAGCGATGTCCGGGCGTGACCGCACGGGGAAGCGGCCACCGCCCCAGGGTTGACGACACTACGTCATAACCCTGGGAGGCCTCGGATATCGTCGACGGAGGAGGGCACGACCCGGCCCTCCTCCGTCCTTTTCGTGTGTCCACCGTCGACAGGAGCCCCGACCGTGCCCTCCAACCCCTTCTCCGCCGAGGTCGTCACCGCCGTCACCCGCCACATGAACGACGACCATCCCGAGGACACCCTCGTCATCTGCCGTGGCCTGGGGGGAGAACCCGACGCCACCGCGGCCCGCATGGTGGACCTGGACTCCGAGGGCGGCGACTACGTGATCACCGTGGAAGGGGCCGAGCGCACGGTGCGCGTCCCCTGGGGCGAGCCGCTCACCGAACGCGCGCAGATCCGCTGGGAGGTCGTGCGCATGTACCGGGAGTCCTGCCGAAGGCTCGGTCTCTCCCCGCGCGGTGAGCACTGACCCGGGCCCCTTCGCGAGTGATTCCCGGGACCGGATCGGGAACCGGAACGGCCCCGGAGGAGTCCTATCGGCAAACGGGGGAAGGGGCGTGCACGCCCCGCCGGCAAGGGGTGGGAACACCCCTCCGCCCGGGCGCGCGTACGACCTAGTCTGGAAGGGACGTTCCCTCCCCCGGACGCCCGTACAGCCACGCCGCTCGAAGGATGGATCCGGCCTCGATGGTCACGCCCGACCCCGGTGACGACAACGCACCGACCCGACGGATCGACCCCGTCCCGCCCACCACCCGCGTCAACCCGGCGGTGGGGGCCACCCGCTGGGTCACACGTGTGTTCCGGCCGGGAGCGACCCGCCCCCCGGAGCCGGAACCCGACGAGGCCCCCACCCGTGTGGTCTCGCCGGGCGGAGCCGACCCCACCCGGGTCGTGTCGCCCGAGGCCGCGGGTCACTCCCCCACCGCGTCCCCCGCCGGGGCCGACGCCACCCGGGTCCGACGACCCGCCCCCATCGATTCCCGATCCCGAACCGGTGCCGGTGGCACCGGCCGCACCCCTTGGTGGCGTGTGCTCTTCGGCCCCCTGCTGGACTGGGTGGCCCGCCTGGCCTCGCGCGTGGTCATCGGCCCCGCCGGTGACCTCGACTACGCCGTGCCCGCCGAACTGCGCCGCCGCTACCAGGTCCTGGACCGGCTCGGGGCCGGCGGTGAGGCCGTCGTCTACCTGGCCGAACCCACCGACTCCCCGGGGCGCCGACTCGCCCTGAAGGTGTACCGGCCCGGCCACGACATCAACCGCGAACTCCTGGACCGGCTGCGCGCACGCGGCACCGCCTCCCCCCACACGCCCGCCATCCAGGGGTACGGCACCGCCACCAGCTCCTGGGGCGAGGACCTGGCGTGGGAGGCCCAGGAGTACTTCGCCCACGGCACCCTGCGCGAGATCATCAACGAAGCACCCTTGGACGACGCGCGCGCCGAGGCCGTCGTGCGCTCCGTCGCCGACTGCCTGCACCACTGGCAGGCCGAACTCCAGCACAACCACACCGACGTCAAGCCGGAGAACCTTCTGGTGCGCGATCCGGACCCGCCGGTGGTCGCCCTCACCGACTTCGGCGGCGCCGTGCGAGCCACCATGAGCCGTGTCTACGGCGGGCAGGCCATCACCGAGGACTACGCCGCCCCCGAGGTCATCGAGGGCCGGCGTGAGGCGCCCGCCGCCTGGTGGTCTCTGGGTGTGATGGTGCACGAGTTGGTCACCGGCCGCCGCCCCGAGCGCGGCGGCAACTGGCTGACCGCCCGCAACACCGAGGTCGACATCTCGGCGATCACCGACGAACGCTGGAGGCTGCTGGCCAGGGGGCTGCTCGCCCCCGCGCCGTCGGCCCGTTGGGGACACGACGAGGTCGCCGCGTGGCTGGCCGGCGAGCGGCCCCCGATTCGCACGGCACGCCGGCTGCGCCCGATCTCCTTGGCCGGTGCCACTCACGAGGATCCGCCCAGCCTGGCCTTCGATCTGCTGGACCGCTCCGACACCGGCGCGCTGTGGCTGCGCAGCCACTGGTCGGAACTGCGCACCTGGCTGGACCGCGAGGTCAACGACTACACCTTCGACCGGTCCTACCTCACCGGCCTGGACGAGCGACCCGACCTGGCGCACGTGGCCATCAGTGCCCTGGCCGCCCGCTACGTACCCGGCATGCCGCCCAGGTTCCGAGGCCACGAGATCAGCGCCGACGGACTGCTGTCCCTGGCCACCGGGGACGCCAGCCGACACTCGGTGGTGCGCGAGGCCGTGGAGTCGGGTGTGGTGGGGCTCGGCTCCCAGCACTGGTGCCCGCATCCCACCTGCCGTTCGGGCGGCTCGGGCCGCTGCGCGCTGCTGGAGCGCGTCCAACACGAGGTTCCACTGCTGATGCGCCGCGTCCACGAGACCGTCGACGGCCTGGTCGGTTCGGACTCCGATTCGCCACGCCGACCCGCCGCGCACGAGATCGACACCACCTGGGCACGCGCCGTCGAGCTGGTCCTGGTCCCCGAGACGGCGTCCGCGCACCGGTCGCTGCTGCGCCGCCGTTCATGGCACCCGCAGCAGCGCAGCTCCGCGCCGAACGCTCCCTGGTGGTCGGACCTGCGCCGCTCCGCGCTCCGTGACGGCGGCGACCGGCTGGTCTCGCGTTCTGCGATGCTCACCGCCCTGCTCCTGTTGTCGGAGGCGGACCGGATCGGCGCGGTCGTCGCCGAGCGCGAGCGTGCCGACGGCCGCGCCCGCCGCCAGGACCGTTGGGCCTCCCTGGCCGGTTCGGCTCGCGAGAAGTGGGACAGCACCAAGGAGAAGGCGGCCTCGGTCAACCAACGTCGGGCCGAGGCGGCCACCCGCCCCGACAACCCGGTCGTTGCGCACGACCCCACCCGCCCTCAGGACGCCGTCACCCCCAAGGAACAGCGCAGGCGGGCACGTCGGCAAGAACGCGACTCCCGCCGGGTCGAACGGACCATGGGGCAGATCCAGCGGGCCATGCGGGCCGGACGCTGTCGACGGTTCGCCTACCCGGCCGCCCTGCTCGGACTCGTCGACGGGTTGGGGCGGGCGCTGCGCCCGGAGGAGGGTTTCTTCCCCGAGAGCACCGCGGTCGTGGACGCCTACACCGGGTTGTTGGACTTCAGCGCCAACCCGCTGAGCGACGGGGCCGCCGCCCTGACCGGTCTGTTGCCCGGTGGGATGGGCGCCTCCTGGTGGTTCCCCGTCCTGCTGGCCATGGCCCTGCTGTACCTGGGGCGCACCTCCGCGAAGGAGAAGGTGAAGGCGCGTCGCCGACTGGCCGCCTTCCGTCTGGCCGTGGGCGGTTCGATCCTGATGCTGGTCGTGCTGATGTCCACCGGTCTGCTCGCCCTCGGGTCGGGTGTCCTCATCCCGCTGGACGGCCTCCTCGGCTGACCCGTGTTTCGGCCGGTCCGCACCCGTCACGCTAAGATCACCGGGTTCGGCGCCGGCCGGACCACGACGAGGAAGGCGGACAGGTGGGCGAGGTGTTCGAACTGCGCTCGGGTGACTACCGGGCGCGAGTGGACCGGGTCGGTGCGGGCTTGCAGGCCCTCACCTGGCGCGACCACGACCTGGTGTGGCCCTACACCGGGGTGGAGGGACCACAGGCGTTCCAGGGCCAGTTGTTGGCCCCCTGGCCCAACCGTGTCGCCGGGGGCCGGTACGCCTTCCAGGGCACCGAGTACCGCCTTGAGGTCGACAACCCCGAGACCGGTTCGGCGATCCACGGCCTGGTACACGACCAGGACTGGAGCCCGGTCGACGCGAGCGAGGACGAGGTGACCCTGCGCCTGGCCTTCGAGGGCGCGCCCGGCTATCCCTTCCCACTGGAGCTGACCGCCCGTTACCGGCTCTCCGCCGAGGGTCTGACCGTGAGCGTGAAGGCGGTCAACACCGGGGAGGCAGACGCTCCCTACGGTGTGGGATTCCACCCCTATCTCACCCTGGGCAGGCCCCTGGACGAGCTGTCGGCGCGCGGCGCGCTCACCGTGTCCTCCGACGCGGAGAGCAGCCAGCCCACCGACGAGAACCTCATCCCCGTGGGCGCGCCCGTTCCGGTGTCGGGCGGGTTCGACCTGCTCCCACCCGGCCGCGATCTGGGCGACACTGTGCTGGACACGGCCTTCACCGACCTACGTCGGGACGAGCGCGGGCGCGCCTGGGTGCGGCTCGGCGGCCCCGAACACCGGGTGGCGCTGTGGGCGGGCGCCGGCTACGAATGGCTGCAACTGTTCAGCGCCGACACCCTGGGCGGCGACGCGCACCGCGCCCACCTGGCGGCCGAACCCATGACCTGCCCGCCCAACGCCTTCAACAGCGGAACCGACCTGTTGGTCCTGTCCCCGGGACAGGCCGTGGAGAACGACTTCGGCATCCTCGCCGAACCGCGCGTGGGCTGAGCCGAATCCGCCCGGTCGGGCCCGGAACTCCTGGCCGGCCGCTCAGGCGCGGTCGAGCACTTCGCTGAGCCGGGCCAGGTCCTCGGCGGTGTCGATGTCCTCGGGGCTGGCCACGTCGTCGCACGGCACCGTCGTCACCACGTGCGAGTAGGCGCGCAGGAAGGGACGGGCCCCCACGTCGCGTTCGGCCATGGAGTAGACCGTGGACCAGTGCTCACGGCCCAGCAGCACCGGGTTGCGGGGGTTGCCGTTGTAGGTGGCCACGGCCGCGCGCGCACCCTGTTCGAAGGCCTCCACCAGACGGCGGACCGCCTCGGGGGTGATCAGGGGTTGGTCGGCCAGGGCGACCAGGACGGCGTCGACGGTGTCGGGGAGGGCGTCTATGCCGGTCCGTACCGACGAACCCATTCCGGTGGACCAGTCGGGGTTGTGCACGGTCACGGCGCCGTCGACCGTGGTGTCGGCGGCGCCCAGGACCACCATGACGCAGGCGCAACCGCCCTCGGTCAGGGTGCGCACCCCGCGGTCGACCAGGCGTTCGCCACCCAGTTCGACCAGTGCCTTGGGGCGGCCGAGTCTGCTTCCCGAACCGGCCGCCAACAGCAGCCCCGCGACGTTCCCCCTGTGTTCGACCCCTCTGCCCTCCGGTTCCCCTGTAGCCATGACGCGATGATGCCACGCGTCGAAGCCGCGCATGGGCCGCCTTCACGAGCCGGTGGAGGATTTTCGCTACCCCGCGTCGCGATCACCGCGCTGATCTGCGCGTTCGCGATCCGAGGCGTTTCGGTTCACCTCTGAGGGTGACCGAATCCGGCCGGAATTAGCGGGGACACGGGGATGTCCCGGTGGATGCGTCCGGTGGTCTCGCGCAGCGCGCGCCCGCTGCCGCCCCACCGGCTCTGTACCAGTTCGGCGGCGATGGACACCGCGGTCTCCTCGGGGGTGCGCGCTCCCAGGTCCAGGCCGATCGGCGAGTGCAGCCGCTCCAACGCCTCCTCCGGGACACCGGCCTCGCGCAGTCGGTCCGCCCGGTCCTCGTGGGTGCGGCGTGATCCCATCGCGCCGATGTACCCGGCCTCGGTGCTCAGTGCCCGCTTGAGCACCGGCACGTCGAACTTGGGGTCGTGGGTCAGGACGCAGATCGCGGTGCGCCGGTCGATCTCCTCGGCGATCTCGTCCAGGAACACGTGCGGCCACTTGACCACCACCTCCTCGGCGGTGGGGAAGCGCCTGGCGGTGGCGAACACCGGCCGGGCGTCGCACACCGTCACCCGGTAGCCCAGGTAGGTGCCCAGGTCGGCGACGGCCGCCGCGAAGTCGATCGCGCCGAACACCAGCATGCGCGGGGCCGGGGCGAACGACCGGACGAACACCTCCAGTTCGTCGCCGCGACGCTGACCGTCCACTCCGTAGTGCAGCAGTCCGGTGCCGCCCTGGGCCAGCATGCCGCGCACGTCGTCGTCCAAGGCGTCGGCCAGGCGCTCCCCACCCGGGCCCAGGTCGCCCTCGGCGCTGTCCGGCCACACCACTCGGCGGCGGCCCACCCTCCCGGTTCCAGAGGGGTCGGACACGATGGTGGCCACCGCCACCGGACGATGCTCGTCGATGGCGGCCAGCACGGCGCCCAGCTGGGGGTAGGTGTCCCGACTGATCGCCTCCACGAACATGTGCAGGGTTCCGCCGCAGGTCAGCCCCACGCTGAAGGCGTCGTCGTCGCTCACACCGTAGGTGCGGCGCGCCGGGTCCCCGGTACGGATGGCCTCCAGGGACTCCTCGTAGACGGCACCCTCCACGCACCCCCCGGACACGCTGCCGGTCACCTCACCGGAGGCGCTCACCAGCATGGCCGCCCCGGCGTCCCGGGGCGCGCTCTTGTAGGTGTCGATCACCGTGGCCATCGCGAACGTCTCACCTGAGGCGTACAGGTCGGACACGGTCGCTCGGATATCACGCACACGGCACCTCTTCCAGGCTTCCTCCCGACGGGTCGATCCCGAGATCCGCCGGACTCGGTACCAACCTATGTGCCCAACGCAACACCGAAGAGCCCCCGTTCCTCCAGGAAACGAGGGCTCGATTCGGTTGCTTCTACGAAGAGGCCCGGCCACGGCGGTCGGTGACCGGCGGCGGCTACCGCTCGGGCCGTTCGGGCCGCTCGGGCTCGGCGGCCTCGCCCCGGCCCAGCATCGAACGGAACTCCTCCAGGTTGCGCCGGGACAGGTCACCGTCGGTGCTCTGGATCCCCATCACCGGCAGCGAGGTGCCGTCGGACAGGTCCACGCACGGCCAGGGTTCCCCCACCGGCATGCGGATGTCCAGCACCTCGGGCCACGCCAGGTAATGGGTACGGATTCCGTTGATGACGATCACGTTGTCCTCGGTGGCGACCAGCCGCGGACGGCCCAACATGTGCAGCCCCGCGGCGATGGCCAACCCCAGTCCGACGATCATGGCCCGATCCAGCGGACGCCAGTCGCCGGGCAGGACCAGCGCGAGCACCAACATGGTCCCCACGATCAGCACGCCCATGCCATAGGCGACCCAGCGCACCGCCCGGGGACGCCAGGTCCTCGGCGGCTCGGGCCGCTCCGACGCCTCGTCCACAGGTTGTTCCTTCGTCCGCACCGACTGCTCCATCCGTGTCCACACGGTCCTGCTGGGATACGACCACGGCGCGCACCGACGAGGAGGGGGTGGTTCAGCGGCGCAGCCCGCGCAGGGCCACCGCCGTGTCCAGGGCGGCCAGCGCAGCCTCTGCGCCCTTGTTCTCGGCGCTTCCCGGCAGGCCGGCACGGTCACGCGCCTGTTCCAGGGTGTCACATGTGAGCACGCCGTTGCCCACGGGGGTGGATTCGCGCAGCGCCACCTCCGTCAATCCGTGGGTGACCGACCGACACACGTAGTCGAAGTGCGGGGTACCCCCACGGATGACCGCGCCCAGCGCGATCACCGCGTCGTGCTTTCGGGCCAGTTCCTGCGCCACAACGGGGATCTCCACCGCCCCGGCCACGTGGATCACCACCGGGTCGGAGACTCCGGACTCCTTGACGACCTCCAGGGCGTTGGCGAGCATCGGTTCGATGATCGGGGCGTTCCACCTGGTGGCGACGATGCCCACCGAAAGCCCGCCGGCCTCGATCCGCTCTTGTTCGGGACGTCCTGTACCGCTCATGACCGGCCTTTCCACGTGATGACGAACATACTGTGGGCCCGCCCGGCGACGGGCCCGAACGGGGGGTGGGTCCCGCTACCGGGCGACACCGGCCAGGTCGTGACCCATCCGGTCCCGCTTGGTCAGCAGGTAGGCGAGATTGTCGTCGGTGACGAACGTGGGCATGGCCACGCGCTCGCCCACCCGCACCCCGTACCGTTCCAGCGCCTCGGCCTTGACCGGGTTGTTGCTCAGCAACCGCACCGAGGACACCCCGAGGTCGCTGAGGATCTGTGCTCCCGCGCCGAACTCGCGCGCGTCGGCGGGCAGCCCCAGCCGCAGGTTCGCGTCGACGGTGTCCACACCCTGGTCCTGGAGGCTGTAGGCGCGCAGCTTGTGCAGCAGACCGATCCCACGTCCCTCGTGTCCACCCAGGTAGACCACGACCCCGCGGCCCGCCTCGGCGATCTCGGCCATGGCGGCGTCCAGTTGGGCGCCGCAGTCGCAGCGCTGCGAACCGAAGGCGTCCCCGGTCAGGCACTCCGAGTGCAGGCGGGCCAGGACGTCGACGCCGTCGGTCAGGTCGCCGTGGACCAGGGCGACGTGCTCGGCGCCGTCGGTGGTGCCCTTGTAGCCGACCGCCCGCCACTCACCGTGCCGGTTGGGCATGCGGGTCTCCACCTGGCGCGTGACCAGCGCCGGGGCGGCCTGCTCGGCGGTGAGGGTCTCCCCCAGGGCGGTGCGGTGAGCGGCCAACTGCTCCACGGACACCAGCTTCAGGCCGTGCTCGTCGGCGAACCGACGCAGTCCCGGCAGGCGGGCCATGGTGCCGTCGTCGTTGACCACCTCGGCCAGGACACCGGCGGGCCGAAGCCCGGCCAGGCGGGCGAAGTCGACGGAGGCCTCGGTGTGGCCACGACGGGCCAGGACACCGCCCGGGCGGGCGCGCAGCGGCAGGATGTGGCCTGGGCGCACGAAGTCGGTGGAGGTGCTCTCGGCGGAGGCCAGCAGACGGATCGTACGCGCGCGGTCGGCGGCGGAGATTCCGGTGGTCACGCCCTCGCGGGCGTCGACGGTGACCGTGTAGGCGGTGCGCAGGCTCTCCTCGTTGCGCGCGGTCATCAACGGCAGGTCGAGGCGGTCCAGCTCCTCACCCTCCATGGGCACGCACACCACGCCGGAGGTGTGGCGGATCATGAAGGCCAGGAGTTCCGGGGTGGCGAGTTCGGCGGCGAAGATGATGTCGCCCTCGTTCTCCCGATCCTCGTCGTCCACGACCACGATCGCGCGTCCGGCGGCGAACTCGGTGATGGCCTCCTCGATCGGGTCGAGGGCCACGGTGCCCGCGGTGTCCTCCGAGTCGGCGTTGTCGGCGGACGGGGTGGTGTCGGTGACGGTCATTCCCGCTCCCTGAAGGTACGTCGATGGTGAGTGGTGGGTGGTGGGCGCTCTAGGGCGCGGATGCCCTCAGGTGCGGGCGCTCTCACGGACACGTGCGACGGCGGTGATGCGCTCCACGTACTTGGCGATGACGTCGACCTCGATGTTGACGACGGCGCCGACGGCCAGGCCGCCCAGAGTGGTGGCCTCCAGGGTGGCCGGAATGAGGCTGACCTCGAAGAACTCCTCGGTCGCTCCGGGCTCGCTGACCGCGGAGACCGTGAGGCTGGTGCCGTCCACGGTGATGGAGCCCTTCTCCACCACGTAAGAGGACAGCTCCGGGGCCAGGGCGAAGCGGAGCACGTCCCACTTGTCGCCCGGGGCTCGGGAGAGCAGGACCGCGGTACCGTCCACGTGTCCCTGGACGATGTGCCCGCCCAGGCGGCCGTCGCTGCGCGCGGCGCGCTCCAGGTTGACGGGTGACCCGGGGACGAGGGACCCCAGGCCCGACCGGTCCAGCGACTCCTTCATGACGTCGGCGGTGAAGGTGTCCTCACCGAGCTCGACGACGGTCAGGCACACGCCGTTGACCGCGATGGAGTCGCCGTGCCCGGCGTCGGAGCTCGCCAGGGGACCGCGCACTGTGAGCAGCACGGCCTCGCCGGAGTTTCCGGCGGGTTCGACGGAGATGATCTCGCCGAGTTCTTCCACGATTCCGGTGAACACGCCCTACGTCCCTTCGCCTGCGGCAGGCTCCGGGGAAAAGGGTGTGGAAACGGGTCCACGACGAGACCGGGTCCGAGTGGGTACGCCGATGGCCGGCGACGCTCGAGACCGTCCCAACGCGCACTGCCTCCCATCCGGACTTTAACCGTCGGTACCGGAATTCCACCGGTTCAACCGGTCGATGGACTCGACCGGGTCGCGGACTATCACCGCCGGTTCGGACTTTCACCGACCCCGGAGCACGCGTTCGATAACTACAGCGATCCCGATCCTAACCCCTGGCCGCTCGGGACGCCTAGCCGCTGTGAGGGGTGTCACTCACGGTCGACGCGTTCGGCCTCTTGCGCTTTGGCGGCGAGTCCACTGGTGACGAACATCCGCGGCGCGCCGTAGGTGGCCCAGAACGCCAGGGCGGCGTAGACCACGAAGGAGAACAGGGCGCCCGACGGCCCGGTCGGGTCGCCGAAGAGGATCTCGTCCAGGACCACGATGAGCACGACCACGGAGATGCCGAGCGCGAACCGCGACACTCGCGCGGTGATGGTGCCCTCGGCGCTGTACCGGCCCCATCGGTGGAGCAGGGTGAGACCGAGCACTCCGCCGAGCAGGCCCCCGCAGGCCGTGTACAGACCGGCCAGGGAGCGTCCGGGCGGGTCCGCGGGGGTGGCGCCGATCCACTCGGTGGCCGGCAGGACCCAGTCCCCCCGCACCCCGAACTGCCAGATCGCCCCCAGTACGCACGGCACCAGGGTGATCAGCAGCAGATAGGAGACCCAACGCGTGGTGTCCAGCGAACGCCACCAGAGGAGCACTCGGTCCTCATAGCGCAGCATCAGCCACAGGATGAGCGCGCCGACGGACAGCCCGACCACGACGTCGCTGAAGAAGTGGGCGCCCAGGTAGATCCGGGAGAACCCCACCAGCGGGATGATCACCGCGGCCGCCCACATCAGGGCGCGCCGGCCCGCCCTGATCCCCAGGTAGCCCCAGGCGACCATGGCCGCCTGACTGTGCCCGGACGGCATGCCGAAGCTTCCATGGTGGCTGTAGCCGGTGATCCGGGCATCGAACCAGTAGGGGCGGGGTGTGTAGGAGACCGACTTGAACAGGCCGTTGACGGCGCCCGAGGCGATGACCGCGACGAGCAGTCGGGCGCCCAGACGGGCGTCCACGCACCAAAAGACGGTGGCCATCAGTACGACGATGACGCCCTGGGAGCCCAGGTGGGTGATCAGGGCGAGTGGATACGAGAGAGGATCACCGGCTCCCTGCAACCAGCGGATGGCGGCGCTCTCCGCCTCCCAGAGGGTGTCCATTGCCAGGTGTTGGGCTTGCACGCGTACTCCACGGGTCCGCGCCTGGCAACGCGCTCACGCCGCGCCGCTCCCCCGGTCACGCGCGGTGGTGCAGGGGAAGACGGAGTCGCGACCAAGCGAAAGTTCTACGACTACCGCCGGAAGCATAGGCGCCTTCGGGGCTCCATGGCCAGACCGGGTCCTCGGGGCGGGATCCCCGGATGGGAATGAGGCGGGGCGCGGCCGCACCGGGGTGGTGGGTGCGGGCGGCCGCGCCCCTTCGGAGATGGTCTTTTCGGTTCTAGTCCCGACCGCTCGCCTTGCGGGCCTGGGCACGTAGGGACTCGACTGCGCTCGCGGGATCCTGTGCCCCGTAGACGGCCGATCCGGCGACGAAGACGTCGGCTCCGGCCTCGGCGGCGCGTTCGATGGTCTCGTCGGAGACCCCTCCGTCGACCTGCAGCCAAACGGAGGCCTCCCTGCTGTCCAGGATCTCACGAGCTCGGCGGATCTTGGGCAGAACCAGGTCAAGGAACTTCTGTCCGCCGAACCCGGGTTCGACGGTCATCAACAACAGCATATCCATCTCGCCGATGAGGTCGGCGTAGGGCTCCACCGGCTCGGCGGGGTTGAGGGCCAGACCGGCGCGGGCGCCCTGCTTGCGGATCTCCCGCAGCGTGCGCACCGGTGCGCCGGCGGCCTTGGCGTGGATGGTGACGCTGCCGGCCCCGGCCTCGGCGTAGGCGGGCGCCCAGCGGTCGGGGTCCTCGATCATCAGGTGGCAGTCCAGCGGGGTGGGGGTCGCCTTGATCAGGGATTCCACGATGGGCAGACCCAGCGTCAGGTTGGGGACGAAGTGTCCGTCCATGACGTCGACGTGCAGCCAGTCCGCGGTCGACACGGCGGCGGCCTCGTCGGCCAGATGCGCGAAGTCCGCGTTCAGGATGCTGGGAGAGATCTGAATTGCCACGTCAGCAGTGTATAGGCCTTGTGCGGTGGTCGGCCCCGGCCCCGGGTCGACCCTGGTCGGTCGGGTTCACTCCGGGCGAGCGAACCCTCACCTTTACACAGTAGATCCATATATGTCCGTTTCGCCCGGCGCTGAGGACACCGGGCGAAACGACGGCGCTACTGCGTCTTGCGGCGCAGCAGGGCCAGGAACATGGCGTCGGTACCGTGGACGTGCGGCCAGAACTGCGCGTACCTTCCCCCCGGCCCGGCGGCCAGGTCGGGGACCTCGTCGAGGTGGTCGGGGGCGCGCAACAGCTCCAGGTCGTCCCGCTCGGCGAGCACGCCTTGGACGATGCCGTCGGTCTCGTCCAGGTGCGGGGAGCACGTCACGTACGCCACCACCCCGCCCGGGCGCACGGCCGTCACGGCGTTGGTGAGCAGCCCACGCTGGAGCGGGGCCAGCTCGGTGACGTTCTCGGGACCTCGACGCCAACGCGACTCGGGTCGGCGCCGCAGGGCGCCCAGGCCGGTGCAGGGTACGTCCACCAGCACTCGGTCGAAGACGCCCGGTCGCCAGGCGGGTCGGGTGCCGTCTGCGGCGATCGCACGACCGGCGTCGCGCGGGGCCCGACGCACGGCGCCGGCCACCAGCCCGGCCCGGGTGGGCTGTACCTCGGAGGCGACCAGGCGGGCGTCGCGCTGCCCCGCCAGGGAGGCGAGCAGGCCCGCCTTGCCACCGGGGCCGGCGCACACGTCCAGCCAACGGGCGTCGTCCCCGTGGACGTCGACCCGGGTCAGGGCCAACGCCACCAACTGGCTGGCCTCGTCCTGGACGGCGGCCCGGTTCTGGCGCACCTCCCGGATGGCGCCCGGGTCGCCCTCGGGCAGGTAGGCCGCGAAGGGCGAGTAACGGCCCGGCTCCGCGCCGGACTCCTGCAGGTCGGAGACCTTGGACCGGCCCGGCTTGGCGACCAGGGTCACCTTGGGGCGTTCGTTGTGCGCCTCGAGCAGCTCCTCGGTGCGGGGCAGACCGGCGTCCTTGGCCCGCTCCCCCAGGGCCCGGGCCAGTTCCTTGACCACCCAGCGCGGGTGGCTGTGCACCACCGACAGATAGCCGCTCGGGTCACGATCGCGTTCGGGGGCCACGATCGGGAGCCAGGCGTCCAGGTCGCGGGCGCTCACCTTGCGCAGGATCGCGTTGACGAAACGGGAGCGGTGATGGCCGACCACCTTGCGGGCCAGCGCCACCGACTCCCCCACCGCCGCGTGCGGCGGGATGTTGGTGGACAACAGCTGGTGGGAACCCATCCGCAGCAGCGGCAACACCTCGGTGTCCACCGAGGCCAGGGTGCGGTCCACGCAGGTCTGCAGGATCGCGTCGTAGGTGCCCTGGTGGCGCAGGGTCCCGTAGGTGAGTTCGGTGGCCAGCGCGGCGTCGCGGCCGTGGACGCCACGCTCGTTCAGCAGGGCCGGCAACAACAGGTTCGCGTAGGCGTCGCGCTGTTCGACCGCGCGCAGCACGTCGTAGGCCACCCTGCGGGCGGGGTCACGCGGCTGGGGCGGCCCGGACCGCTGACCGCCCTGGCGGGGTGCGCCGCCCCGGCTCGGACGACGGTTCTGGGAACGGGACTGCTCGCTCAACGTGTGCTCTGCCTCAACAAGCCGGGGACGTGTGGCGGCGAGCGCCCACGCCCGCCGGCATCGAGACTACGACAGGTCAGCGGCCCATCCGGTCGTCTTCGGTGGGACGCACGCCACGAGCCCAGTCCACCGCGGCCATGGCCTTCTTGCCCTGGGGCTGGACCTCGCCGAGTTCGACCGGGTGGGTGCTGGTACCCGCCAGGACCCGCTTCTTGTCCACGTACAGGTGGCCGGGGTCCAGGTCGGGGCGGTCGGCGTCGGTGACGGGCCGGACCGGTCCCACCTTCAGACGGGTGCCGCGGAAGGTGGTCCAGGCGCCGGGGGCCGGGGTGCAGGCGCGGGCGACCCGGTCCAGACGCAGGGCGGTCCAGGTGAAGTCGAGTTCGGCGTCCAGGGGGGTGAGCTTGCCGGCGTAGGAGACGTCGGCCTCGGGCTGCTCGACGGGGACGAGTTCCCCGGAGGCGATGCCGTCGACGGTGCGCGCCAGCAGACCGGCACCGGACTCGGCCAGGCGGTCGAGGAGATCGCCACTGGTGTCGGTGGGGCGCACGGTCTCGGCGACGGTGCCGAAGACCGGCCCGGCGTCGAGTTCCTTGACGATGCGGAACGTGGAGGCTCCGGTGACGTCGTCACCGTGCAGGACGGCGTGCTGGACGGGGGCCGCGCCGCGCCAGGCGGGTAGCAGGGAGAAGTGCAGGTTCACCCAGCCGTGCACGGGGATGTCCAGGGCGGACTGGGGCAGCAGGGCACCGTAGGCGACCACCGGGCAGCAGTCGGGGGCGATCTCGCCCAGGCGGGCCAGGAAGTCGGGGTCACCGGCCTTGGCGGGCTTGAGGACCTCGATGCCTTCGCTCTCGGCGAGCTCGGCGACGGGGCCGGCCGACACCTTGCGGCCACGCCCGGAGCGGGCGTCGGGCCGGGTGACGACGGCGGCGACCTCGTGTTCGGAGTCGATCAGGGCCCGCAGAGAGGGCACCGCCACCTCGGGTGTACCGGCAAAGACCAGCTTCATCAGGTTGTTGGGCGTGAAGACCCCGTCCTTCAGGGCGGGGAGGGAACGCCCTCTCCTTTCCGTACACATATTTACAAGCAAGCCGATGGAATGTTAGCCATGGTGAGGAAGACCGTGAAGCGGGCGTTCAAATACCGCTTCTACCCCACAGACGCGCAGACGGCCGAGCTGTCGCGCACGTTGCGGGTGTGTTCGCCTCGTCTATAACAAGGCTCTCACCACCCGCACCGAGGCGTGGTATCAGCGCCAGGAACGGGTCGACTACAACGCGACCTCGAAGATGCTCACAGGGTGGAAGAAGACCGACGATCTCGACTTCCTGTCCGAGGTTCCCTCTGTTCCTCTTCAGCAGACGTTGCGGCATCTCCAAGGCGCGTTCTCGAACTTCTTCGCGGGCCGCGCCAAGTATCCGCGTTTCAAGTCGCGCAAGACGTCCCGAGCCACCGCGGAGTACACCCACAGCGCATTCCGTTACCGCAACGGCTACCTGACGCTGGCGAAGATGGCCGATCCGTTGGACATCGTGTGGTCGCGTCCCCTGCCAGAGGGGTCGACGCCGTCTACGGTGACCGTGATGCGTGACGCGGCGGGTCGCTGGTTCGTATCGCTTTCGTGTGAGGACGTGGTCGGCTCCGACCCGGCACCGAATGACGCGGTCGGTGTGGATGCGGGCATCACCTCCCTTCTCACCCTCTCCACGGGTGAGAAGGTTGCCAACCCCAGACATGAGCGGCGCGATCGCAGCAGGCTCGCAAAGGCTCAGCGGGAGCCGTCCCGCAAGACCAAGGGCGGCAACAACCGGGAGAAGGCCCGGCGGAAGGTGGCTCGGGTGCACGCCCGCATCACCGACCGGCGTCGCGACTTCCTCCATAAGCTCACCACTCGTCTCGTCCGCGAAAACCAAGTGGTCGTGATCGAGGACCTGACCGTGCGCAACATGGTCAAGAACCGCAAGCTCGCCCGCGCCATCTCGGACGCGGCGTGGACTCAGATGCGGGCCATGCTGGAATACAAGGCTGAATGGTACGGGCGTGAGCCGGTCACAGTGGACCGGTTCTTCCCCTCCTCCAAGCTGTGCTCGGCGTGCGGAAGCGTCCAGGAGAAAATGCCGTTGAGCATCCGCACCTGGACATGCGCGTGCGGTATCACCCATGACCGCGACGTGAACGCGGCGATCAACCTCAAGGCGGCCGGGCTGGCCGTTTCTGCCTGTGGAGCCGGTGTAAGACCTCAACGGGAGTCCTCCCGAACGGGGCTGTCGGTGGTGAAGCAGGAAGGCCACGGGGTGACCCGTGACGGGGCGCGAGCCCCGAACCACCGTTAGGTGGTTCCGGAATCCCCCTCCTGCCAGGAGGGGGAGGAAGTCAAGTTCGACCATTCCTCCTCGACTGCGACCACACGTCACTGTTCTACCGCACTCCCCACCGAGAACGCGCCTGTGTCGGGCTTCTCGCGCCCCTGGCCCGTCGTGGTCATCTGATAGACCAAAGGAGATGACAGCGCAGCCCGACCAGCCCGAAGCGGCCCTCTTCGACCTGCCTGCGGGGGAGCCGAAGGAAACGGCGAAGGCCAAGGCCGCCTCCGCCAAGAGTCGTCGGCCGGCCAAGCGCAGGCCCGCCGACCGGCTTCCGATCGCGCGTGTCGTCGTGGACACTCCGTTGCCGCACCTGGACCGCTACTTCGACTACCGCGTGCCGGCCGACATGGACGAGTCGGCCGTGCCCGGCTGCCGGGTGAAGGTGCGCTTCAACGGCCGATTGCTCGCCGGGTTCCTGGCGGAGCGGGTGGAGAGTTCGGAGTTCGCCGGGCGGTTGGCCTACCTGGAGACGGTGGTCTCCCCCGAACCGGTGCTCACCGCGGAGGTCCTCGCGCTGTCCCGAGCCGTGGCCGATCGGTACGCGGGCACCCTGAGCGACGTGCTGCGGTTGGCGGTACCGCCCCGACACGCACGGGTGGAGAAGGAGGCCGATCGGCGCGCCCGGGAGAGGGCCGAAGACCTGGAGGGGGTCGGGGAGGCCGAAGCGGGGACACCGGAGACCGCGGAGGGGCCCCCGCCGTCCGGGATCGGGCCCGACGCGGCGATCCCCGGCGACGCCTCCGCCGTGCAGGAGACCGTGGAGACCGCCGTCCTGGAGGTCGACCCCGGCCCCTGGGACGCCTACACGGAGGGTCCGGCGTACGTGCGCGCGCTGCGCGAGGGACTTCCCGCACGTGCCATCTGGAACGCCCTGCCCGGCACCGACTGGACCGACGCGATCGCGGTGGCGGCCGAAGCCGCCCTGGCCGCCGAACGCGGCAGCGTGATCGTCCTCCCGGACGGCCGTGACGTGGCCCGGGTGGACGAGGCGCTCGCCCGCCGGCTGGGCGAGGGACGGCACGTGGCCCTCACCGCCGACCTGGGCCCGGCCGAGCGATACCGACGGTGGCTGGCGCTCCTGCGCGGTGAGGTCCGGGTGGTGGTGGGGACCCGCGCCGCCGTCTTCGCCCCCGTGCGCGATCTGGGCCTGGTGGTGCTGTGGGACGACGGCGACGACGTGCACGTGGACCCGCACGCGCCCTATCCGCACTCGCGCACGGTCCTGGCGATGCGCGCCCACAAGGCGGGGGCCGGCGCGCTCATCGGCGGGCACACCCGCACCACCGACGCCCAACTGCTGCTGGAGTCGGGGTGGGCGCACCCGTTGATCGCCGACCGCGCGACGCTGCGCCGGCGCGCCCCACTGATTCGAGCGGCCGGGGACGACCGTGAGCTGGCCCGGGACCAGGCGGCGCGTTCGGCTCGCATGCCGAGCGTGGCACTGCGTTCGGCCCGGGAGGCCGCCCGGGTGGGTCCGGTGCTCTTCCAGGTACCGCGCCGGGGCTATCTCAACAGCCTGGCGTGCGCCGGCTGTCGTGAACCCGCGCGCTGTGACGGCTGCCGTGGCCCGCTCGCGGTGCGCGGATCGCACGCCCTGCCCTCGTGCGGCTGGTGCGGCCGGGTGGCCGGCCAGTGGGCCTGCCCCGAGTGCGGCGTGACCCGGATGCGCGCGGTGGTGGTGGGTGCCCGACGTACCGCCGAGGAGCTGGGGCGGGCCTTCCCCGCGCTGACCGTGCGCACCTCCGGACGCGAGGACGTGCTGCCCGAGGTTTCGGGCAAGCCGGCCCTGGTGGTGGCCACCCCGGGGGCCGAACCCGTGGCCAAGGGCGGCGGTTACGCGGCGGCGGTGCTGCTGGACGGGTGGGCGCTGCTCAACCGGGCCGATCTGCGGGCTTCGGAGGAGACGCTGCGTCGGTGGTTGAACGCCGCCGCGCTGGTGCGCCCCGGCGGCACCGTGGTGGTCTCCGCGGACGTCTCACTGCCGTTGGTGCAGTCACTGGTGCGCTGGGACCCGGCGGGGTTCGCCGAACGAGAGCTGGCCGACCGCCGCGAGCTGGGTTTTCCGCCCGCGGTGTCGATGGCCTCCATCACCGGCGGACCCGAGCATGTACGCGAACTGCTGGACCAGATCGTCCTGCCCGCGGGAGCCGAGCTGTTGGGGCCGGTGCCGGTCGGGTCGGAGACGGCCGATGACGGCACCCACGTGACCGAACGCGCGCTGCTGCGAGTACCGCGCAACGGGATCGGTGAGCTGGCACGTGCGTTGAAGGCGGCGGCGGTGGCCCGCAGCGCCCGCCGAGACGAGCATCTGGCCCAGGTCCGCGTGGACCCCCTCCGCGTGATCTAGTGTTCCCTCACGTGAGCCACCGGGGTTCGGTTCGGGCGCGCCGAAGCGCTAGCCAAGGCCCTCGCCGGCACGGTACAGGTCCCGAAGGAGCGCCACTTCGGCTCCGTGGTGGATGAACTCCCGGTTCAGGTGCAGGACCAGCACCACCATCGGGAACTCCGACCACTGGGCGACCTCGGCCCCGCCCACGGGTGCGGCCAGGGCGTCGTCGTCGAGCCGGCCCACGTGTTCGGACCAGGTGAGGTATGCGGTGCGCAGGCGCTGGCGCGCCTCGGCGGCGGTGGAGGGCCAGTCGATGGCGTCACGGATCGCGGTGCGGTCGCCGAAGTGCCAGTTGATCCGGGTCTCCAGCACGTCCACGATGATGTGGCCGAGCCGCCAGGCGATCGTGGTGACCGGCGGCGGGACGGGTTCGGGGTAGGCGCCGTCGGGCGCGTATCGGCCGTCCTCGCGCCGACGTACCGTCCAACAGTCCGGCGCCGGCTCCCAGTAGAACTCCTCGTCGGTGAGCCCCTCCAGGCGTGGCCACAGCGAGAAGTCCCAGTAGAACTGCATCTGGGCGAGGATCTCGCCACTCCAGTTCACCGCCATCGGGTCGTTCCCCCTCCTCTTCTCGGCGCGCGGCCCAATCCTGCCAGAACTCCGCTGCCCTGGGCGGCGACGTCCTCGTCAGGGTAGGGCCACCAGGTGAGGTCGGCCACGCCGGGTTCGAGGAGGAGGAAGGGGTCGAAGGCGGGTTCGACGTCGGCTCGGGGCGCCGTGGAGGTGAGGGCGAGGTAGCCGCCGCCGCGCATGAGTCGGTGCAGGGTGTCCAGGCCGGTGGGCGGGGAGTCCTCTCCGAAGGGGCGGGTCATCAATACGGCGACGGGCTCGTCGAGATCGACGAGCCCGCTGGTGTGGAGACGGCGCAGGAGCGTTTCGGAACACGCTCCGTCGCCGGACAGCACGGCCGAGCCGTCCGGGGAGGCCAGGATCCCCGCGGCTCCCTCGGGGGCGATGTGCACGACGGTGGCCTCGGGGTCGGCGCGGCGCACGCGTTCCGCGGTTCCGGGAACGGGACAGCCCCAGTCGACGAACTGGCGTACGCCCGCGTCGGCGACCAGGTAGTCGACGACCCGACCGAGGAAGGCCTGGTGCAGGCGGACGTGTTCGGCCACGGCCGGATCATGGGGGGCACGGACACGATCCCTGTCGCCGAGGTCGACGACGCGTGGTCCTCGCCCGGGCTTTCGAAAGGATTCCCTCCGTCGGAACACGGCCGTGAGGGGACCTGCCTCAGGTCCTCGGACGTCCGTCACGTTCACGCTCCCCCAGCCGGTTCGCTCGTGGGAGGCAGGGCGTCCGTTGTCGGTGGACCGATCGGGTCCGCGCCGGCGCACCCTGCCGTCAGGGCCAGATAGTACCGCTTGTGAACGTGATGCCCCGCACACCCCTACGTGAAATGGGCCCTATTACACCGTTTGTCACGACCTGCGTCGCAAGTTTTTGTGAGCCCAAGGTCCCGAACGCTCATCCACGAACACCGCGGGCCGCCCCGGAGGTTCCGGGGCGGCCCGCGGTACGGCTTCGGGGCTTCGGGCACGGGCCCGAGACCGGGCGTCAGGGCTTGCGCGCCACCCCGCCGTACTGGTCCAGACCGCGACGGGCTCCCTCGATCGGAGGACGCCACAGCGGGCAGGGCACCACACCGGGCTCCAGCAGCTCCAGGCCCTCGAAGCGCTCGGCGATGGCCTCGGGGCTGCGCAGCAGGTACGGCACGTCGCCGTGCTTGTTGCCCTCCTCGATGGCCTGGTTGTAGGCCTCGCTGGTGTCGGTGCCGTCGTAGCTGACCAGGTAACTGCCCGAGGGCAGGGCGTCCAGCAGTCTGCGCACGATCGGCTGGACGTCCTCGTCGGGGACGTGGCCCAGGATCCCCATCAGCATGAGCCCGATGGGCTTGTCGAAGTCCAACGTGTCGGCGGCCTTGGCCAGGATCGCGTCGGGGTCGCGCAGGTCGGCGTCGACGTAGTCGGTGACGCCCTCCGGGGTGCCGACCAAAAGGGCGCGGGCGTGCGTCAGTACGAGGGGGTCGTTGTCGACGTAGACCACCCGGGTCTCCGGTGCGATCGACTGGGCGACCTCGTGCGTGTTGTTGGCGGTGGGCATCCCGGTACCGATGTCGAGGTACTGGCGGATGCCCGCGTCCCGGGTCAGGTGGGTCACCGCGCGGACGAGGAACTCCCGGCTGGTGCGGGCCAGGTCCCGAATCTCCGGGAAGGATTCGGCCACCGCGTCTCCCGCCAGACGGTCGACCGGATAGTTGTCCTTTCCACCCATCCAGTAGTTCCAGATCCGGGCCGAGTGGGTCCGGGTCGTATCGATCTTCGACCCGGGGGCCTGGGCGGTCGAATCGTCGGTCATGCGGTCATCCACCTCGATGCGCAGGGGGTTCACGGCAGGGAACGGAAGTTCGACGGCCGTGCGACGAACATCCCGTTCCCACCGGTTTTTCGGCACTGATCATAGACGACGGTGCCGTTCCGGGCATGCGCCGCTCAGAGCGCGTCGCGCGGGTCCGAAGCGGGCACCGACCGGCCGTCGAGGTCGACGTACTCCCAACGCGGCCCATGGGCCACCAGGTCCGCCACCGCGCCGACCAACCGGTCGACGTGCTCCTCTGTGGTGCCCACGCCCAGGCTGGCGCGGACCGCCTGCGTGTGCCCCCGGGGCAGCAGGTGGGCGGTGAGCGGGTGCGCGCAGAACAGGCCGTCGCGCACCCCGATGCCGTACTCCGCGGACAGGGCGGCCGCCAGCAGGTCCGCGGGCAGCCCGTCCACCACGAACGACACGATGCCCACCCGCGCCTGTTCGGGCCCCCACAGGGTCAGCTCGTGCACGCCGTCGATCTCGCAGAACCCGGCGCGCAGGCGCTCCAGGAGGGCGGACTCACGGATGTGCTGCAGGTACAGGGTGTCCTCGGTGAAGGTGGCGCAGGCCGCGGCCAACGCCACGGCGCCCAGGACGTTGGGGCTGCCCGCCTCGTGCCGGGCCGGCAGGTCGTTCCAGAGCACGTCGTGGTCGGTGACCTTCCGTGTCGCGCCACCACCGGAAAGGTAGGGCGCGGCCTCTCCCAGCCAGTCGGCGCGGCCGGCCAGCACACCCGAACCGAAGGGCGCGTACAGCTTGTGGCCGGACAGCGCCACGTAGTCGGCGCCGGTGTCGGTGAGACTGAACGGCAGGTGCGGCACGTACTGGGCGGCGTCGACCACCACACGGGCGTCCTCCGCGTGGGCGGCCTCGACCAGGTCCTCGACCGGCCAGATCTCACCCGTGACGTTGGAGGCCGCGGTCACGCACAGCAGCTTCGGGCCCTCGGGGGCCCGGCGCAGGGCGGTGCGGGCGGCCTCGACGGCGGCGTCGGGGGTGGCCGGCAGCGGCAGGCGCACCACCTTCGCGGCACGGGCGGCCGGGTGCTCCCAAGGCAACAGGCTCGCGTGGTGCTCGGACTCGAACACCACCACGGTGCAACCGTCGGGTACGCAGCGGGCCAGCAGGTTGAGCGCGTCGGTCGTGCCGCGCACGAACACCACGGCGTCGGTCTCGGGGCGTGCGCCCAGGAAACCGGCGACACCGCGACGGGCCTGTTCGTAGGCCTCGGTACTGATCCGGGAGTGGTGGCCCGCCCCCCGATGCACGCTGGCGTAGTACGGCAGGGCGGCGGAGAGGGCGTCGGCGACCGCGGTCAGGCAGGGCGCGCTGGCCGCGTAGTCGAAGTTGGCGTAGTCGACGTACTCTCCGGTGACCAGCGGGACCCCGCCGTCGGGGGTGACGATCGAGCAGTCCGGGACGGTGTCGGCGGGGCGCGACGCCCGGCGCGCACGCGCGTCCCGAACCGCCTGGCGGGGACGGGGACGGCGGGTGGAGTCGAACGGAACGACGGTGGTCATGCGGCACCTCTTCGATGGGTCGTGGGACCCACGGGGTAGGCCGCTCGACGGCCGCGCCTTCCTGGGTCCGCGCTTGTCCGACACGGTCGTGTCGGGACCTGGTCCTCACCCGGGGCACCCCACCGCGGAAGGAGGGTTGCCGACCAGCGAGCCGGGGCTTGACGCTGGTACTCGTGACCTGTGCCGAAATGTAACACACGGGTCGTGCGCGACGCACCCATGGGACCAGTGTGGTCTGGGACACGACCCCGCTTGACAGTCGGCGCGACGGTGACGACATACTGGTCTCGAACTGCCCTCACGTCGCGGGTGGCCGGTTTCCCCCGGTCGCCCTTCAGACGCGAGACTCCAGTCGGTAGGAGTTTTCGCGTGCCCGCAGACGAGAGGTGTGTCCGTTGCCCGGCGACGACCGCGTTCAGCAGCTCTTCCGCAACCCCCGGGTTGTCCTCATCTCCGGCTACGCCCGTCTTCCCGATTCGGTGGCGAGCCATTCCCAGTACCAGCGACTCGGTGTCGTGCTCGCCGTGGACACCGCCGACGACCGGATCGTCTCCGCGGACACCACCCTGCTCACCGACCTGGCCAAGGACTTCTTCCGTGCCCTGGTGGAGGGCGCCTCGGTGACCGAGGACATCGCGGAGATCGTCCGGCGGGTGCAGACGCGCTACGCGGGCCAGTCGGGCGCCGCGCTCACCACCGCGCTGCGCCGCTGCCTGGAGACCTACTACCAAATGCGCGACGGCGACCAGCTGCCCGGTGCCCCCGACGGCGAGGAGTGACCCTTGAACCCTTCCAGTCACGAATCCACAGAGGCGCGAGCCCCCGAGGGGCCCCGGACGGGGGGTGCCCCGCTCCCCCTGGCCGGCGTGCGGATCGCCGACCTGTCCCGGGTCCTGGCCGGCCCCTACGCCACCATGCTGTTGGCGGACATGGGCGCCGAGGTGATCAAGGTCGAACAGCCCGGGCGGGGCGACGACACCCGTTCCTGGGGACCGCCCTACGCGGAGCCCACCGAGGAACACCGCGCCGCGCACTCCCCCGGAGAGGCCGCCTACTTCCTGTCGGTGAACCGGAACAAGCGCAGCCTGGCCGTGGATCTCAAGGACCCCGACGGGCTCGCCGCGGTCCAGGAACTGTGCGCCGGCTCCGACGTGGTGATCCAGAACTTCAGACCCGGGGTGATCGACCGGTTGGGGCTGGGCTACGAGGAGATCGGCAAACGCAACCCGGCGGTCGTGTACTGCTCGGTGAGCGGGTTCGGTCCCGAACACCGGCCGCAGGACCGACCCGGATTCGACATCGTCGTGCAGGCCGAGAGCGGGCTGATGGCGACCACCGGCCCGGCGGACGGACCGGCCAGCAAGGTGGGTGTGGCGCTGACCGACGTGCTCACCGGCCTCAACGCCGCCGTGGGCATCCTCGGCGCGCTCATGCGGGCCAGGGCCACCGGCCGCGGTGAGGACATCAGCGTGTCGCTGGTCAACTCCACCCTGTCGAGCCTGGTCAACCTCACCCAACAGGCCCTGATCACGGGGACGGAACCGGCCCGGGTGGGCAACGCGCACACCACCATCGTCCCCTACCAGGTCTTCCCCACCGCCGACGCGGAGATCGTCGTGGCCGCGGGCAACGACGCCCTGTACCGGCGATTGTGCGCGGCCATCGACCGCCCCGACCTGGCCGAGGACCCCCGCTACGCCACCAACCCCGAACGGGTGGCGCACCGCGAGGAACTGGTCGGCGAACTCACCGCGACACTGACCTCCCGCCCCGCCGACCACTGGATGGACGTCCTGGTCGACGCCGGGGTCCCGGTGGGTCGAGTGCGCGGTGTCCTGGACGCGCTGCGTACCGCCGACGCCTCGGGCGACGACGTTCTGCGCGCCGTTCAACACCCCACCGCCGGGCTCCTCGAGCAGGTCCGGGCGGGCTTCCGGATGGCGGACACCCCCGTCCCCATGTCCGCTCCCCCTCTGCTCGGCCAGCACTCGCGAGAGATCCTCACCGAGTTGGGGCTGACCTCCGACCGGATCGAGGGATTGCTCGAGCGCGGCGCCGTTCAACAGACCGACGTCGACCGACCACCGGCCTCGACTCCACACCCCGAGAACCCACGGACTTCGTAAACCACGCACCACGAAGGGACACCCACCATGAGCGACTCCCGCAAGGCCGCCGCCCCCGACCCGCTCGATTTCCTGGCGGTGGACGCCGAACTGTCCGACACCGAACGCGACATCCGCGACGCCGTGCGGGAGTTCGCCGCCGCGGAACTGCTGCCCAACGTCGCCGACTGGTTCGAGGCCGGCACCCTGCCCGACCCCCGCGGCCTGGCCAAGGCCTTCGGCGACCTCGGGGTACTCGGCATGCACCTGGAGGGCTATGGCTGCGGTGGTTCCAGTGCCGTCGCCTACGGTCTGGCCTGCCGCGAGCTGGAGGCCGTGGACTCCGGGCTGCGCAGCTTCGTGTCCGTGCAGGGCTCCCTCGCCATGGCCGCGATCCACAAGTTCGGGTCCGAGGAGCACAAGAACGAGTGGCTGCCGCGCATGGCCGCGGGCGAGGCCATCGGTTGCTTCGGTCTGACCGAGCCCGACTCCGGTTCCGACCCGGGCTCGATGCGCACCCGCGCCCGCCGGGACGGCTCCGACTGGGTGCTCAACGGCACCAAGATGTGGATCACCAACGGTTCGGTGGCCGACGTCGCCGTGGTGTGGGCCGCCACCGACGAGGGTGTCCGCGGGTTCGTCGTGCCCACCGACGCCTCCGGGTTCGGCACCAACGTCATCCACAAGAAGCTGTCGCTGCGCGCGTCCATCACCTCGGAACTGGTCCTGGAGGACGTACGTCTGCCCGCCGACGCGATCCTGCCCGGGTCCAAGGGACTGGGATCCCCGCTCTCCTGTCTCAACGAGGCCCGCTACGGCATCGTGTGGGGCGCGGCCGGCGCCGCCCGCGCCTGCTACGCGGCGGCCCGCGACTACTCGCTCACCCGTGAGCAGTTCGGCAAGCCCATCGGCGGCTTCCAACTCACCCAGCGCAAGCTCGCCGACATGGTCGTGGACGTCAACCACGCCGGCATGACCGCCCTGCGCATCGGTCGCCTCAAGGACCAGGGCGAGTGCCACCACAACCACGTCAGCTTCGGCAAGTTCGCGAACGTGGCCGCGGCCCAGCGGGTGGCGGCGACCGCGCGCGGACTGCACGGCGCCAACGGCATCACGCTGGAGTACCCGGTGATGCGGCACATGGTGAACCTGGAGACCGTGGCCACCTACGAGGGCACCGAGGACATCCACGCGCTGAGCATCGGCCAGTCCGTCACGGGAATCTCCGCGTTCCGCTAGCGGCCGAGACGGCCCGGGAAATCCGGTGCGGCATCGCGTCGCAGGTGAGGGGCGTGTGCCGGATCTCGCCGTAATCCCGGGTGCCAACGAGTGCTCCCAGCCACCACAATGGGGAGCAGCCGAGTGAGGGAGTTGCCCAAGATGGTGAACGAACCGACGAAGCGGTTCGAGGCGACCAAGCTGCGCCGCGTCTCGGACGCGGTCGTCAGCAACTTCGTCAAGTACGGGGTCTGCCCGCCGGAGATGCACCTGCTCACCAC
Source organism: Nocardiopsis listeri (assembly GCF_020741345.1). GTDB lineage: Bacteria > Actinomycetota > Actinomycetes > Streptosporangiales > Streptosporangiaceae > Nocardiopsis > Nocardiopsis listeri_A. Next base: position 53,925 of record NZ_DYZD01000222.1, read on the forward strand.
CCGGGGCCGCAAGTCCGGGTTCTTGCGCACCACCCCGGTGAGTGTGCTGGACAGTGAGCGCGGCCGGTACCTGGTCTCCCCGTACGGCGAGGTGAACTGGGTGCACAACATCCGCAAGGACGGGTTCGCGACCCTGCGCCAAGGCGGCTGGATCGAACTGGTGAGCGTGCTCGAGGTGGACTCCGAGGAGGCCGGAGCGGCGCTCAAGGAGTACCTGGAGCACCCGCGTTCGGCGATCGTGGGCCCGTACTTCGAGGCGCCTCCGGAAGCCCCGGTCGAGGCGTTCGTGGCCGAGGCGGACCGTCACCCGGTCTTCCGCGTCGTACGGTCCACGACCATCCGGATCTGACCCGGACACGAACGACCCAGGCACGAATAATCCGAGCATGAACGACCCGAGCACGATCGGCCCCGGTCACCCCGTCGAGGGGTCCGGGGCCGCGGTGTTTCCCGGACTTCGTGTTCCACGCAGCGCCGAAAGTATTGGGTCTGTGGGTGGGGCGCCTGGGTTAGAGAACCTGCTGGTGGTTGGGCGGGGTGGGGGTGGGTTCTTCCTCCTTCCCCGCCGCGTGATCGTTGCCGCCCGCACCGCACGCGTCAAGGCGATGGTGTGTTGCTGTGTCGCTGGGGTGGGTGGCCTTGACCCGTGCGGTGCGGGCGGCGGTTGGGCGGCTATCGGGGAAGGGGGAAGAGTGGTCGAGGTGCCTAACGGC
>NZ_DYZD01000223.1 GCF_020741345.1 Nocardiopsis listeri
CCAGGTGGGACGGGTTGGCGGCCAGCGAGATCTGGATCTTGTCGCCCTCGCGGGTCTCGAAGACCCCCTCGGTGCCCAGGTGGTACTTGACGTCACCGGAGCCGTGCGCGCTGCGCGGGTCGAGGTTGCCCTCGAACTCACCGAAGATCTGCCCGTAGGACTTGCCACAGATGTTGGCCAGCACGTTCAGGCGACCACGGTGGGCCATGCCGATGACGGCCTCGTCCAGTTCGGCCTTGGCGGCCTTGGAGATCACACCGTCCAGCAGCGGGATCAGCGACTCCCCACCCTCGAGGGAGAAGCGCTTCTGACCCACGTACTTGGTCTGCAGGAAGGTCTCGAAGGCCTCCGCGCTGTTGAGCCGGTGCAGGATGTGCAGCTGCTCGTCACGGTCGAGCTTCTCGTGCTCGCGCTCGACGTGCGACTGGATCCACTCCCGCTCCTCCGGGCTCTGGATGTGCATGTACTCGATACCCACCGTGCGGCAGTAGGTGTCGCGCAGCACGCCCAGGACATCGCGAAGCTTCATGACCTGCTTGCCGCCGAAGCCCCCGGTGGGGAACTCGCGGTCCAGGTCCCAGAGGGTCAGGCCGTGCTCCAGCACGTCCAGGTCCGGGTGCTTGCGCTGCTCGTGGGTGAGCGGGTTGGTGTCGGCCATGAGGTGGCCGCGCACGCGGTAGGCGTGGATCAGCTCCTGGACCCGGGTGGTCTTGTCGAGCTGGGTGGCCGGGTTGACGTGGATGTCCTGGACCCAGCGGACCGGCTCGTAGGGGATCCGCAGGGCGTTGAAGATCTCGTCGTAGAAACCGTCCTCGCCCAGCAGCAGCTGGTGGATCCGGCGCAGGAACTCGCCCGACTGGGCGCCCTGGATGATCCGGTGGTCGTAGGTCGACGTGATCGTCATGACCTTGCTGATGCCCAGCTCGCTCAGGGTGTCCTGGGAGGCGCCCTGGAACTCGGCCGGGTACTCCATGGCACCGACCGCGAGGATGGTGCCCTGGCCGGGCATCAGACGCGGCACGGAGTGCACGGTGCCGATACCGCCCGGGTTGGTCAGACTGATCGTGGTGCCCTGGAAGTCCGGCACGGCCAGCTTGTTGTTGCGGGCCTTGCGGACCAGGTCCTCGTAGCCGCTCCAGAACTCGGCGAAGTCCATCTGGTCGGACTTCTTGATGGAGGGCACGACCAGCTGACGGGAGCCGTCGGGCTTGGGGAGGTCGATCGCCAGACCGAAGTTCACGTGTTCGGGCTTGGCGACGCCGGGCTTACCGTTGACCTCCGTGTAGGAGTGGTTCATCTCCGGCATCGACTCGAGCGCCTTGACCATGGCGTAGCCGATGAGGTGGGTGAAGGAGATCTTCCCACCGCGGCTGCGTCGGAGATGGTTGTTGATGACGATGCGGTTGTCGAACAGCAGCTTGACCGGCACCGCGCGCACGCTCGTCGCGGTGGGCAGGGTCAGGCTGGATTCCATGTTGGTCGCGGTACGGGCGGCCGCGCCACGCAGCCGCTCCTCCGCGACCTGGAGCCCATCGTCGCTGTCGGTGTTCTTGGGTGCGGCCGGAGTGGGCTTCTTCTTCGGTGCGGGGGCTGCGGGGGCCTTCTCGGTCTGCGTCTTAGCGGTCGCAGTGGCCCCACCCTTCCCGCCGCCCGTGTCCGCGGGCTTGTAGTCCGCGAAGAAGTTCCACCAAGCCTTGTCAACCGAATTCGGGTCGGTGAGGTACTTCTGGTAAAGCTCCTCGACCAGCCACTCGTTCGGGCCGAAATCTGTCAGGGGTTGAGACGCCTCAGACGACACGGCGGAGATCGCCCACTTCCGCTGCTCGCTTGTGAATGTTCAGGAAAGACGGGTGGCTGCCGGCTAGGCGGGCTCAAAGAAGCATGAAGTCGCTCCCCCTGCGGGGAGTGTCTGACCAGGCCGGCACTCGTCGCGTACAAGGCTACTTGTACCGACCTCCCGGACGGGAACACTGTGGTTGTTGAAACTGGGAGATAGCTAACAATCTTTCACACGAACCCTGGTTTTCCGTGGTCGCGGCCTTGCCTTGTGTGACTATCGTGTCCCGTTTGTCCTTGTCCGTGGGGGTTTTCGGTTCACGGCGTCATGGCCGCCTTCGGTCGATGAGAATGTGACGCGACACACGTTTCCATGGGCTTGTCCGGGGGCACTCCCGAGCCGACGGTGGGAGTCGCGCTCCGGGCCGTGAAACGCAGGCGCCGGGGGTCGTGGACGCACGGATCTACGTGCTCTCCACGATTCCTCCTCGGTGTCGCCATCGCCCTGCCTACGATGCGCCTACGTACGGCGGGAACATCGGGGGCGAGGGGGGACCCATGAGGGGCCTGGGGGAACTGGAGGCGGCGATCATGTCCGCCCTGTGGCGCGCGGAGGGGCCGCTGGCGGTCCGCGACATCCGGGCGAGCATGGTCTACGACCGTGACCTCGCCTACACGACCGTCATGACCGTCGCCAACATCCTGCACCAGAAGGGGCTGTTGGAGCGTGAGAAGGCCGGGCGGGCCTGGACCTACCGGCCCAGGGAGACCCACGCCGAGTACACGGCGCGCGTCATGGGCGAGGTCCTGCGCACCGGCCCCGACCCCGGCGCCACCCTGCTCCGTTTCGTCGAACGCTTCAGTGATGAGGACATGGTCCGGCTCTACCACGCGTTCCGACAGGTCCGCGACCGACGTACCGGCTCCGCCCTGCCTCGCCGGTCACCGGCGACGCAATGAACGCACGCTCGGCGCGGCGACGGCCGCCGACGTCGCCATGATCGTCAGCCCGGCGACGATCAGCAAGGACCGGTCCGCGCCGATCGACTCGGCGAGCGGCCCGATGGCGACCTGCCCCACGGGCATGGCCACGAACGATCCCAACGCGTCGTAGGAGTACACCCGGGAGAGCCGATCCGCCGGGATGTTCTCCTGTACCGACACCTCCCAGGCCACGCTGAACTGCTCGACCGCGACCCCGCCCACGAACATCGCCGCGAACAACAACGGCACCATCGGTGACGGGTCGGCCAGCACGAAGAACGGCAGGGTCTGCACGGTGACCAGGGCGGTGCCGTAGAACAGCGCCCTTCGCGGCTGCCAACGCGCGGCCAGGACGCCGCCCACCAGCAGCCCCACGCTGTTGGCCGCCATCACCAGCCCCCACGTGGTCCGCCCGAAGGTCTCGTCGGCGATCCCCGGGCCCAGTACCGCGGTGGTCGCCGACCAACCGGCGTTGACCACCATGAACTGCAGCACGATGATCCACACCCACGGCCGGGCCACGAACTCGCCCCAGCCCTCCACCAGGTCGCGGAGCACGTTGCCGCGCTCCGCCGGAACCACCGACGACACCCGCAGGAACAGGAAGGCGGCCCCGGCCGCGGCGAACATCACGGCGTCCACGGCGATGGCCCACCCCGGACCCAACAGACCCACGGCGACGCCGCCCATCGACATCCCCGCGAACATGCCCAGCTGTTTGGCGATCCCGACCAACGCGTTGGCCTGACGCAGCAGCGTGTGCGGCACGGTCTGCGGGGTGATCGCCGCGGCCGCGGGCAGGTTGGCGGCGGCCGCGGCCCCGTTCACCAGGCTCAACACGATCATCAGCGGCAAGGTGGCGGACCCGGTGAGCAGGGTCGTCGCCAGGAGCCCCTGGGAGAGCGCCGCGAGAACACAGGCCCCTCGTAGCACCAGGGAGCGTGGCAGCCGGTCGGCGATGACCCCGCCCAAAAGCAGTAGGGACACGTTCGCCACCGACCGGGCGCCCACCACCAGACCCACCTGGGAGAGGGATCCGGTCACGTCCAGCACGGCGAAGGCCAACGCCACGTTCGCCATGCCGTTGCCGAACATCATCAGGACACGGCCCAGCGCCAGCGCGCGGAAGTTCGGGTGCCGCAGCGGGGCGGTGATCCCCGTTCGCGGCCCCGGGCCGGTGTTCCGAGCCTGGTCCATGCCTCGCACCCGTTCCCGCCTCGAATCGCCCCGACCGGGGAATGTTCGTGGAACAGGGAGGGGCGGTCAACCGGTTTTCGCGCGTGTGGGCGGGGCCCTCAGTCCAGGACCCAGCTGCGACCCTCGGCCGCGAGCTTCTCCACCAGGGTGGCGCTGTCGTGTTCCTTGGCGAACAGGTGCTCGGGACGGGTGATCGGCACGATCCACAGCCACTTCACCGGGTCTCCCTGGAAGGTCAGCCCCGAGGTGTCCGGCGGCAGGTGGTCGGGGTCGGTGACCAAGGGGGCCGGGTCCTCCAACAGCAGCACGGCGCCCGCGCCCCGGCGCATCGCCTTGTCCTCGGGGTTGTCCAGCCACTTGACCGTGTGGCCGGTACCGAACCAGGTGACCGCCCTCCAGGGGAACGCCCCGATCCACCGGAAGATGCGCGCCGCGTGGTGCGCGGGCAACGTCGTGGCCAGCGCCAACTCCACCCGGGCGTGGTGGGAGGTGTCGGCCATGTACCGGTCCAGGGTCGGCATCCGCTGCCCGCACATGCCGACCGTCGACAGGACCGTGAACGGCCGTTCCTTCGTCGGCGGTCGCTCCGACAGGCGCAACAACGGCGGGTGCCCGTCGGAGACGTCCCAGTAGTGGCCGGCCTCGCCCACCCGACGGTTCAGGTGACTGAGCACCGTACGCTGTACGCTCCGCCAGGCGCCCGAGGCCCGACGCCAGTCCCAGTAGGCCTCGGCGTGCACGACCCGCGGCCACAGCCGGCGCTTGACCGAGTCCAGTTCCCACGCGTACGCGCTGCGGCCGATCGCCTCACGCGCGTACCCGGGCAGCCCGCTGTCGGCGTCCGCCCAACCGGGGATGACCGCCAGCAGGCCCTCCTCGTCGAGCAGGGCCACCCCGTCGCCCTCCTCGAACCAGACCGCGCGCAGGGAGTCCGGGTCGAACCGGGGGCGGCCCTGGGGGTGCTTGGTGTAGGCCTCCGGCATCAGCGGGGCCCGCCCCTGGTACAGGTCGCCGGGCTGCACCTCGGTCGGCGCGCTCTCGTGGTTGGCCAGCCACACCGGGACGCGGATGCGCTCACGGGCGTCCAACAGGTAGGCGGCGGTGGTGTGGGAATCGCATTCGACGACGACGCGGCGGCTCTGGTACGGGCTGATCTCGTCGAGCAGGACGTCGATCTCGGTCACCGGCTCTCCCACGTGTGTGTCGACCCAGGGGGTGGTCGTGTTGTCGTGGTCACCGAAGGGGCGTGCACCCGTCCGGGCTGTCCACACTGCGCGTAGACTCGACGGTAGTGCCCTGACAGGCGGAGCAATGCCGCAGCCGCGTATAAGTCGTATAACGACCCGCGGCGCCACACCCCTTCCGCGCCGGGCGCAGTCCACCGACTCCACTCGTTACGGATACTTATGCCCGCCGAGCTCACTTTCGTCGCACCCCGCCGCGCCAAGCCGCCCCGGCACCTGGCCGACCTGTCCCTGGAGGAGCGCCAGGACGTCGTCCGTGAGCTGGGGGAGAAGCCGTTCCGCGCCAAACAGATCGCCAAGCACTACTACGGCGCCCTGGAATCGGACACGGCCAAGATGACCGACCTGCCGGAGGCCTCCCGGGAGAAGCTCGGCGAGGCACTGCTGCCGACCCTTCTCACCCCGGTCCGGCACATCACCTGCGACAACGGGATGACCCGCAAGACCCTGTGGAAGGCCTTCGACGGGGTGATGTTCGAGTCGGTGCTCATGCGCTACCCCGACCGCGTCACCCTGTGCATCTCCTCCCAGGCCGGTTGCGGCATGAACTGCCCGTTCTGCGCCACCGGACAGGCGGGCCTGACCCGCAACCTGTCCACCGGAGAGATCGTCGACCAGGTGATCGCCAGTGCCCGTGACCTGGCCGACGGCGAGGTCGCCGGTGGTCCGGGCCGGATCAGCAACATCGTGTTCATGGGCATGGGCGAGCCCATGGCCAACTACAAGCGGGTGCTGCAGACCGTCCGCCAGATCACCGACCCGGTCCCCAACGGCATGGGCATCTCCCAGCGAGGCGTCACCGTCTCCACCGTCGGACTGGTCCCCGCGATCAACAAGCTCATCGACGAGAAGATGCAGGTCCGCCTCGCGATCTCCCTGCACGCCCCCGACGACGAGCTGCGCGACGAACTCGTGCCGATCAACACCCGGTGGAAGGTCCGCGAGGTCCTCGACGCCGCCTGGCGCTACGCCGGCACCACCGGCCGACGCGTGTCCATCGAGTACGCCCTGATCAAGGACATCAACGACCAGGCCTGGCGGGCCGACCTGCTCGGCAAGCTCCTCAAGGGGCACCTGGTGCACGTCAACCTCATCCCGCTCAACCCCACCCCGGGTTCCAAGTGGACCGCATCGCGTCCCGAGGACGAGCGCGAGTTCGTGCGTCGCCTGCAGTCGCACGGCGTCTCCGTCACCGTCCGCGACACCCGCGGCCAGGAGATCGACGGGGCCTGCGGGCAGCTCGCCGCCGCCGAGAAGTAGCGCCGACGTGATCGAGACCCTCCTGGCCTTCGTGGTCGCCACGGCGGGCGGGCTGGTTCCGATCCTCAACATCGAGGTGTACCTGCTGGGCGCCGTCGCCACCCTGGACGACGGCGCCCTCGTCGCGATGGCGGTGGCCGCCGCGGTGGGGCAGACCCTCGGCAAGATCCCCTACTACTACGTGGGCAAGGGGACGATCACCGCCCCCTGGCTCAAGCGCAGGGCCGCCACCCCGGGCAAGTGGGCCACTCGGATGGCCGACTGGCGGGCCAAGGCCGAGGCCCGCCCGATCTGGGGGGCCGGGTTGCTGGCCCTGAGTTCCTTCGCGAGCATCCCGCCGTTCATGGTGGTCTCGGTCCTCGCCGGTGTGGTGCGGATGAACCTGGTCCTGTTCTGCGTGCTCACCTTCGTCACCCGCCTGGCCCGCTTCCTCATCCTGGTCCTGGCCCCCGCCTGGGCCCTGAGCCACCTTCCGGGCTGAGCCGTCGGTGGTGAAACCGGTCAGAGGACGTGGTCGGCCAGGCGGACGAACGTCTCGATGACCTCGGGGCCGTGGATCAACTCGGCGTCGTTGTGGCCGGCCCCGGACAGGACCTCCTCCTCGAACAGGTGCGCGCTCGCCTCCGCGACCGCATGGCTCTGTTCGGCCGGGACGATCGCGTCGACGTCACCGATCACCACGCTGGTGGGGACCTCCACCCTCGCCACCTGTTCGGTCACCGGGTAGCGATCCCACAGCATCAGCCGCACCGGCAGGAACGGATAGTGGTGGTCGCCCATGTCGGCCAGGGAGCTGAACGGGGAGCGTAGGAACAGCGCCGCGGGCGGACGTTCGACGGCCAGGCCGGTGGCCACGGCCGCGCCCAGGCTCTCGCCGAAGTAGAGCGTGCGGTCGGCCTCGAACCCCCGTTCGGCCAGGTGGTCGGCGGCGGCCCGGGCGTCGGCGACCAGCCCCTCTTCGGAGGGGGAACCCTCGTTGTCGCCGTAGCCGCGGTAGTCGAACAGCAGCACCGAGAACCCTTCCGCCGCCAGCGCCCGGGCCAGGGGCGCCCGGCTCTCGCGGTCGCCCGCGTTGCCGTTGGTCACCAGTACGGCCGCCTCGCGGTCCTCACCCCGGGGCGGAACGAACCAGCCGCCGAGTTCGAGACCGTCCTCGGTGTGGAGGCGTACGTCCTCGGCGCCCTCGATCACCTCCGAAGCGGCCGGAGGGTCGCCGGTGAGGGGCACGTAGATCACCGAACGCTGCATCACCCACATGAGCCCCACCAGGACCACGAGTACCAGGGCCACCACCGCGAACACGATCAAGAGGCGTCTCCTGCGGGTCGTGGGGGAACGGGCGTCGGTGCCGGTCACGGCGGTTCCTTCCGGGGAAGTGCGGGGTCCTCGTCGTGCGGGATACCCGTTGCCCGGCGGAACATCCCTGAGGTTTGCGTTGCAAACCGAACCTTCTCCGCGTACGGTCGAAGAAAGGTTTGCGGTACAAACCGGGGGTTCGAACGCACACCCCGTACGACATCGACCGCCTGGAGAGGATCCGGGCGGTCACCGCTGACTTCAGCGGTCACCAAGGGCTGTACACGGCCCTGCTGGGCCTGTTCATGATCTGGGTGGCCTTCGCCCCGCTCTCGGGGGCCGGTCTGTCCTTGGTCCTGGTCCCGGTCGGGATGCTCCTGCTCGCCGGCCTGTTCATGGCCGCCCAGCGCTACTACCGGCGTCGGTTCGGGAAGGTGCGCCCCCGCTGGACCACGAAGCGCGTCTTGTGGGTCGTGCTGCTGCTCTTCGGGTACGTCGTCCTGATGAGCGTGGCCAACGTGCTCGGTCTCCAGGGCGGGTGGGCCTTTGGCGTCTTCTTCGGCGTCTGCCTGGCCGCGGTCGGCTGTTCCGACCCGCGCGCCCGGTGGCACTACCTGGCCGGAGCCGGACTCGTGCCGGCGTTCAGTCTGCTCCCGCTGGGGGCGATCACACCTTCGGGGGTCCACCCGGTCGAGTGGGAGTACCCGGTGATGGTTCCGTTGGTGGCCGGGCTCGTCTTCGTGGTGAACGGGCTACTGGATCACCGTACGCTGGTGCGGACCCTCACCCCGGTGAGCGAGAACGGGACGGACTGACCATGGGCACGCCCTTCGAGGACATGGCGGAGATCGACCGTCTGGTGCACGAACCCTCGCGCCTGGCGATCACCAGCGCGTTGTTGTCCTGTGAGCACGCGGACTTCCTCTTCCTCCAGCGCATCACCGGACTGTCCAAGGGCAACCTCTCCAGCCACCTGTCCAAGCTGGAGAGGGGCGGCATCGTCACCGTCACCAAGAGCACCGGTGGCCGCCCCCGCACCACCATCGGTCTCACCCCCATGGGGCGGGACACCGTCGCCCAGCACTGGGAACGGCTGACCCGGCTGCGCGACGCCGCGCGCGAGTGGACCGCCCCCGGGGAGTGAACCCCGGAAGCGGTCCAGGCGTCGGTGCCCGTCAGGCGGTGGCCAGGTCGCGCTCTCGGAACCCGGCCAAGGACACCACCCCGGCCACCAGCACCGTGCTCAGGTAGAGCAGGTACGGCGCGGTCTCGAACCCCTCCATCGGTGGCCTGGCCAAAATCTCGAACGCGCTCAGGTTCATGGCCTCCTCCGGGAACTCGAACAGTCCGCCCATCATCGTGGTCACCAGGCTGTACCCGAACCACAGCCAGACCAGCGGCAGCAGCCGTGGAGCGGCTCCCAGCAGCAGGGCCGCCAACGCTCCGAACACCAGCGCGGCGGGCAGTTGGGCGAGCATCGACTCCACCATCCGCCACGTCCACTCGGCGTCCTCCAACGCCACCGCCGCGCCCAGGCCCAGCCCCAGCCCGCCGGCCAGAGTGATCAGCACCGTGGACACGAGCGCGACGACCAGAGCGGCACCGAACCAGTGCATCCGCCCCACCGCGGTGGACAGCAGCAGCTCCGCGCGCCCGGCGTTCTCCTCCACCCGGGCGCGCGAGACCGACAGCACTCCGTACGCGGCGGCCGCCATGATCACGTAGACGGTGATCATCCCGAGGAACCCGTCGACCAGGTCGTCGGTGTCGCCGCCCAGGACGGCCGCCAGGTCGGGCGCGGAGTCCAGCATGCCCTCGACCTCGGTCACCAGGCTTCCGAAGGCGTACCCGAAGGCGAGCACCGCCGCCGCCCAGGCGACGATCGCCCCGCGCTGTTGGTTCAAGTGCAGTGTGAACACCCCGCGCAGCAGCCTTCCGGCGCCGGGCGGCCCGGGGCGGACCGCGATCAACCCGGCGCCCACGTCACGGCGGCGGGCCAGTGCGTAGGTCACCACGAACAGCACCAGGACGAAGGCCCCGTACAGCGCCAGCGGCTCCCAGCGCAGTTCGTCGAAGGGCCGGGTCTGCTGTACCCACGCGAACGGTGACAGCCAGGACAGGGCACTGCCGCCCTTCTCCGCCATGTCGCCCACCGCACGGAACAGGAAGAGCACACCGATGACCAGGAAGGCGAGCCCCGAGGCGGAGCGGCCGTGTTCGGACACCTGGGCGCACACCGCCGCGATCGCCCCGAACGAGATCCCGGCCAGCGCCGATCCCAGACCGTAGGCGATCGAGTCCGCCACGGGCAGTTCGAAGGCCACCATGGCGGCCGTGATCAGCCCGCCGATGAGCAGGTTGGCCAGGGCCAGGGTGATCAGGGCCGCCGCGGTCTGCGCGCTCGCCCCCAACACCCCGGCGCGCAGCAGTTCGGCGCGCCCGCTCTCCTCGGCCCGGGTGTGCCGGACCATGTGCAACACGCTCATCACCGCCAGCGCGATGAGCAGACTCATGGTCAGTTCGTTGACCAGCATCGGGCCGAGCGTGTAGTCGGCGAGGCCGTACCCGGGACCGCCGAACACGATCCCGGTGGGCGAGTCCATCAGCGCGGCCCGCGCCTGACGTTCGGCATGGTCGGAGAAGATCTCGTCGAGGGCCGGGACACTGGCGGCTGTCAGCCCGGCCAGGGCCACGACCCAGATCGACATACGTAGTCGGTCACGGAGCAGGGCGAACCGGATCAGCGTGCCGGTCCCGGTGAACGCGCTCATGACCGCTGCCCCTCGCCGCCGGTGCCGTAGTGACGCAGGAACAACTCCTCCAGGGAGGGCGGGTTGCTCACCAGGGAACTCACGCCCAGCGCCGTGAGTTCGTGGAGCACCGCGCCCATGTGGTCGTGTTCCACGGCGAAGGACACCGTGGCGCCGTCGATGGTCAGGTCGTGCACGCCGGTCAGGTCCTTGAGCGTGGTCGCGTCGCCCTCCACCTCGGCCCGCACCGTCGAACGGGTCAGGTGGCGCAGCTCGGAGAGGGTCCCCGATTCCACGGTGCGGCCGCCGCGAATGATGGTGACCGTGTCGCAGAGCTTCTCCACCTCGGAGAGGATGTGGCTGGACAGCAGGACCGTTCGACCGGCCTCCTTGACCTCCCGCACGCACTCGGTGAACACCGCCTCCATGAGCGGGTCCAGGCCCGACGTGGGCTCGTCCAGGATCAGCAGCTCCGACGTGGACGCCAGCGCCGCCACCAGTGCCACCTTCTGCCGGTTTCCCTTGGAGTAGGTGCGCGCCTTCTTCGTCGGGTCCAGTTCGAAGCGTTCCAGGAACTCCCGTTTGCGCCGGGCGTCGAGCCCGCCGCGCAGCCGTCCCAGAAGGTCGATGGCCTGGCCTCCGGTGAGGTTGGGCCACAGCGACACGTCACCGGGGACGTAGGCCAGCCGTCGGTGCAGGTGGACGGCCTCCTTCCACGGGTCGCCGCCGAGCAGGCGCACGCTGCCGGAATCGGCGCGCAGCAGCCCGAGCAGGACCCGGATGGTGGTGGACTTGCCGGACCCGTTCGGTCCCAGGAATCCGGCGACCTCTCCGGTGCGGACGGTCAGGTCCAACTCGTCGAGGGCCTTGAATCGGCCGAAGGATTTGTCGAGGCCGCCGACTTCGATGGCGTTCTGTGGTGACATGGGCTGCTCCGATTCGGTTCGGTGCTCAGTGGTCGGTGGCGGGGGGATCGTCGCGGTGGGCGACGAAGGCCTCCAGGAAGGTGCTGTCCAGCAACAGCCCTTCGGTGTACAGCTCCAGTGCCGGGAGCATGTAGGCGTCGACCCACTCGCGCAGAACGGTGGAAGGGTCCCGGTCGGCGTCCTGGGGTCGCATGGTCGTGTGCAGCATCAGGGAACCCAGCGACAGGGAGACGACGTAGCGCGCCCGGGCCGCCGGATCGCGGCTGGGCTTGATCGTGCCCGCGCGCTCGCCCTCGGCCAGGTAGGCCTCGACGTCCTGGACCATGCGCTCGAACAGGGCCGACGCGACCTGCCCACCCGACCGGAGCGAGCGCATCAGGTAACCGAAGACGTCTCCGTAGCCGTCCACCTCGGCCAACTGCTGGAGGAAGTGGGTCGCCGACATCCGCGTGACGACCTCGCTCTTGGTCTCCGAGGTGAGCCTGAGAAC
>NZ_DYZD01000224.1 GCF_020741345.1 Nocardiopsis listeri
CCGCATGGCCGACGACGTCTTCAAGGCCCTGGCCGACCCCACCCGGCGGACGATCCTCGACGAGCTCACCGAACGGTCCGGGCAGACCCTGTTCGAACTCTGCGGACGACTGCTCGTGAAGCACGGGCTCGGCATGTCCCGGCAGGCCGTCTCCCAGCACCTGGCGGTCCTGGAGGGCGCCGGGCTCGTCAGGAGTCGCCGGGAGGGGCGTTACAAGTTCCACGACATCGACCCGGAGCCGCTGCGACACATCACCGAGCGGTGGATCCGACCCGACACGAAGGACGGCACACCATGAGGATTCACTTGAACAGCGTCTTCGTCGACAGTCAGGTCAAGGCCCTGGACTTCTACACGAACGTGCTCGGCTTCGTGAAGAAGCACGACGTCCCACTGGGCGAACCCGTGGACGAGCACCGGTGGCTCACCGTGGTCTCTCCCGAGGACCCCGAGGGCACCGAACTCGTGCTCGAACCCTCCGGACACCCCGCCGTGGGCCCCTACAAGGAGGCCCTGGTCCAGGACGGCATCCCGGCCACCGCCTTCTCGGTCGACGACGTCCGTGCCGAGTACGAACGTCTGCGGAGACTGGGCGTGCGCTTCACCCAGGAACCCCTGGAGATGGGCCCGGTCACCACCGCTGTCCTGGACGACACCTGCGGCAACCTCATCCAGCTCCAGCAGCTCCAGCAGCCCCTGTGACGCGTCCCATCACACCGGCCGGCGCATGACATCCGTCATGTGCCGGCCCCCGCGAATCGCAGTCGGAACCGGTGATTCCGGGGACTGCCGAGTGAGCACCCCGCGGACTTAGGTTCAAGACATGAACCGCGACGACGAACAGCCCGGCTCCACCCCACCGGCACCCCGCACACCTTCCCCGCACACGGACGTTCCCACCGCCGGGGGAGCGTCCACACCACCCGCCCCGCCTGCACCGACCAAGCGGCGGCGCGGTCCGCGGCCGGTCCCGTCGGGCGTCCCCTACCACCGGGTCCTGGCCCGCGACAAGCGCGGGATCTGGCGGGGCGTCGCCGCGCTCACGCTGCTCATGGGCGGCCTGCTCGCCTTCGCCTTCGGGTTCGTGTTCCTCGGCGTGGCCATCGACATGGCGCTCGGCCGCGACAGCATCCTGACCGGCGGCACCGACTTCACCCCCGCGACCCACGCCACGAGCATGCTCGGGCTGGCCGTTCTCCTGCCGTGGAGCATGCTGATCCAGCGCTGGCTCTACGGGGTGAGGGGCGCGTCGCTGCACTCGATCCTGTCGCGGTTCCGCCCCGAGGTGTTCGGCCGTTCCCTGCTGGTGATCCTGCCGATCTGGACGGTCTACCTGACCGCCTTCTCCGTGTTCACGCCCTACCCGACGACCTCGTGGACGAGCGTCGACCTCGTCGTCATGCTCGGCCTCGTCATCCTGGTGACGCCGCTGCAGTCGGCCGGTGAGGAGTACGGCTTCCGTGGACTGGCCTTCCGGGTCGCCGCGAGTTGGGGGCGCGGCCCACGTACGGCGCTGCTGCTCGGCGTGGTCGTCTCCAGCCTGCTGTTCATGGTGGCGCACTTCGCGTTCGACCCGTGGCTGAACCTCTACTACTTCACGTTCGGTGCCACCCTCGCCCTGATCACCTGGCGCACCGGTGGGTTGGAGCTCGCGGTGGTCGTCCACGCGGTCAACAACACGATCGCCTTCCTCCTCACCCTCGTCACGCACACCGACTTCACCGAGGGCATGGACCGGTCGGTGGGAAGCGGATCACCGATCATGCTCGTGCCCTGTGTGCTGCTCGCCGTGATCACCACCGTGGTGTGGACGCGGTCACGCCGGACCGGCCCGCCGCTCACACCCGCCGCACCGCAGCCGGAACCGGTCACCGAGGTGGAGAGCAGGGGCTGAAACCTGGGTCGTATGGGCGTCCCGAACCCGGCCGGGGGTTCGGGCAACGCCGTTCTCCGGGGTTTCGGGCAGGGGTTCGAAACCGATGCCGACCGCGAGTCACCATCGGTGTCATTTCTGTGAGAACTCGGTGGGAAACGTCGGCGGATTCACCCGGAACGCGGGTTCACGAGTGCGCGAAAACACTTGTTCCCCGGATTTCGGGAAGAGCGATGACGCGACCTGCGCCACTTCTTCGGGCGTCTTACTTCGCGTTACGTCGAGTTACTCCAGGTGGATAAGAGACCACCCGGCCTGAGGGAACTCCATCGTCCCCACACCACCGCCGACACGGGGCGGGGACACTCGGCCCGCAGGGATTTCGGGCCGTACACGGCCCCGTTCAGGGGCCTTCCCATCACCGTTATTCGGTGGCCGCACGCGCCTTGGGCGCGGGCACCTTCATGCCGCGCTCACGGCCGTAGTCGGCGAGCATCTCGCGCAGCTGACGGCGCGCGCGGTGCAGTCGTGACATCACCGTGCCCAGGGGCGTGCCCATGCGCGCGGCGACCTCCTTGTAGGCGTAGCCCTCGATGTCCACGAGGTAGATGACCTCCTGGAACTCCTCAGGGAGTCGGGCCAGCGCCTGCTTGATGTCGGAGTCCGGGAGACGGTCGAGGACCTCGGTCTCGGCCGACCGCATGCCCGACGAGGTGTGCGTCTCGGCGGCGGCGAGCTGCCAGTCCTTGATCTCGTCGGTGGTCTCCTGGCGGGGCTCCCGCTGCTTCTTTCGGTAGCTGTTGATGAAGGTGTTGGTCAGGATCCGGTAAAGCCAGGCCCTCAGGTTGGTACCGACCCGGAACTGGTGGAAATTGGCGAAGGCCTTGGCGAACGTTTCCTGAACGAGGTCTTCGGCGTCGGCCGGATTGCGCGTCATGCGCAGGGCCGTCGGGTAGAGCTGGTCTGCGAACGGTGTCACCGCGGTGGCGAAGTCGAGAGTCTCTTCCTCGGCCTGGGTCTCACCGTTCGTGGAGACGTGGTCTTTTTCGAGAGTCGTCAAGATTCCCCCTCGGGACGACCGGAATGATCACTTCCACTCTGTTAGACGCAGCATCACCTTCCCAATGATGACATCAATCCACGTGATACGGGTCACGAACGTACCCAATCCGTAGCCTGTGCCGGTAAGCATGCGGTAAACACCCAGCGTGGCGCCTGGCCGAGGGTCGGTGTTCACCACCGGGTGTCATACGCTGGCGTCGCCACCAGGCGCGTCCCGCGCCCTTCGCACGGTGGACCGATGGCATACCCCTTATTCCTGTGGAGGACCTGTGGCCCGCGTCGTGGTTGACGTCATGCTCAAGCCCGAGATCCTGGACCCCCAGGGTCAGGCGATCGCCGGGGCCTGCTCCCGCCTCGGCTTCGAGGGGATCGACCAGGTCCGCCAGGGCAAGCGCTTCGAGGTGGAGGTCGAGGGCGAGGTGGACGAGGCCAAGCTCGCCGATGTCCGTCGCCTGGCCGAGACCCTGCTCGCCAACACCGTCATCGAGGACTTCGAGGTCCGTCCCGCCTGATCGGCCCCGCACCCCACGGACCCGTGCGCCGGAAGTGTCCGACTTGTTCAGCCGTGCTCCCTGAGGGTGCGGCTGTTCGTTTTACCCGGAGCGACCTCGGGAAGGGTTCCTATCGCCGGGCAGCCAACCGACACGGAGCACGAGGGGTTCACGGATGGACACCGTATTCTCGATCTCCCTCCCACGAAGGCCGTACACGGTCGCCATAGTCCGCGACATGCTCGGCGCACTTCTTTGCAGATCGGGACTGTGCCAAGGGTGCATCGACGACATCCTGATCTCCGTCTCGGAGGCCTGCGCCAACGCCATCGAGCACGGCGGACCGAACGACGGCTACGAAGTGGAGACCGAGTTCGCCCCCGGCTGGTGTGAGATGCGGATCTCCCATAGCGGCAGGGCACCGGACATGACGGCGCTCGCCGACAGGTTCACCTCACCGCACGCGCCCCTCCCGGGTCTGGAATCGGAATCGGGCAGGGGCATCTTGTTGATGCGGTACCTCATGGACGAGGTCGACTTCAGCGCAGAGCCCCGCACCACCGTCATCCTGCGCAAACGGGCCACGTCGTGCGAACCGGCCTGCGAGGAGGCGTCCACCGGGGACAATCCGCACGCCCACTTCGTGCTGCTCTAGTGAGTTCTCATCCGACGACGGGGCACCGTGACGCACACCACGAGAACTGTCCGGTCGCACACCCATGACCCCTCCAGGCGGGGTTTCCTTCAGAGGATCGCACAGGTCGGACCTCCCCTGACGGGGTGACCGTCGTACCCGAGCACAGGTGAGCGGGTACGCTGCGGAGGTAGCGGACCCACCGTCCTCGTGGCGGGGTCGGGCACCGAACTTCTCCCCGTCGAACCACGATCTCGGAGTGTGCTCATGACAGCCCGTGTGGGCGTCGTCACCTTCCCCGGCTCCCTTGACGACAAGGACGCCGCTCGCGCCGTGTCCCTGGCCGGCGCCGAACCCGTCCCGCTGTGGCACGCCGACGCCGACCTCAAAGGCGTCGACGCCGTCGTCCTGCCCGGCGGCTTCTCCTACGGCGACTACCTGCGCTGCGGTGCCATCGCCCGCTTCGCCCCGCTGATGTCCGAACTGGTCCCGGCGGCGCGTTCGGGCGCCCTCCCGGTCCTGGGCATCTGCAACGGCTTCCAGATCCTGTGCGAGAGCCACCTGCTGCCCGGCGCGCTCACCCGCAACTCCTCACTGCGGTTCGTCAACCGCGACCAGGTCCTGCGGATGGAGAACACGAGCACCGCCTGGACCAACGCCTACGACGAGGGCCAGGAGATCCTTGTCGTCCTCAAGAGCGGTGAGGGCAGCTACGTCGCCGACGAGGCCACCCTCGACCGGCTGGAGGCCGAGGGCCGGGTCGTCGCCCGTTACGTGGACGCCAACCCCAACGGTTCGCGCCGCGACATCGCCGGCGTCACCAACGAGCACGGCAACGTCGTCGGCCTCATGCCGCACCCCGAGCACGCCGTGGAGGCCCTCACCGGCCCCTCCACCGAGGGTCTCGGATTCTTCACCTCGATCCTGAGCCACCTGGCGTCCGGAACCCCGGCACAGGTCTGACCCACCCGGGCCGGCCCACCGGCCCCGTACACCCGACAGGGGGACGATCCTCGCGATGATGGCGCTGCTGCGCTCCCGGAAGACCATGTTCGTACTGGTGGGGCTGGTCGTGGTCGGCCTGGTGATCTCCGGGGCCATCGGCCTGTTCCAGTCGTTCAACGCCGCCCCCGTGGCCCAGGGACAACAGGGTCGGGGAGAACAGGGGCAGGGCCAGGGACAACAGGGGTCGCCGGACGGGCAGCAGCAGGAGCCCCCGCCCGAAGTCGACGCCCTGGGCAACCCGCCTTCCGGGTTCACCTACGTGGACCAGGACGAGGCCCACTGCAACGGGAGCATCTGCTTCCGGCTGATCCTCGTCGCCGGTGAGGAGGGCGAGGCGCTCGACATGGACACCGACGAGGCCGTCGGGACGGTGTACGAGCACCTGCTCGCCAACGGTTGGGAGCAGGAGCTGCCGCCCGAGGCCGACTCCCCCGACGACGTCGAGCTCACCGACTCCGTCCTCACCGACGGCGAGGTCCTGGTGGCCGACTCCTCCTCGCCGGGTGACTCCGTCCCGGTCATCATGCTGGGCAACGCGGGCATGCCCGCCTACTGATCCGGTGCCGGGCGGCGGACACTGCCAAGGCTCGGCCTGAACCACCCGCGCAACTCCGCGACACCCGAACGGAACAACCGCATGTCTGAAGTACCCGGCCTCGACACCGTCATCGCGGCGAACGAAACCCCGGACACCCCTCAGCCGTACGCCGAACTGGGCATGGCCAAGGACGAATACGAGCGGGTCCGCGAGATCCTGGGGCGCCGCCCCACCGCCTCCGAACTGGCGATCTACTCGGTGATGTGGAGCGAACACTGCTCCTACAAGTCCTCCAAGGTGCACCTGAGTCAGTTCGGGGAGAAGGCCCCCGAGAACGACGCCCTGCTCGTGGGCATGGGCGAGAACGCGGGCGTGGTGGACGTCGGTGACGGACGAGCCGTCACCTTCAAGATCGAATCGCACAACAGCCCCTCCTTCGTCGAACCCCACCAGGGCGCGGCCACCGGCGTCGGCGGCATCGTCCGCGACATCCTCACCATGGGCGCACGCCCCGTCGCCGTGATGGACGCTCTGCGTTTCGGGCCGCTGGAGGCGGACGACACCAAGCGGGTGCTTCCCGGGGTGGTCTCCGGCATCTCCTTCTACGGCAACTGCCTCGGGCTGCCCAACATCGGCGGTGAGATCGGCTTCGATCCCGGATACCTCGGAAACCCGCTGGTCAACGCCCTGTGCGTGGGTGTGATGCGGCACGAGGACATCAAGCTGGCGCAGGCCCCCGGCCCGGGCAACAAGGTGGTGCTGTTCGGTTCCAGCACCGGCCCGGACGGCATCGGCGGCGCCTCCGTGCTGGCCAGCGCCAACTTCGACGAGGAGTCGCACACCAAGCGGCCCAGCGTCCAGGTCGGCGACCCGTTCATGGAGAAGCTGCTGATCGAGTGCAGCCTGGAGCTGTACGCCAAGGACATGGTGGTCGGCATCCAGGACCTCGGCGCGGCCGGGATCTCCTGCGCCACCACCGAACTGGCGGCGGGTGGCACCGGTGGCATGAACGTCCGGCTCGACAAGGTCCCGCTGCGCGACCACCGGCTCACCCCCGAGGAGATCCTCATGAGTGAGTCGCAGGAACGCATGATGGCGATCGTCGAGCCGGCGAAGATGGCCGACTTCCTCGCGATCTGTGACAAGTGGGGCGTCCTCGCCAACGAGATCGGCGAGGTCACCGACGTGACCCCCGAGGAGGCCGAACGCGGCGGCCGACTGGTCATGACCTGGCACGGCGAGACCATCGTGGACATGCCGCCGAGGACCGCCTCCGACGAGGGTCCCGTCTACCAGCGCCCGTACGCGCGTCCGGAGTCCCAGGACGCGCTGCAGGCCGACGACGCCGCGAAGCTGCCGCGGCCACAGGGCGACGCGGAGCTGCGCGAACAGCTCCTTCGGGTGTTGGGCTCCCCCGGCGTGGGCGACCCCACGTGGATCACCCGGCAGTACGACAGCTACGTGCGCGGCGACACGGTGGTGTCGGCCCCGCACGACTCCGGGATGATCCGGATCTCCGACGACTCCGACCGCGGGGTGGCCCTGGCCACCGACGGCCACGGCCGGTTCACCCGACTGGACCCGTACACGGGCACCCGGCTGGCCTACGCCGAGGCCTACCGCAACGTCGCCGTCACCGGCGCTCGGCCGCTCGCGGTCACCAACTGCCTCAACTTCGGTTCGCCCGAGGACCCCGGCGTGATGTGGCAGTTCGCCGAGACCACCCGCGGCCTGGCCGACGCCTGTCAGCAGTTGGGCACCCCGGTGACCGGTGGCAACGTCAGCTTCTACAACCAGACCGGTGACGTGCCGATCAACCCGACCCCGGTCATCGGCGTGCTCGGCGTGATCGACGACGTGAACCGCCGCCTGCGCTCCGGCTTCGACTCCGAGGGCTCCCGGGTGTTCCTGCTGGGCGAGACCCGACCCGAGTTCAGCGGTTCGGCCTGGGCCGACGTCGTCCACGAGCACCTGGGCGGTCTGCCCCCGAAGGTGGACCTGGCCGCCGAGGCCGCCCTGGGCGAGGTCCTGGCCACCGCGGCCGAACGTGATCTGGCGGTGGCCGCTCACGACCTGTCCGACGGTGGTCTGGGCGTCGCCCTGTCCGAGTCGGCGCTGCGCGGCGGCAAGGGCCTGCGCGTGGAACTGGACGGCGACGCCTTCACCGAGCTGTTCAGCGAGTCGGGCGCCCGCGCGATCGTCGCGGTCGAGCCCGGCCGGGAGGAGGACTTCGTGGCCCTGGCCGGCGAGCACGGCGTCCCGGTCACCCAGATCGGCACGGTCGGCGGTGACAGCCTCACGGTGACGCACCCTGGCGGCGTCGTCGAGGTCGCTCTGACGGACCTGCGCACCTCCTACGAGGAGGCCATCCCCGCCGTGATGGACGGCCTGTAGAAATTCGAGGTAGGAAGTGGGGGCGTCCCGGCCGGGGCGCCCCCCTTTTCTTCGCCTGTCGTCCGCACAAGATCCTTTTCAATAACCTATGCGTCATTTGCTACTGTGCCAAGGTCGCCCCTTGTGGAACGTCAAGGCCTCGGGCAGCGCCTGATGGATCCGTTCCGCACGCAGGCCCTGAGCACCTGCAGGAATCCCCCAAAAGAATGAGGTCATATGGGAAACGGAACCGGAGCCAACACCGGCGAAGCACACTCTGGCGGTGTTCAGGCCGAACTCGCCGCCCAGCGCATTCTCGGAACCTCCGTCGACTTCGAAGACGCCATTAGCGATGCGAAAACAGCTGCTGGGAAGGTTCCGGGCGTCACCGGTTGGAGCGGGTACTCCGGCGAGCACGCCGACAGCATCCGGGACGTCGAGGACCAATGTGTCACGATCGCCGGCAACACACAGTCGGGCGCCGAGGAGATCTCCCACACCGACCACGAGTCCGGAGGCGACTTCTCAGCGAGTGGAGGCGACCTCTCCCGCCCCGTCAACGTCGAACTCTACTGAATCTCCCGGGGACCGAGCATGGGTTTCAGCTACACCGAAGATGACGCGAATTTGTCAGGCCTCATCTCCGCCCGCATGGATCTGAACCGTATCTACACCAAGCTGCGGGGCGACACCGTACAGTACAACGACATTGTGGACACCACCGCAACCGAGTTCACCGACCTCATCAGCGATTCGATTCGCACCGTGGCAACGGAGAACCAGGAAGCCTGGCAGAGCGCGATGATGGCCTGCATCTGTGCGCATGGGGTCATCGACCAATGGATCTCGGACGTTCAATGGTACCGAGACCGTATCGACGAAATCGAAACGGAATTCAACACCGCGGTCACCGGCATTGACGACTTCACCGCCTACAGCGCGATCGAGGCTTCGCACAACAGTCAGGCTCGGACGGCCTACGAGCAGTTCGAACAACGCGCCGATGCCTGCTCGGACATGCTCGCCGACGGACCGACACCCGAGACCGTACGCAAACTGACAGAGGCGGGCCACCTGGGTATGGCTCCCTTCGCCGTGACGGGCGACCACGAATACTACCCCTACGACGAGTCGGCGGGGGAGGACCTCGCCGAGCGCATCAGGAGCGGTGACTACGGCGGGAACTACGACGAACTGCACAACGCGGCACTCGCCTTGTCCGAAAGGGCGGCCAACGCGGCGCAGAACGGCGAGGAACTCTCCGAGAGTGAGCTCGACTTCCTGGAAGCTGTGCTCAACGGCACCGACGACGTCATGTTGGACCTGCATGACGATGGTTTCCGCGGTGATCCCAGTGCCTCACAGCAGCAGGAGATCGCCGCGATGTTGGGCATGTCGATCGTGGCTCTGTCCCATCCCTCCACCGGTGGCGGGCACGACCGTCTCCCGGAGAGCGTCCGAAACCTCTCCGAAGGGGTCAGCAGCGGGGGGTCAGGCTACTTCATCGGCGGCCCAGGGCGGTCGAGCACCGGCTACGAGCGGTGGTTGGAGGACGCTGCCGGCCTGACATACCTACTCGACGAAGCACGTCACCCCAACGGCACACCGATGGAACTCGGTGAGGAGACCTCCCTCAAGTTCACCGCCGCGGTGAGCGAAGTGGCCGGTGCCCTTCCCAGCGAGCACAACCGCAACGACCTGACCGTCACCTACAGTCCGGACGAGCAGGAACAGGCCACCATGTCGAGACTGCTCGACTTCTCCACGGCCAACGAGGACGCCAACCACACCCTCCTCACAGATGGTTCCGAGCCCAACGGACGAGACTCCGAGCAAATCCTCACCGACCTGTACACGTTCGACTGGAACGATGACGGTCGCGCTGTGGCCGGCCTCACCGACTGGATCGAGGACTTCCAGAACAGTGACGATCCGGACAAGGTCGACCAGGGATCCGAAGCTTTCCTCGCACTCGTGGAAACCATCACCACTCCGGAGATGCAAGAGCGACTCAGCGAGACCGGACACAGCCTCGAGGACGAAGAGAATGACGTTACCTGGGAGAACGTGTCTTTCACGCATCTGAACCCGGAGGTCGCCGGTTCCTTCGCGAACCTCTTCCTCAACAACATCGAATCGATGGAGAGCGTCGCCGGATTCAACTTCAATGACGACGGGGAACAAGACCCGGAGATCTACGCGGTGGACAACGAGTACTTGGGAGATGGGGTGCTTCAACTCGACCCGATGACACGGCTGGCCTTCGCGGAGTACATCGTAGGGAGTGAAGACGCCGCGACCCGACTGGAAACCGCGTCGTTCTTCCGAACGGAGGAAGCGGCCTCAACGTACTTCGCCGAGTACCCGCCCGATGTCTCCGAACCCAGGGCTGCGGGTATCTTCGACGCACTCATCGACGAGGCCATCGAGAACGAACATCAGAATCGCTTGGACGCCACCAACGACGCCATCGACTACAAGAACCAGGTGGCCAACAACTCCGTCGACTTGACCGCAGCGATCTTCAATGAGATCCCCGCCCCCGGAGTCAGCACGGTCAGTGAGGTGATGAAGCAGGGCTTCAAGGAGGTTCTGGCCACGGAACATATCGATATAGCGAGGGACACGAGTTCTGGCTTCTCCTCTGTGGCTCTGGACAACCGGGCGACGATCCACGCGGCGATAGCGGTGGAGAACAGCGGAGAACACACCTTCGGTGAAGAGGTCGACTACCTGCGCGACCCCGGTACCGGCGAGATAAGTCTGGATCCCCATCTCTGGATGGAGGGTGATGGTGAGTCCTCCTTCGACGCGACGGCTTACCAGGAGGCCATCGACAGCATCTACGGCGACCTCAGAGACGAGAAATGGCCTGGTGCCGAGAACGAACTGGGGAACACGGTCATCAGTGATTTCAGTCGTTTCAACATGGCGGGCAGGGAGGCCCTCGACTCACGGACCTAGTAGGGCGCCGTCCTCACACAACCCCTACGTGACGAAAGATGCACAACGTGAGAAATCGAAGAAACCTGGCTGTTTCCGCGGTCTGTCTGGCAATGATGATGTCGGCCTGTTCCTCCTCGCAGGAGGAGGGCCCCGGCCCACAGCCGAGCGCCGACCACAACGTCGCCAAGGAGGGGATCTCGGCTCCGGACGCGGTCTCCTCCGTGAGCGGAGTCGGTTGGGAGTGGCGACCCGGGGAGGGCGAGCAGGTCACGGCAGTGCATCCCGGCCCCATCGGCGCCGTGATCGAACTGGCGGACGGACTTGTCGGGCTGCGCGGTGACACCGGTGACGAGTTGTGGCGATACCGGGTCCCCGACACCGAGGGGTTCTCCGCCTCGTTCTCTCCTTCTGGGACCAACGCCCTGGTGACGGCCACGGATCAACCGGACACCCTGCTGGACACCGCGACCGGTGCATCCCTGTCCGAGGACGTCAAGGGTGGTGGTGACGCCCGACTGCTGGACGGGGGTCGCCTACTGCACCGGCGAGGCGAGGCGACCGAGGCCCTCCTGGAGGTGAGCGACCTGGAGACCGGAGAGACCCTGTGGAGCCAGGAGACCCCGCGAACCTGCTCTGATGGTGGACCGACCCGTCAGATCTCCACTTCGCATCACAGCGACGCGATCGTCCTGTTGCTGCACTGTTCGGAGGACACTTCGGAGGGTGCGCTCCGCGCCCCCGCCCCCGATACCGTCAACGCCTTGGTCGCGCTGGATCCGGTCGAGGG
>NZ_DYZD01000225.1 GCF_020741345.1 Nocardiopsis listeri
CGCCGTCCCGCGTGTGCGGCCATCGGTACCGAGTGCTGCTTCGTGGGCCACGGGGGTTGTTACCCGTTCGGGGCCGGAGAGCCCGGGTTTGATTCAACACCGTGCAAGAGGGGTCGAGCCGCGAGCTAGGAACGAGCGACCGGCGTGGACGACGATGAAGAATCCCTCTGCAAAGGCCCCGAAAAAACGCTGCTAGTCATGGAAGGGCAGGGTGTCCGGCATCAAGGGCTCGAAGTCGGTCTCCTCGATGGCACCGCCCTCACGGTCGGTGACACGCGGCTCCTGGACCACCTCGATGGAGCCGCCCTCCTGGTACTGGACCACGTACACGCCCTGGTGGCCACCGTGGTCACCCTCGGAGGAGGAGAAGGGCACCGGGCCGGGTCCCTGCCACTCCTGGGACTCCATGGCGTCGATCAGGGACTGTCGAGTGAGGTCCTCACCCGCGGACTTGAGGACCTGGGCGAACATCACGGCCTGGGTCATGCCGAAGACGTGCGTGTTGGTGACGGTGTCGCCCTCGCCGTACTCGTCGTAGATCGAGAGGAAGAACTGTCCCCACTCGTCGTCCTCGTCCTCCACCCGGGGCATGTAGGTGGTGATCAGCATGTCCGACAGGAACGCGTCGGCCGGGACGTCCTCCGCGTCGCCGCCCTCGGTGAAGGTCGCGAGCAGCCCCTGCAGGGTCGTGGTGTCACCGCCGATACTGGAGACCACCCACTGGGGTTCGTAACCGATCCGCGCGGCCTCCAGCATGCCCAGCGCGACGAACGCCGGGATACAGGAGCACACGAGGACCTCGGCGCCGGAGCTCTCCATTTCGGCGATCTGCGCACTCAGGTCGCTGACCTCGGATTCGTAGTGCTCACGGGCCACGACCTCGTCGCTGAGGTACTGGTCGAGCCCGGCCTGGGAATCCTCGCCGATGTCGTCGTTCTGGTACAGGTAACCGACAGGCTGACCGGGGAAGTTCTCGGTGATGTACTCACCCTGGATCTTCGCTTCCTTGGTGTAGTCGGTCTGCCAGCCGTAGGTGAGCGGGTGCTCGTCCGGGTTGTTCCAGGCCAGGGCACCGGAGGAGGGGAAGATGTCGGGCACCCCCTCCTCGTTCAGGTAGTCCAGGACACCGCTGTGGGTGGGCGTGCCCAGACCGCCGACCATCGCGAAGATCTCGTCTTCGATGACGAGCTGACGGGTGACGTCGATCGTCTGGGACGGGTCGTAGACGTCGTCCTCGATCCGGTAGTCGATCTCGCGTCCGTTCACCCCGCCCTGGGCGTTGACGAACTCGAACACGGCCGCGGCCCCCTGGGAGACCGCCAGGTACCCGGCCGACGCCGGTCCGGTCAGGGGCTGGTGGGTTCCGATGACGACGGCGTCGTCGGTGACACCCGGGGCCACGTCGAGATCGACCGCGGCGTTGTCACCGACGTCGCCCGCGCCCGTGCAGGCGGTGGCGAACAGGACCAGGGCCAGTCCGGGAGCCAGAAGGGCCCGATGTCCGGTGCGTGTACGCATGGTTCTCTCCTTGTTCGAAGGGGGTTAGGAGTTGCGGGCTCGGAGGCGGGCTCTGAGGCTCTGGACGGCCCCGTGGACACCCAGGGGCCAAAAGCGCAGAACGAGGATGAGCACGACGCCGAAGAACACGATGGGCAGGTTGTTCTCGGCGTCACGGCTCAGATCCATGGCGCGTGCCAGGTCGGTCGCCCAGATCTGTAGGTAGACGATGGCGATGGACGCCCACAGGGCACCCCACAGACTGCCGATACCGCCCAGAACCAGCGCGGCGAGCAGGGTCAGCGACAGTACGAGCGTGAAGCTGCCGGGGGTGACGGTGCCGAGGACGTAGGCCTGCAGGCCACCGGCCAGACCGCCGGCGGTGGAGGCGATGACGAACGCGACCACCTTGGTCTTGCCGACGGGGACGCCGGCCATGGCGGCGGCGGTCTCGTCGTCGCGGATGGCTCGCATCCGACGACCGAGGCGACCGGCGGAGATGGTGGCCAGTACCGCCAGGCCGATGGCGACGGTGGTCCACACGACCAGCGCCCGCCATTCGCTGGTGCTGACGACGCCTTGGAGGAAGGGCGGAACACCGGCGGTGCGGATGTTGAGCCCGTTGCTGCCGCCGAGAAGGTCGTGGAAGCGGTGCGCGAGTCCGGGAAGTCCGACCGCGAGGATGAGGGTGGCGCCGGCCAGGTAGGGCCCGTGCAGGCGGGCGGTGGCCGCGCCGACCGCGATGCCGGCGACGATCGACACCACGACGATGATGGCGAGGTTGGCGCTGATCGGCAGCATCGGCTGGTGCAGCACGAGCAGGGCCATCGCGTAGGCGCCGATCATCATGAACGCGCCGTGGCCGAGGGACACCTGCCCGGAGCCGCCGACCAGCAGTTGGAGCCCGGCGATGGCGAGCATGGTGTATCCGATGGCGGCGATGCGCAGGGCGGTGAGGTCTCCGGTGACGAACAGCAGTCCGGTGACGACGGCCAGGCCGAGCGCGGCCGACAACAGGTGTCGGACGGGTAGGGGCAGTGCCGCCCATCGGGACGGGCCCGGGACGGCCACGGCCTCGGTGGGCGCGGTGCGCTTTTCGCGCTGCGCGGTGGGCTGGGTCATTGCTACACCTTTCGCCCGGTCGGCCGGGACAGGATGCCGTCGGGGCGCACGCTCAGGACGAGGACGACGATGACGAGGGCGGACAGGGTGGCCAGTTCGGGCCCGAGGTACCCGGACACGTAGGACATGCCGAGGCCGATGAGCAGGCCACCGATGACCGCGCCGAAGGGGTTGTCGAGGCCGCCGACGACGGCGGCGGTGATCCCGAAGACGAACACCACGTCGAAGACGTTGGGCGAGATGAACGGGGGTCCGGCGAGCATGCCCGCGAGGGCGCCGATCAGGGAGGCGATACCCCAACCCGCGGTGAGCATCAGGCCGACCTTGACCCCGCTGAGTCGCGCGGCCTCCGGGTGGAAGGCCGCGGCGCGCATGCGCAGGCCCAGCGGGGTGAACCGGTACACCAGGAAGAGCAGGAGGGCGACGACGCCCACCGCGGCCAACGCGAACGTGTCCGCGGGCGAGAAGCGGCCCACGTAACCGAACGCGTAGCGGAACCCGTGCTGTTCGTTGCCCCAGATCATGCCGACCCCGCCCTGGATCACCAGGAGGAGGCCGAGGGTGACGATGATGGCGTTGAGCTGTGAGGTCTTGGCGATGGGTCGGATGATGACGCGCTCGACGAGGGCGCCCGCGGCCAGACCCACGACGAGGGCGGCGGCGAACCCGATCCAGTAGGAGCCGGTGAGCCCGGTGATGGTGTAGGCGGCGTAGACCGCCACCAACGCCAGGGCGGGCTGGGCGAAGTTCACCAGCCGGGTCGCCTGGTAGATGATGACCAGGGACAGTGCGAGGGCCGCGTACGCCGCCCCGGACGCCAACCCGTTCAGGGTCAGGTTGATGAAGTGGGTCATGGGGATCTCCCTCAGAAACCGAGGTAGGCGTGGCGCGTGCGGTCATCGGCGAGGAGGCCGTCGGAGGGGCCCTCCGCGGCGACGCCGCCCTGGTCGAGCACGAACCCGTGGTCGGTGACCGACAGGGCGCCGGCGGCGTTCTGTTCGACCAGGACGACGGTGAGCCCGGTACGGTCGCGCAGGTCGCGCAGCAGGGTGAAGATCTGCCTGGTGATGAGTGGGGCGAGGCCGAGTGAGGGTTCGTCGAGCAACAGCACCTTGGGGCGGGCCATGAGGGCGCGACCGATGGCGAGCATCTGGCGTTCGCCACCGGACAACGTGCTCGCGGACTTGTTGCGGCGTTCCACCAGGGGCGGGAAGAGTTCCAGGACCTGGTCGAACGTGGTGCGGTCGCGTCGATCCGAGCGCCACAGGGAGCCCAGGCGCAGGTTCTCCTCGACGGTGAGTTCGACGATGACCCCGCCGCCTTCGGGCACGTGTGCCAGCCCGCGGGTGATGACCTTCTCGGTCGGCAGCCGGGTGATGTCCTCGCCTTCGAGCAGGACCCGGCCGGAGGTGGCGCGATGCAGTCCGGTGAGGGTGCGCAGCAGGGTGGTCTTGCCCGCGCCGTTGGCGCCGAGCACCGCGCAGAGTCCCCGGTCCGGAACGTCCAGGGAGACGTCGTCGAGGGCGCGGACGGGACCGTAGTGGGCGGTCAGTCCTTGGATGGACAGGAGGGGTTCGGCGCTCATCGGGCGGCTCCGTTCCGTCGCGTTCCGTTGAGCCCGGGGTCGACGGCGACGGGTCCGCCGTCGGTCGACGCCTCGTCGGCGGGGGTGCCGAGGTAGGCCTGGGCGACGGCGGGGTCGGCCTGTACCTCGGCCGGGGTGCCGGCGGAGATGACCTTGCCGAAGTCGAGGACGAAGATGTGATCGCACACGTCCATGACCAGGTCCATGTGGTGTTCGACGAGGACGACCGCCATGTCCCGGCTGAAGCCGCGGATCTGTTCGGCGAGGTCGTTCATCTGCTGCCCGGACAGACCGCCGGCGGGTTCGTCCAGGAGGAGGAGTTCCGGTTCGCCCACGCAGGCACGGGCCAGGGCCACCTGCTTCTGCACGCCGTAGGGGAGGGTGCCGGGCAGGCGCGAGGCGTACTCGGCGACGCCGAACCGTTCGAGGGCCGCCATGGCCCGCTCCCGGAGCTCCCCTTCGTCCTTGTGGTGTCGTCCGAGCCCGCTGATCAGGGAGAATGGGCCACCGCCCGCGAGCCGGTCCGCCCCGACCATGACGTTCGCGATCACGGGCATCATCGGGAAGAGGTTGAGTCCCTGGAAGGTGCGTGCGATGCCGGCCTTGGCCAGGTGGTGGGTCCGGCGTCCGGGCGGGGGTTCCCCCTTCCAGGAGATGGTCCCGGCCGTGGGGCGCAGGACTCCGGACAGGACGTTGAACAGGGTGGTCTTGCCCGCGCCGTTGGGGCCGATGAGTCCGACGACGGAGCCCGGCGCGACGTGGAGTCCGACGTCGTCGAGCGCGGTGAGGCCCCCGAAGCGCACGGTCACCCCGTCCGCTCTCAGGAGGTGTTCCGGTGCTGTCGTTTTCATGACTGCCTTTCTGGTGACGGGCCGACGTACCGACCGGTCGGCACGTAACGGTGATCCGTCCGCCCCATCGCGTCCGGACCGGGGTGCCTCCCCCTTCAGTTGAAGAGGCGGGCCAGATCCACCCGGGACCTGATGTTGAGCTTGCGGAAGA
>NZ_DYZD01000226.1 GCF_020741345.1 Nocardiopsis listeri
ACCATGGCCCTCGCCGACCTCGGCGCGGGCGTGCGCGCCGTCATCCACCCCCAGATGACCGTCGGACGCGACCTCTCCGGCCGCCTGCTCGAGGTCGACCCGGAGATCGGCGGCGACGGCCTGCTGCCCATCGACGAGTCCTGGATGCACATCGAGATCGACCGGCAGGGCGATCCCGAGCGCGTCAAGGAGATCACCTCCCGCCTGGAGACCGTCCTCGGCGACGTCCGTCACGTGGACGAGGACGCCGCCAAGATGAGCGACCGGATCCGTCGGATCGCGGACGAGCTCTCCGCCGACCCCCAGCCCCTGGTCGCCGGCGGCGTCGACCCGCGCGAGATCGACGAGAGCGTCGACTTCCTGCGCTGGCTCGAGAGCCGCCACTTCACCTTCATGGGATACCGCGAGTACGCCTTGGTCACCGACGAGAACGGTGACGACCACCTGCGCCCGGAGCCGGGCACCGGCCTGGGCATCCTGCGCATGGACCCGCCGTCCTCCACCGGTTACGCGGCCCTGCCGCCCGAGATCCGCGCCAAGGCCCGTGAGCCCTACATCCTGGTCCTGACCAAGGCCAACTCGCGCGCCACCGTCCACCGTCCCAAGTACCTCGACTACATCGGCGTCAAGAAGTTCGACGCCCAGGGCAACATCGTCGGTGAGCGTCGCTTCCTCGGCCTGTTCACCTCCCAGGCCGACAACACGGGCATCGGACAGATCCCGATCCTGCGTCGCAAGCAGGCCGAGGTGCTCGCCCAGGCAGGGTTCGACGCCGAGAGCTACAACGGCAAGGACCTCATCGAGCTGCTGGAGACCTTCCCCCGCGAGGAGCTCCTGCAGATTCCGGTCGGCGAGCTCTACAACATCGTCCGGGGCGTCCTGCGCCTGCGCGAACGCCGCGGCACCAAGCTCTTCATGCGCCGTGACCCCTACGGGGGCCGGTACATGTCCTGCTTCGTCTACATGCCGCGCGACCAGTACAGCACCCGTGTGCGCCTGGACATCCAGAAGGTCCTCACCGAGGCCTTCCAGGGCGCCACGATGGACCACAACGTGATGATCGGCGCCGCGCCGCTGGCGCGCCTGTACCTGGTCGCCCGGGCCGAGCACGGGCGCACACTCGCCGACATCGACCAGGTCGCCCTGGAGGAGAAGGTCCGCGAGGCCGCCAGGTCCTGGGACGTCGACTTCGACGACGCGCTCGTGGACGAGTTCGGTCCCAGCCGGGCCACCGGCTTCAAGGAGCGCTACGGCGCCGGTCTCACCGAGGCCTACAAGGTCGACAACAGCCCGGTCACCGCGGCCAAGGACATCGAGCGCGTCGAAGACCTCCTGAAGCGTTTCCCGGTCGACGAGCGCAGCGGTGAGTTCTCCGCCGCGCTCTACCGGGACGACGACGAGACCAACGACACCGCCTGGCGGTTCCGTCTGGTCCGCCTGGACGAGCCGCTCTCGCTCTCCCGTGTCCTGCCGGTCCTGGAACACCTCGGTGTCGAGGTGGTGGACGAACGTCCCTACTCCCTCGAAGTGGAGGGTGTGGGCAGGATCTGGATCTACGACTTCGGACTCGGTGAGTTCCCCGCCTCGGACCTGCCGCCCGAGCGCATGAGGGTCCTCTTCGAGGAGGCCTTCGACGCCTCCTGGCGCGACCGGGCCGAGTCCGACCGCATCAACGCGTTGGTCGTCCGGGCCGGGCTCGACTGGCGTCAGCTCACCGTCCTGCGCGCCTACGGCAAGTACCTGCGTCAGACCGGATCCACCTTCACCCCGGACTACCTCGCCGACGTCCTCGTCGCCAACGCCGGGGTCACCAACCTCCTGATGGAGTTCTTCGAGGCCCGCTTCGACCCGGACCGGCCCGACGAAGGGCGCGAGGAACGCGCCGACACGTTGGTCGCCAAGATCGAGTCGGAACTGGAGGGTGTGGCCAGCCTGGACCACGACCGCATCCTGCGCTCGTTCCTCGCCGTCATGCGGGCCACCCTGCGCACCAACCACTACCAGCACGGTTCCGAGGAACGGCTGGTGTTCAAGCTCAACCCGCAGCAGATCCCGGACCTGCCGCAGCCGCGACCCCGGCTGGAGATGTACGTCTACTCGCCGCGGGTGGAGGGCGTCCACCTGCGCTTCGGTACCGTCGCCCGTGGCGGCCTGCGCTGGTCCGACCGCTTCGAGGACTTCCGCACCGAGGTCCTCGGCCTGGTCAAGGCCCAGATGGTGAAGAACTCCATCATCGTTCCCGCCGGCGCCAAGGGCGGGTTCGTCTGCAAGCGCCTGCCCTCGGGCGGCGGCCGTGAAGCGGTGATGGCCGAGGTCGTCTCCTGCTACAAGCAGTTCATCAGCGCCCTGCTGGACATCACCGACAACCTCGTCGACGGTCGGCTCGTCCACCCCGACCGCACCGTTCGGCACGACGGCGAGGACTCCTACCTGGTGGTGGCCGCGGACAAGGGCACCGCGTCCTTCTCCGACATCGCCAACGGCATCTCCGCCGAGCGCGGCTTCTGGCTCGGCGACGCCTTCGCCAGTGGTGGCTCGGTGGGCTACGACCACAAGGGCATGGGCATCACCGCCCGCGGTGCTTGGGAGTCGGTCAAGTACCACTTCCGCGAGCTGGGCGTGAACGTCCAGGAGGAGCCCTTCACCGCCGTCGGTATCGGCGACATGTCCGGTGACGTGTTCGGCAACGGCATGCTGCTGTCGAAGCAGATCAAGCTCGTTGCGGCCTTCGACCACCGGCACGTCTTCCTGGACCCCGAACCCGACCCGCGGACCTCCTGGGTCGAGCGGGAGCGCCTGTTCAACCTGCCGCGCAGCACCTGGGAGGACTACTCCGCGGACCTGATCTCCGAGGGCGGCGGCGTGTACCCGCGTTCGGCCAAGTCGGTCCCGATCACCCCACAGGTCCGAGAGGTCCTGGGCATCGACGAGGGCGTCACCGAACTCACCCCGGACGAGCTCATCCAGCGCGTCCTGACCTCGCCGGTGGACCTGCTCTGGAACGGTGGCATCGGCACCTACGTCAAGGCGGGCTCCCAGAGCCACGCGGAGGTCGGGGACAAGGCCAACGACCCCGTGCGCGTGAACGGGGCGGACCTGCGGGTGAAGGTGGTCGGCGAGGGCGGCAACCTGGGCATGACCCAGCCGGCCCGGATCGAGTACGCCCGCAACGGCGGCCGACTCAACGCCGACTTCATCGACAACTCCGCCGGTGTGGACACCTCCGACCACGAGGTCAACATCAAGATCATGCTCGACCGCGAGGTGCGGGCGGGCGAACTCGACAAGGACGAACGCGACCGGCTGTTCATCGACATGACCGACGAGGTCGCCTCGCTGGTCCTGGACAACAACTACGCCCAGAACACGGTGCTGGCCGCCGCGCGCAAGCAGAGCTACGAGATGCTGCACGTCCACGGCCGTTACATGCGTCACCTGGAGCGCACCAAGGTCCTCAAGCGCAAACTGGAGGACCTGCCCTCCGACAAGGCCATCGCCGAGCGTCGCGCCGCGGGCAAGGGGCTGACCGGCCCCGAGTTCGCCACGCTGCTCTCCTACACCAAGATGAGCCTCAAGGAGCAGATCGCACTGTCGGACCTGGCCGACGACCCCTACCTGGCGCCGACCCTGACGGACTACTTCCCGAAGCCGCTGCGCGTGGAGGCCTTCGCCGAGGAGGTGGCCGCGCACCCGCTGCGCAAGGAGATCATCGTCAACCAGGTGACCAACCAGTTGGTCAACCGGTCCGGGATCACCTACGCCTTCCGCCTCAACGAGGAGCTGGGTTCCAGCGCCGCCGACATCGCGAGGGCCTACCTGGTGACCCAGGAGGTCCTGGGACTTCGGAAGCTGTGGGGTGAGATCGAGGACCTCGACCACGAGATCGCCGTGGACAGCCAGCTCGTCCTGTTGTTGGAGGCCCGCAAGCTCGCCGAGCGTTCCACGAGGTGGCTGCTGCGCAACCGCAGCTTCCCGTTCGACATCAGCACCGAGATCGGCTTCTTCGCCGACGGTGTGGGAGAGGTGCTGCCGCAGCTGGTCGACCTGCTGCGCGGCCGCGACCGGGAGGCGTTCGAGGAGCGTCGCGACCGGTACGTCTCCCGGGGGGTGCCCACCGGGCTCGCCGAGCGCATCGCGGTCATGGTGCCGGCCTACTCCACACTGGACTTGGTGGAGATCGCGCACCGCACCGAACGTCCGGTGGGCGAGGTGGCCGCGCTCTACTTCGAGCTGGCCGACCGCTTCAACCTCAGCTGGTGGCGTGAGCGGATCATCGATCTGCCGCGTGACGACCGCTGGGCGACCATGGCCCGAGGTGCCCTGCGCGACGACCTGTACGCCGTGCACGCCGACCTGACGGCGCGGGTCCTGGAATCCGGCGACTCCACGTCCGCGGGTGAGCTCATCGCCGACTGGGTGAAGGCCAACGAGAGCGCCGTGCAGCGATCCGGGATCACCCTGTCGGAGATCCAGGAGAACGAGCGCTTCGACCTGGCCACCCTGTCCGTGGCCCTGCGCTCCATCCGTTCCCTGGTCGACTAGGGAGAGCGGAGTGGGGCACACGGAGTGTCCCGAGCGGGCCCCGCGCCGTCCGGT
>NZ_DYZD01000227.1 GCF_020741345.1 Nocardiopsis listeri
CTCCAGCCAGAAGCGCTCCAGGAGCTGCTCACGGCGTCGGAGGATGTCGTCGGGGTTCAGCGCGGGGCGGCGCACCGCGTCGGTGAACAGGCGTACGGCCTCGCCGAGGCGGTTGGTCGGCGCGTCCAGGCCGGTGATGAATCCGTCCCAGTTGACGCGGGAGATCCACTCGGCGCCGTAGCGCTCCAGTGCGGGCGCCAGCGAGCTGTTGCCATCGGGGCCGTCTTCGAGGACCTCGCTGGTCAGGGCGCTCACACCCATGGCGTCGAGGGGTTCGACCGCGCCGCCCGCCGGGTGGATGAGGCGAAGCGAGGCCAACTGCTGACCGGGAAGGTCGACGGCGACGACCGTGCCGTTGCCGACACGGATGCGCTGGGGCTTGGGGAAGGTGTAGGACGCGGCGGCACCGAGGTCCGGACGGGTCTGCTGCATGCTGCGGCTCTTTCTGTGGCTGGGAACGACGGGGCCTGCGGTCACGAACGGGAAGCGTCGGCGTCGGCCCCGGTTTCGGGGTCGAACCGAACGACCAGCATGTTCTCGTCGACCAGGAGGCGCGCGGCGGCGTCACGGACCTCTTCGGCGGTGATGTCGGCCCAGCGCTGCGGCCAGGTGTAGGCGAGCTCGGGGTCGTCGAACAGCTGCGTGCAACCGCCGATGGTGTCGGCCAGGCCCAAGGGGCCGGAGATGTGGTGCAGGTGCTCGCGCTCCAGGACCGCGCGGGCACGGTCGAGCTCCTCGTCGCTCACTCCGTCGGCGAGCTTGGAGATCTCCTCGCGGATGGCCTTCTCCAGCACGTCGCCGTCGACGTTCTCGCGGGCGAGCATGTTCACCAGCAGCAGGCTGTCGGTGTAGCGGAACGGCAGGATGTCCGCGGCGCCGCCGCCGTCGTCGGCGGCGATGGGGCGGTCCACGACCAGCGAACGGTACAGGCGGCTGCCCTGTCCCTGTCCCAGGACCGCGGCGGCCAGCTGGGCGGCGTCGTGCTCGCGTTCGCCGTAGGCCGGCACCCGGAAGCCGATGAAGACGCCGGCCGCGGGGACGGTCTCGGTGACCGCGTCGCGCACCGGTCCGCCCAGTCCGCCGGTCAGAGCGGCGTCGGGGACCTCGGGGATCTCCTCACGGGCCGGGATGTGTCCGAAGAACTTCTCCACCCGGGCCAGGACGTCGGCGGTGTCCAGGTCGCTGACGATGGTCAGGACGCAGTTGTCCGGGCCGTAGTGCAGCTTGTGGAAGGACTTGACGTAGTCCAGGTCCGCGGCGTCCAGGTCGGCCATGGATCCGATGGTCGGATGATGGTAGGGGTGGCCCTCCGGGTAGGCAAGGCGCAGGATGCGCTCCAGCGCGGTGCCGTAGGGCTGGTTCTCGTAGCGCTGGCGGCGCTCGTTCTTGACCACGTCGCGCTGGTTGTCCAGGACCTCCTGGGTCATGCCCTCGCGCAGGGTGGCCAGACGGTCGGACTCCAGCCACAGGATCAGGTCCAGGGCGTGGGTGGGGACCGTCTCGAAGTAGTTGGTGCGGTCGGTGGACGTGGAGGCGTTGATGTCGCCGCCGAGCCGCTCGACCGCGTCGAAGTGGTCACCCTTGCCGGTGTTTCCGGTTCCCTGGAACATCAGGTGCTCGAACAGGTGGGCGAACCCCGTGCGCCCGGGCACCTCGTGGCGCGAACCCACGCCGTACCAGAGGTTGACCGCGGCGACCTGACCGGTGGAGGCCGGAGCGGTCACAAGACGCAAACCGTTGTCCAGCGTGTACTGCTCGACCCGCCCGGACGTTCCCATGGTGGTCACCTGCGCATGCACCCCATCAAATCGCGTTGACTGCTTCGGCGAATACGAGCCTATGGCCTCAAGGCACCGTCAGGACACGAGGTTCGGGCAATCCGTAGGGGTTTTCGTCGCCCCCCCGCCGGCCGATACCGGGAAGGGCGTGACGCGGGAGACCTCAGGAGTTCGCGCGGTAGGCGGTGGTGTCCATCGACGCGGCGATCTCGTCGTAGAGGGCGTCGTACTGGGCGTCGACGGACCACACGTAGAGCATCACGTCGCTCTCGGGCAGGAACCACATGCGCACCTCGAAGCCGTCGCCGTTGGCGCAGGTGACGTTCCAGATCGAGTGGTGGGACTTGAGTCCGTCGGCGTGCTCGAAGACGTTGCCGGTGCCGTTGGACAGGGTCGCCTCGTCCACGCCGATGTTGCCCGAGCCCGCGGTGTTGAGGCTGCGGCAGCTGTCGGTGTTGTCCGCCCATCCGTTGTCGTCGTGGAAGGCGTCGTCCTTCTTGGGCCAGCTCTGGGGGTGGTCGGCGGCCTGCTTGGGGACCAGTCGGACCGAACCGTAGGCGCAGGCGCTCTGTCCGGGAGGGGTCAGGCACGCCTGGCCGCCCTCGTTCTGGATCTCCCAGTCGTCGGGGGCCTCGATCTTCACCCCGGCGACCTCGACGTGCTCGAAGCCCTCCGGGCCGGGCGGGTCGATCGCGGGCATCATGCCGCTCTCGCCGCGCTCCAGCTCGACCTCCTCGGGTCCCCCGGAACCGCAGGCACCGAGTGTCAACAATGCCACCGCCGCGACCGCGGCGCCCTGGACGCCCCTTCTCGCACGTCGCCGCACCCGGTCCTTCGCGCCCGCCATGGTCCGTCCCGCCCTTCTCTGTGGTCTCCACCGCCGTGGGGTCCTCGCCGGCTCGGAGCAAGGTCGACCCTAGCGCTATCCACAGGCTCGACGCACAGCGGAACCGTCGCGACTACCCTGGGCCCATGGTGGACCTCGCGAAGATCACTGAGCCCTTGTCCCTCAACCGTTTCGGCCCGCGCCCCCAGGGGCCATTGGTCCTGGAACTGGATCTGACGGAAGGGGTGGTCGACGAGTCGCCCGGCGACGCCCTGAGCCAGATCATGAACCGGCGCAAACAGCAGTACCTGGAGGTACTGGAGGGTATCCGTCGCGGCGCACGCGACCCGCAGGTGGGTGCGCTCATCGTGCGGGTGGACGCGCGTTCCCTCGGCCCTGCCAAGGTACAGGAGCTGCGCGACACCGTCGCCGACTTCCGCGCCACCGGCAAGCCGGCGGTCGCCTGGGCGGACACCTTCGGCGAGGCCGGTGACGGCAACCTCCCCTACTACCTGGCGACCGCCTTCACCCGGATCGTCCTGTCCCCCACCGGCCTGGTGGGGCTGAACGGCCTGATGTCGCGCACCACGTTCTACAAGGGCGCCTTGGACAAACTCGACGTGAAGTTCGAGTTCGGCGCCCGGCACGAGTACAAGAACGCGGTCAACCCCTACACCCAGACCGGATACACCGACCCGCACCGTGAGGCGATCGGTCGGATCGTGGAATCCATGAACGACCAGATCGTCGAGGCGGTCGCGCAGACCCGAGGCCTCACCGACAAGCGGGTGCGCGAGCTCGTCGACACCGCGCCCATTTTGGCGAAGGAGGCCTTGGAGGCCGGGTTGGTCGACCGGCTCGCCTACCGGAACGAGGTCTACGACGACCTGCTGAAGGAGGTCCGGGGCGAGGGGGAGAAAGCGCCCGAGCCCACCCTGCGGTTCGTCGTGCGTTACCACCGAGGGCACCTCACCCCGCCCAAGCCCAAGTTCGTCGACGGAGACGCGCACATCGCGCTGATCTCCGCCTCCGGCGGCATCACCCTGGGCAAGAGCCGCCGTTCCCCGCTGGGCGGTGCCGTGATGGGTTCGGACACCGTCTGCGCGGCGTTCCGGGCCGCCCGTCAGGACCCTCGGGTCAAGGCCGTGGTGTTCCGGGTGGACAGCGGCGGCGGTTCGGCCATCGCCTCGGACCTGATCCGTCACGAGAGCGCGCTGACCCGTGAGGCCGGCAAGCCGGTCATCACGACGATGGGCGACGTCGCCGGTTCCGGCGGCTACTACGTGGCCCTGGGGTCGGACGCGATCGTGGCCCAGCCGGCCACCATCACCGGTTCCATCGGCGTGCTCACCGGCAAGCCGGTCCTGGGCGCCCTCAAGGAACGCTTCGGCATCACCTCGGACTCGGTCCGCCAGGGCGCGCACGCCGCGATGTTCGACTCCGAGAAGGGCTTCGGCGAGTCCGAGTGGGAGCGGATCAACGCCCTGTTGGACGACGTCTACGACGACTTCGTCTCCAAGGTGGCCGCCGCCCGTGGAAGGACCTGGGACGAGATCCACGAAGTCGCCAGGGGCCGGATCTGGACCGGTGCCGACGCCAAGGTGTGCGGTCTGGTCGACGAACTGGGCGGTGTGGAGACGGCGGTGCGGCTGGCCAGGGACAAGGCCGGAGCCGGAGCGCTGCCGGTGCGTTCGTTCCCGCGCACCCACCCGTTGGACCGGTTGCGGGCGCACGAGTCCAGCGAGGACATGGCCGCGGAGCCGCAGACGGTCCTGAGCGCCTGGGGTCCGCTGGAGCACGTGGCGGCCCGTCTGGGTCTGCCCGTCGCCGGGCCCCTGAGCATGCCCGGGACATGGGAGATCCGTTGAGCGTGGACGGTGGCGCCTACCTGGGCGCCATGGCGATGTTGCCGACCGGGGTGACGGTGGTGACCATCGCGGACGGACGGGACGACATCGGGGCGACCGTGAGCGCCCTGGTCTCGGTGTCGGTGGACCCCCCGGTGGTCATGTTGAGCGTGGACTCGGAGGGGTACGTGGCCGAGGTCGTGGCGGAGGTGGGCGCGTTCGCGGTGAGCGTGCTCTCGGCCGACCAGCGCGCCCTGGCCGGCCGGTTCTCCGCCGAGGGCCGCCCCAGCGCCCGCCTGCTGGTGTCGGGGCAGCCGCACCACCGGGGCGAGCACACCAGGGCGATCGTGTTGGACGAGGCCCTCTCGGCCCTGGAGTGCTCGGTGCGACAGAAAGTGGAGGTCGGCGACCACACGGTGTTCTTCGCCGACGTGGTGGGCCTGCCGAAGGTGGGCGCGGACCGTCCCGGCCCCGCGATGGTGCGCTGGGGCGGCCGCTACCACTCCG
Organism: Nocardiopsis listeri; assembly: GCF_020741345.1. GTDB lineage: Bacteria > Actinomycetota > Actinomycetes > Streptosporangiales > Streptosporangiaceae > Nocardiopsis > Nocardiopsis listeri_A. The sequence goes on from NZ_DYZD01000227.1 coordinate 4,959, forward strand.
TGGAGCCCTGAAGGGCCGGTCACGGTCGTCAACGGCGCGTGGGGCGGCCCCGGGGCGTGTCCACCCCGGGGCCGGTCCCGATGTCCTGGTGGACTCAGGCCAGGCCCTGCTCCGTCAGCCACTCCTGCGCGACGTCGGCGGCGTTCTCGTTGTCGACGACGATCCGCTTGTTGAGCTCGGTCAGCTCATCGGTGGTGAGGGTGTTCGACACCCCGTCGATGATCCCCCGGGCGGTCTCGTCGACCTGCTCGGAGTTGATCAGCGGGGTGACGTTCTGAGCACCGAAGAGGTTCTCGGGGTCCTCCAGGACCACGAACCCCTCCTCCGCGATCTGCGGATCGGTGGTGAACAGGTTGGCGGCCTGGATGTCGTCGTCGGTGAGCGCCTTGGTGAGCAGGGCGACCTCCAGCGAACGGAACTCGCCGAACTCCACCCCGTACACCGACTCCAGGCCCATGACCCCCTGCTGACGGGTCTCGAACTCCGGCGGCCCGCCCAGCACCAGGTCGTCCGCCACGTCGGCGAGGTCGGGAAGGGAGGCCAGGTCGTACTCGTCCGCGATCTCCCGGGTGACGGTCACCGAGTCCTTGTTCTCGGCCTCGGAGGAGGCCAGGATCTCCAGCCCCTCGGGCAGCGCCTCCTCCAGCAGGGTGTTGGTCTCCTCGGAGTCGGCGCTGGGCGCCTCATCGTCCAGGTAGGCCAGGATCGCGCCGTTGTACTCGGGGAAGAGCGACAGCGCCCCCGCCTCGATCTGGTCGTAGTACACCTCACGGCTGCCGATGTTGAGCTGGTAGTCCACCGGCACCCCCTCGGCCTCCAACGCGCGCCCGTAGACCTCGGCGAGCAGGGTGCTCTCGGGGAAGTCCGCGGAACCGACGACGATGGCGCCGCTCTCGCCGCCCTCGGCGTCATCGCCCTCCTCGAAGGGATCACTGCCTCCGCAGGCGCTCAGGAGCAGCACGAGGGGGAGCCCGGCCAGGGCGAGTTTCTTGCTCATGTCAGATGCCTCTTTTCGGATCAGCGTGTGGCGGCGGCCTCGGCACGCAGCCCCGGGGCGACGAGGAGACGTCGCAGCCCGGCGAACAGGAGTGTGGTGACCACCGCCAGTCCCACCACCAGGACGGAACCGCCCAGCAGCATGGAAAGGTCCTGGCGGGCCTGGCCGTCCACGATGTAGCGGCCCAGCCCTCCCACGCCCACGTAGGCGGCGATGGTGGCCGTGGCGACGACCTGCACCGCGGCGGTGCGCATGCCCATGAGGATGAGCGGGGTGGCCACCGGCAGTTCGAGCTTGAACAGGACCTCGCGCCCGCGCATGCCCATGCCCACGGCGGCGTCCTTCAACCTGGGGTCCACCCCCCGCACACCCTCATGGGTGTTGACGAGGATGGGCGGGACTGCGAGGGCCACCAGCGCGCACACCACCGGGACCAGGCCGATCCCGGCCAGGAGCACGATGAGGAACAACACCCCGATGGTGGGCAGGGCTCGGGCGAAGTTGGCGAGGCTGGTGGTGAGGAACCCGCCGACGCCGCTGTGTCCGGTGAGCAGCCCCACCGGGACGGCGATGGCGGTGGACAGCAGCAGTCCCAGCAGCGAGTAGTAGACGTGTTCGCCCAGTCGTGCGGGGATCCCGGCGGACCCGGTCCACTGGGCGGGGTCACCGAACCACTCGACCAACAGGGTCAGGATGTTCACGTCGACTCCCGGTGGTCGGAGGCGGTGCCTGCGGCTGCCGCCGCCTCGGCGTGGGCAGCGCGCTTGCGGGCGAAGCGCCCCTTGCCGGCGTGGGCCCACGGGGTGAGCAACCGCTGGGCGATGACCAGGACCGCGTCGGTGACCAGGGCGAGCGCCACCGTGAGAACGATGCCGACGACGATGGGGGCGTCGAACTGACGACGGAAACCCTCACTGACGATCAGCTGCCCCAGACCGCCCAGACCCACCAGGGAGGCGACGCTGACCATGCTGATGGTGGCCACCGAGGCCACCCGCAACCCGGCGATGATCACCGGAACCGCCACCGGCATCTCCACGAACACCAGACGACGCAACGGTCCGAAGCCCATGGCGACCGCGGCCTGGCGCACGTGTTCGGGCACCTGCCGCAGCCCGTCCACCACGTTGGGCAGCAGGATCACCAGCGTGTACAGGGCCAGCGGGACGATCGCGGTCCAGTCGCTGAATCCGGTGTAGGGCAGCATCAAGAAGAACAGGGCGATGGAGGGCACCGAGTACAGGACGTTCACCCCGGTGAGCACCGGCGGGTAGACCGGTCTCCAACGCACGCAGGCCAGCCCCAGCGGCAGCGCGATGGCGAGGCCGATGAGGATGGACACGTAGGACAGCCGCATGTGCTCCAGCAACCGGGCCAGGATGCCGCGGTCCGGCTCTCCCGGGTGACTCCAGTCGGCGACCGCCCAATCGATGATCCCGCTCACCCAGTCGAAGGCCGCGGTCATTCGCTCACCGACCAGATCGCGGTGCCCAGGTCGTCCTGGGAGACCACGCCGAGGACCGCCCCGTCGGTGTCCACGCCCACCGCCCGACCGGCCGGCGAGAGGACCGCGGCGTCCAAGGCGGCGCGCAGGGAGTCGGTGGCGACGTTGAAGATGTGTCCGTAGGGCGCGAGCTCCAGCGACCCGAGGGTGACCCCGGCCGGGGATTCGTTGAGCTGTCGCGCGCTCACCCAACCCAGCGGTGAGCGTCCCTCGTCCACCACCAGCGCCCAGGGTTCACGGTCGGAGACCACGGCGTCGCGAGCCCGTTCCACCCGGTCCTCGGCGTCGAAGACCACGTCCTGGCGCAGTGAGAGAGAGCCGGCGGGGAAGAAGGACAGGCGCCGCACCCCGCGGTCGTAGCCGACGAAGGACTCCACGAACTCGTCGGCCGGTTCGGCGAGCAACCGTTCGGGGGTGTCGTACTGGGCGAGCCTCCCACCGGGGCGAAAGACCGCGATCCGATCGCCCAGCCTCACGGCCTCGTCGATGTCGTGGGTGACGAACACGATCGTCTTGTGCAGTTCCTGCTGCAACCGCAGCAGTTCGTCCTGCAGGCTCGTGCGCACCACCGGGTCGACCGCGCTGAAGGGTTCGTCCATCAACAGCACCGGCGGATCGGCGGCCAGCGCGCGGGCGACCCCGACCCTCTGCTGTTGGCCGCCGGAGAGCTGGTGGGGGTAGCGCTTGGCCTGGGAGCGTTCGAGCCCGACCAGTTCCATGAGCTCGGTCGCCCTGGCCCTGGCCTTGGAGCGACTCCACCCGAGCAGCAGCGGGACGGTGGCGATGTTGTCCAGGACGGTGCGGTGCGGGAAGAGCCCGGCCTGTTGGATGACGTAGCCGATGGAACGGCGCAGCTTCGCGGGGTCCTGTTGCCGGATGTCCACGTCGTCGACGCGGATGGTACCTCGGGTGGGTTCGACCATGCGGTTGATCATCCGCAGCGAGGTGGTCTTGCCGCTGCCGGAGGGGCCGACGAAGACCGTGGTCCGCCCGGTCTCCACGGCCAGGTCCAGCTCATCGACGGCGACGGTTCCGTCGGGGTAGATCTTGGCGGCGCCCTCGAACGTGATCATGGGCTCTCCTTCGGGGGCGGGGCGATGCCGACCGGCGCGGGTGACAGGGGTCGGCGGCCGGTCCGAGACCGTAGCGACGTTACCCGAGCACACTGTGGACAAACCGTTACGACGCGGCCCGTGACCGAATCGCGCCCGTGTCCTTCCGTCTCTCCCGCCCCGCCGGTCAGCGCGTGTTCCGGGCGGCCCATGCGGCGACCTGATGGAGGTCGTCGACGATGACGTCGGCTCGCCGTGCCTCGGGGTCGGCCGCGTGCCGGTAGCCGTAAATGCCTCGGCGCAGCAGGGCGGTGCTCATGCCGGCCTGTCGCGCCGGCAGCACGTCGTTGTCGACCCTGTCGCCGACGTAGAGGATCTCGCTCGGCGCGATGTCGGGGGTCTTCTCGCGCACCAGGTCCAGGGTGCGGTCGAAGAACTCGGGGCGGGGCTTGGCCACCCCCCAGGTGTCGGAGATGCCGATGCCGTCCACCGGCAGGTCCATCGCCGCCAGCGCCGCACCGGCCTCGACCGGCTGGTTGCCCGCGATGACCAGGCTCAGCCCGGCCTTGCGCATGGTGTCGAAGGCCGGGCGCACGTCCGGGTACAGGTCGCCCTCACCGAAGTGCTCGCGCTCGCCCTCGGGGTCCTCCTCGCGCCAGCGGGCACTCTCGACCGCCAGGTCGAACCCGGGGACCAACAGACGGAAACCGTCGGTGAGGGTGCCCCCGGAGGCGATCACGCCGCCGATGGTGCCGAAGAACGCCATGTGCGGGACCCCGAAACGGTCCGCCCAGCGCGCGAAGATACGCGTCTCGTCGATCAGGGTCTCGCCGACGTCGAACACCACAGTACGAATTGCCACGATCAGGGAGTGTACCCAGGAGGGGACCTACGTCTGGCCGGGCGGACGCAGGACGGCGAAGGCGTCGGTGACCTCCATCTCACGGGTCCGGAACCGGAACAACGCGGCCGGCCGCCCGCCCGAGCGCCCCGACGGCACCGAGCGTCCCGTCTCCTCGATCTGTCCCCGGCGCAGCAGCACCCGACGCAGGTTGGTCGCGGCCACGTCGTGACCGAGCGCGGCGCGGTAGTAGCCGGACAGCTCCGACATGGTGAACTCGGGCGGCGCCAAGGCGAAACCGACATTGGTGTAGCTGAGTTTGGAGCGCAGACGCCGCCGCCCCGAACGCACGATCGAAGCGTGGTCGAAGGCCATCGGGGGCAGACCGGAGGCCGGATGCCAGTCGGTGTCGTCGGGCACGACCGGGTCGACGTCCGCGGGGACCAGCCCCAGGTAGGCGGTGGCCAGGGTGCGCCGCTGCGGGTCGCGTCCGGGTTCGCTGCGCGTCTCCAGTTGTTCGAGGTGGCTCAGGTCGCGGACGTCGACCTTCTGGGCGAGTTGTCGACGGATCGAGGCGCCCAGGTCCTCCTCTGCTCCGAGTCTGCCGCCGGGCAGGGCCCACTCCCCCTCGCAGGGAGGTAGGGCCCGTCGCCACAGCAGGACGCACAGTTCACCCGCGCGGATCTGGAGGACGACCGCTAGCGCCTCGTGCGCCGAGAGCGTGGCCTGTCCGTTTACCTCCGAGATATCCACCCTGTCCCTTCCGTTCCCCGCCATGTTAAGCTGCACCAGGTTTGTGCCTGCCAGACGAAAACCTGGTATCCACACCGCCCTCCCACGGCACGGCGCCCGCACGCCGAGCCCACAGCCTCGAGGAAGTAGTAGGACATGGCAACGGTCACCGAGACGGCGGACACCATGACCAGGCAGGAATGGGCCACCGAGGTCCGCCGCCTGGCGGAGGAGCGCGACGCTGTCATCCTCGCGCACAACTACCAGCGTCCGGAAATCCAGGACGTGGCACACCACACCGGCGACTCACTGGCCCTGTCCCGCCTGGCGGCGAGCGTCGACGCGAGCACCATCGTGTTCTGCGGCGTGCACTTCATGGCCGAGACCGCCAAGATCCTCGCGCCGGAGAAGACCATCCTGCTGCCCGACCCCAACGCGGGCTGCTCGTTGGCCGACACCATCACCGCCGAGGACGTGCGGAACTGGAAGGCCCAGCACCCCGGCGCGGCCGTGGTCGCCTACGTCAACACCACGGCGGCGGTCAAGGCCGAGACCGACATCTGCTGCACCTCCTCCAACGCCGCCGACGTCATCAGGTCCATCCCGGAGGATCAGGAGATCCTCTTCCTCCCCGACCAGTTCCTGGGCGCCCACGTCAAGCGGGTCACCGGTCGCGACAACATCCACGTGTGGATGGGCGAGTGCCACGTACACGCCGGCATCGACGGCCACACCCTGCGCGAGCGCGTGGCGGCCGAGCCCGACGCCGAGGTCTACGTGCACCCCGAGTGCGGCTGCGCGACCTCCGCCCTCTACCTGGTCGGCAGCGGCGCCGTCCCCGAGGACCGGGTCAAGGTGCTGTCCACCGGCGGCATGCTCACCGCCGCGGAGAACACCAACGCCGCCAAGGTCCTCATCGCCACCGAGACCGGCATGCTGCACCAGCTGCGCAACGCCAACTCGCACACGACGTTCGAGGCGGTCAACTCCCGCGCGGAGTGCCACTACATGAAGATGATCGACGCGGACAAGCTGCTGAACTCGCTGCGCCACGGCACCACCGAGATCACGGTCGACCCCGAGACCTCCGAGCGCGCCCGCCGCTCGGTGGAACGCATGGTCGCCATCGGTCAGCCCTCGCGCGGCGGAGAGTGAGAACACGCCCGTCCTCGTGACTCGGGTAACAGAAGTCTCACCTTCAGGACACAGCTGATCGATTCCCGCACGCCACGGTCCTCCCCTCGCTAGCGTCACGACAGACAGCGGGGGGAGAATCGTGATCAGAGGTAACGAAAGAGACGAAGCGGCGGGGCCGGTCGAGGCGCTCCACGACGCCTACGCGCAGGCGCTCTACCGGTACGCGTGGTCCCTTCTCGGTGGTGGCGATCCGGGTGATCCGCAGGACCCGGTCACCGAGGCCGTCCACGAGGGTCTCGTCGCCGGGGTGGTACTGGAGGGGAAGCTCCGTGACCCGGCCGATCGCGGCCCCTGGCTCTACGCCCTGGTCCGGGCCGCCTGCCAACGCCGCGGCTTCGCGCACACCTGCCCCTACACCCGGCTGGCCACCGTGCCCGACGAGACCCCGGTCGCGCGCATGTTCTCCCGCTTGCCCGCCAGCCACCGCGAACTCGTCGAGCTGAACCTGCGCCACGTGCTGCCCTCCTCCGCGGTGGCCCGGGTGCTCGGGCTCGAACCGCGGATCTGTGACGAACTGGCCCGTTCGGCGATCCGTCGCGCCGCGGAGGGCCTGAACCGACTGCCCGGGCAGGACGATTCGCAGGACCCCGAAGAGAACGAGACCCCCAACCGGCGAGACCAGATCCAACAGGTCTCCTCCGCGCTGGCCCTGCTACGCCCGCCCGGCGCCCCGCCGGGGCTGCGCGAGCGCGTCGTGCACACCTGCCTGGCCCCCGAGGCCGCCGAGGAACGCAAGCGGATCGCCACGGCCATGCAACCGCTCACCGAGGACGGCTACCCGGTGCACCGCGCCCGCGTCGTGGGCGTCGTCCCGATCGAGGACGCGGAGATGGACGAGGTGACGGCCCCGATGCCCGCCACCACGCCACGCCCCCTGCCCGAGGACCGGATCACCACCCAGGACCAGACGCTCCACGAGAACACGCGGGTGCCGCCACCCGCACCCGAGCGCAGGCGCTGGCCGCTGCCGGCCGTCTCCGGGCTGGCCACGGTGGCGGTGGCACTGGGGCTGTGGTGGTGGGCCGGCCTGGCGGGCGCGCCACCGACGATGATCGACGCCGGGCCCGCCGAGAACGGCCGTGTCCACGACGGTTCCAAGGTGGAGTCGGTCTCCACCGCCTCCGAGGAGAAACCCGGCGTCGAACCCTCGCCCGAGGTCGAGGACGCTCCCGCGGCTCCGGCCCCGGAGGCGACCACGGGCACGGAGCCGGAGGCGACCGCCCCCGACGGCCCGGTCGATCCCGAGGACGGTCAGGAGGCCGAGGACGGCCCGGGGCAGGAGCCCGATCCGGAACCCGGCTCGCCCGAGGCTCCGGAGGACGAGGACGACACGTCCCCGCCACCACCGCCGGCGGACGACGAAGCCCCCGGGGAGGAACCCGGGGGCGAGGAGCCGGGCGGTGGCTCCAGGGGCCTGCTCGGTGGGCTGTTCGATCTGCTCTTCGGCGCAGAGTGACCCGGGCCGAGATCAGAAGGAGACGAGGAGGCGTTCGGCGGTCACGTGCAGCCGCCGCTCGACCTCTTCCACGTCGCGCCGACCCTTGAGCACCTCCACCAGCTCGAATATCCACACGCTGGTCAGCGATCCGGCCAGGACGTACTCGGTGCCGTCACGGTCCACCTCGTCCACGGAGGTGGTCTCCTCCACGGTGTCGGCGGGACGGGCCGCGACGAGGTTTCCGGTGGCCACCCGCCACACCAGGTCGGTGATGCGCACGTCCAGCTCGATCTTGACCTCGGCCATGATCAGCGAACGCACCAGCGCGTCGGCCAGCTCGGGCTCGCGCATGAGTCCGCGGGTGGCGCGCAACAGCACGTCGACGGCACGACCCGAGGCGGTGTCCGCGGTGGGCGGACGGCGCACGATGCCGCCCTCCAGCAGGTCGAGCTCCTCGGTGACCACGGCCACGACCAGGTCCATCTTCGAGGGGAAGTAGCGGTAGAGGGTGCCCAGGGCGACCCCGGCGCGCTCGGCCACCGAGCGCATCTGCATCGCTTCGACGCCGCCGCGCACCGCCAGGGCGGCCGCGGTCTGGACGATACGTCGGCGACGCTGTGTCTGATTCCGCGTCATCGTTCCGATCGGTGCCTGCACCGCCACTGGGTCTCTCCCCTTCGTCATCGATCCACCACGAGCGCGGTGGCCGAGAGCCGCCTCAAGGCCGGCGCAACATCGCCGACCGTCATGAGAACACGTTATCTAACGCCTTCCCTCCCAGGCAGCCGTTCGAACCCATGATCCGCACCTCATCTCCCGACGTGACAGAGGTAATACGAGATCATGGTAGAGATTTTCGGGTCGATCGCCCAGCCGGGTAGAATATGTTCTACTTCGTCGAACACCTACGGGCTGGACCGCAATCGTCCGGCTTTGGTCGTACTCCGCCCAAAAGCTCCAAGACCCCCTTCCCTAGAATCGAATGTGATTCGGTTTCCAGCGGAAAGGCCGTGCCACAATGCGCGAGGTTCCCCCGGTCGAGGACCTGGGCGAGGGGCTGTGGAGCATCCCGGTGCCCGTCCCCCACAACCCGATCGGCTTCACCTACGTCTACGTACTCTCGGCCGTCGGTGGCCCCGTCCTCATCGACACCGGCTGGAACCACGACGACTCCTGGTCGGCGCTGGTCGACGGCCTGGCCCGGACCGGCCATCGCGTCGACCAGGTCCAGGGCGCCGTCATCACCCACTTCCACGCCGACCACTGCGGCCTGACCGGCCGCCTGCGCGAGGCCTCCGACGCCTGGATCGCCATGCACCCTCGGGACATCGCCGTTCTGGAGGGACAGTCGGGACGCAGCCAGGAGGAACGGGTCACCTCGGTGATCACGCAGATGACCCGCGCCGGGTTCCCCACCGACGACATCGACACCTTCCGCGCCTCCCCCACCGTCTTCCAGTCCCCCGCCACCCCCGACCTCGCCCTCCAGGACGGCGAGCGGATCGACATGCCCGGGCCGGACCTGCGCGCCGTGTGGACGCCCGGCCACACCCCCGGCCATCTGTGCCTGCACCTGGCCGACCGGGAGATGCTGTTCACCGGCGACCACGTCCTGCCCCGCATCACCCCGCACGTGGGCCAGTTCCCCCTCGACTCGCCCGAGGGCGACCCGCTCGGCGACTTCCTGGCCTCCCAGGAGCGCGCCGGACGCCTGCCCGACGCCGAGCGACTGCTATGCCTTCCCTCACACGAGGAGCGCTTCACCGGACTGCCCGAACGCACACGGGCGATCACCGACCACCACGAGGAACGCCTCACCCGGATGGCGGAGCTGCTCGGCCACGGCCCCACCACCCTGTGGGAACTGACCTCCGGCCTGGAGTGGCGCCGCCCATGGGAGGACATGCGCGTCCTGGCCCGACACATGGCCGCCTCCGAGACCGCCGCCCATCTACGCACCTTGGAGGAGCGCGGCATGGTCAAGCGGAACGGTTCATCGGAGCTCCCCCGGTGGGCCACCATCACCTGAATCGACCACCCGGAATAGGATCCCCCTAGCCGAAGCCCGGCGCCGACCCCGAGTGAACTCGCGAGTAACATATGGGGGCGCCCAAACGGACCCGACGGCGACCAAGGACGAACGGCGGCTACCGGGCACGCGACCCAACGAAGAGGTGGACTCTTGACCCAGTCGGGCACAAGCACGGGATCGACCCCAGGGCCGTCCGGCGACCGCCGCCCCCTACGCGTCGCCCTCCTGTCGTACCGGAGCAAACAGCACGTGGGCGGACAGGGCGTGTACGTACGTCACCTGTCCCGCGAACTCGCCGCGCTCGGCCACCAGGTCACCGTCTTCTCCGGCCAGCCCTATCCGGTCCTGGACGAGGGCGTCACCCTGGAGAAACTCCCCTCCCTCGACCTGTACAACGACGTGAACCCCTTCGTCGCCCCGCCCATCCGCCAATGGCGCGACTGGATCGACGTCCTCGAGGTCGCCACCATGTGGACCGCCGGGTTCCCCGAACCGCTCACCTACTCGCTGCGCGCCAACCGCGAACTCCGCCGCCGTCTCGACGAGTTCGACGTCGTCCACGACAACCAGACCCTCGGCTGGGGCCTGCTCGGCGTCAAGTCCGCCGGCCTGCCCCTGGTCACCACCATCCACCACCCCATCAGCGTCGACCGTCGCATCGAGATCGCCGAGGCCAAAGGCCTGCAAAAGCTCTCCAAGCGACGCTGGTACGGGTTCGTGAAGATGCAGGCCCGCGTCGCCCGCCGCCTGGACCCCATCCTCGTGCCCTCCCAGTCCTCCGCCGACGACATCGCCCGCGAGTTCGGGGTCGACCCCGCCGCCATGGAGGTCACCCCGCTGGGCGTGGACACCCGCTACTTCCACCCGCGCCCCGACGTGGAACGCACCCCCGGCCGCATCGTGTGCACCGCCAGCGCCGACAGTCCCCTCAAGGGCGTCACCGTCCTGCTGCGCGCCGCCGCCAAACTCGCCACCGAACGCGACGTCACCCTGACCATCGTCAGCAAGCCCCGACCCGGTGGCCCCACCGACCGCCTCGTCGACGAACTCGGCCTGCGCGACCGCATCGAGTTCGTCAGCGGCATCGACGACGACGAACTGGGCCGCCTCATCGCCGGCGCGCAGGTCGCCGTCGTCCCCTCCTTCTACGAGGGCTTCTCCCTGCCCGCGGTCGAGGCCATGGCCTGCGGCACCCCGCTCATCGCCAGCCACGCCGGCGCCCTGCCCGAGGTGGTCGGCACCGACGGCGACGCCGGACGCCTCATCCCCCCGGGCGACCCCGACCTCCTCGCCGCCGAACTCGCCTCCCTGTTCGACGACGACGCCGAACGTGAGCGCATGAGCGCCGCCGCCTGGCGCCGTGTCCAGGAACGGTTCACCTGGAAGGCCGTCGCCGAGCTCACCGCGCAGCGATACGCCTCCACCATCACCGCCGTCAAGGGGACCACCCCCGAAGGCGACCACCGCCCCGCGCCCGTGCGGGCCCGCGCGAACGGCGCCTGACCCGCAGCACCATCCCTAGGGAGCCTCCACTGATCACCGTCGACTTCAACCTGTTCCCCGTCGGCCCGGGCCACCGCGTTCTCGACCTGGGTTGTGGCGGCGGCCGCCACGCCTTCGAGATCTACCGCCGCGGCGCCGACGTGGTCGCCTTCGACCAGAACGTCGACGACCTCGCCGAGGTCGAGACGATGTTCGCGGCCATGGCCCACGAAGGTGAGGCGCCCGCGTCCGCCAAGGCCGAGACCGTCAAGGGCGACGCCCTCGACATGCCCTTCGACAACGACTCCTTCGACCGTGTCGTCGCCGCCGAGATCTTCGAGCACCTGCCGCACGACACCGCCGCCATGAAGGAGCTGTACCGGGTCCTCAAGCCCGGTGGCATCGCCGCCGTCACCGTGCCCAGCTTCCTGCCCGAACGCATCTGCTGGGCGCTCTCGGAGGAGTACCACACCAACGAGGGCGGCCACATCCGCATCTACACCCGCGCCGAGCTGGAGGCCAAGCTCAAGGCCACCGGCTTCGAGATCGGCCCGCACCACCACGCGCACGCCCTCCACTCGCCCTACTGGTGGATCAAGTGCGCCGTGGGGACCGACAACAACGACCACCCGGCGGCCAAGGCCTACCACGACCTGCTCGTCTGGGACATGCTCCAGGCTCCCAAGGTGACCCGGATCGCGGAGAGACTCCTCAACCCGGTCA
>NZ_DYZD01000228.1 GCF_020741345.1 Nocardiopsis listeri
ACCAAGGCGTCCTTCGACCTGAACTCGGTGATCGACGCCGCCGAGAAGCTCAAGTACATCGGCGCGATCAAACACACCCTCGCGGAACAGCTCCACACACCCGAGGACGAGTGGGTCAAGTTCTTCGCCGGCCACGTCTATGACGGATCCTTCACCAAGCGGGCGCGCGAGCAGTTCACGCCACTGATCCAGGAAGCCGCGTCCAGCTTCCTCGACGATCAGGTCAACATCCGGCTGAAGAAGGCCCTGGAGACGACACGCCCCCAGACCGACCCGATGTCGGTCGACAGCGAGGACGTCGTCGAGAAGGACCTGAGTCGGGGCATCGGGATCGAGACCACCCTGGAGGAGCTGGAGGGATACCAGGTCGTCAAGGCGATCGCGTGCAGCGAGGTCAAACCCCAGCGGATCGCACAACGGGACTCCAAGAGCTACTTCGCGATCCTGCTGGACGACAACAACCGCAAGCCGATTGCGCGGTTGCGCTTCAACGCCAAGTCGAAGAAGTACCTCGGCACCTTCGACGCGGAGAAGAACGAGACCCGCCATCCGCTGGGATCGATCGACGAGATCTACCTCCACGCCGACAAGATCCGTGAAGCGGTACGCGCTCATCTGGACTAACGGCCGTGGTTCCTCTTCTCCCCTGACCGGATGTTCAGTTGTTCTGTGCTCCCGCGTCGGAGCTCTGTTCCGTCGGAATCGCTTGTGAACCGGCCCAGGTGGTGGAGAAGAAGTGGAGGGCCGCCTCGTACAGCACCCCCGGAGCACGTACGTACAGGCAAGGCGAGTGGCGCCCGTGCTTACGCCGGTCGTAAAAGGTGATGTAGGCGGCTCGGTCCGTGGCGATGACGCGGTAGAGATGGGGGAGGTCGAACCGGCGAAGTTCGACCTCCCTACTGTTCGCCGCCACCGAGGCCAGATATGAGGTGTTGGCGCGGATCTGGTTCCGCAGCAGCTCGGTGGTGAACCCCGGGTCGATCGGTTCCAGTTCCGAGGCCCGAAGCGTCAACCATTCACCGGGAACCGCGTCGGGATCGGGCAGCAGTACCTGCACGGATTCGACCCGGCCGGTGCTGCACGACCACAGCGGAGTGAATACGTCCCTGGTGAGGGTGTTGCCCCGGCCGGTCAGCACCCTCACCCAGCGGGCCCGCGTCAGTTCCTGGGCGAGGTCCTTCTCGGCCGACGCCTGTCGTCGGTACACGCGGTGCACGCCGGTTCCGGTCAGTCGGGCGAATATGGCCACCAGCCACCAACGGGGGTGGGAGGAACGCATCCACCCCACGAAGACGAGGATCATCGTGGCCAGGATCGAGCTGAGTACACCGAGGACGAAGGCGGCCACGTGATCACTTCCCTTGTGCGGACCGGCATGGACCAGAGGTCAGAGCAGATACGGGAGTAGCTCGCGGACGACATGGGCCGCGTTGTGCGCGGCCAGCGCGTGGGCGTCGTCGTTCTTCAGTGTGTCCGCCCCGTCCGAGATACCTCGGACCACAATCCAGTCGGGGTTGTCCTCACCCCGCACCGAGTTCTCCTGCCAGAACTGGCTGAGCCCGCCCGACTCCATGTCCACGGCCATGATCTTGTCGTTGTAGTGCTTCAACCAGTGACGCACCTCGGAGTCCTCGTCGGCGATCACGGCCTCCCCTGAACCGATCAGACCATGGTGGACCTCGAAACTGCGTTTGCGGTGCCCGTCCAGGCGACCGCGGATCACCGCGGGTTCCCCCTGGTCGGTGAAGTAGGTGTTCACCGCATGGACGATGCGGGCCGGAGCCTGCCGTTCCTCGCCACGGCGCTGAACTCGGTCGCCGGCCGTGATCTTGCGTGCGTCGTAGTAGACGATCCGGGTCGAGACGATGACGTCACCGATACGTCCGCCTCCGGCGGGGGAGGGGCTCGCTTCCGCACCACTTCGTGCGGGGGTGTTTCGGAGACCGCCACCGATACCGACCAGGATCCACAAACGAGGGGAGAAGTGGTGGCGAAGGTGATCCAGCGCCGACATCACCGACCGTTGCCCGGGACCGAGGGTCTGGGTGGCCACCACGCTCGCCGTACCGCTTTCGGCGGAAACTTCACCGGTGCTGAAGAACAGACCCTCTCGTTTGCGAGGCCGATCCAGTCCGAGCTCGTCGCGAACCGCCCGGGTCTCGATGGGCAGGATCGTGACGATCCCGAGGTCCTTCCGTTGATCGGTCTCGGAGACCGCGGAGGGAGTGCGTGTTGCGGAGAGCCTGGCGGAGGTCGAGGGTGCGGTCACCTGTTTCTGGTCTCCGAACACGGTGTTGCCGAAGCTGTTGGTTCCACCCATGTTGACGATGCCGCTGTTGTTCGAAGCTTCATTCAGACTCATGTGGATCATCCGTTCTGTGGATTATCGGGAGTGGGCGGAGATACCTGTGTCTGCGGGTGAACCTGGTCTCCGAACACGGTGTTGCCGAAGGCGTTGGTTCCACCCATGTTGACGATGCCGCTGTTGATGATCTGCAGCGCGCGATCGTCGAAGTCGGAGATGTCCACGCCACGAGAGTCCAGGAAATCGCTGGTGGCTTTGAGTAGCCGCTGTTCGACGTTCTTGATGTGGCCGAGAAGCGTGGTCTTGTCGAGTTGGACCTTGCTCCACTCCTCAGCCAGTTCCTGGCGAACGCTGATTCGACTACCGATCCCGATATTGCGTCGGGGAACGAGGGTGAAGTCGATGCCGCGGAGTACCAAGGCCCTGTGCAGGAGGCCAGATAGGGCCCTGGCCAGGTAGAACGGGTAACGGGTGATGCGTCCCAGCGAACGGATGTGGCGGGGGAGCCGGAACAGATCATGCCAAGCGGCACTGACGATGGCCCGTTTTCCGTGCTGGCCGAACTCCTCCGTCTTACGGAAGTCGTCCGGATTACGGGTCAGCGCGCAGGCCGCGAACGCCAGGCTCAGCGTTCGGCCACGCACCCTTACCTGGAGCAACACCGTGGCGACCAGCTCTCCCCCCGCGTCGGGGACACTCACTTCGAGGAAGTGCTGGTGCGCGGAGTCCTGCCGGTCGATGATCCGGCGCATCGCGACCGGATCCACCGATTCCCGCAGGATGGAGCGGTCAGTGGACACGTCCGAATGGGCGACGAAGATGCGGTCTCTGACCTGCGCCGGAAGACGGACGTTCTCATGGTCGTCGCGAAGTTCGGCGACGGCCGCGCGCAGGTGGTCCATCAATTCGTGCGGCTTGAAGGGCGGGTGCCGATGTTCACGTTCATGTAGGGGCTTGTCGTCGCTTCCCTTGCGCAGGAGTTGGACGCTCATGGGCGGATTCCACTGGTGAATCAGTTCCCCCGCTCCGATGAAGGGTGATTCCTCACCGAAGAGCGTGAACACACCCGCGTCCTCGTCTTCGCCGTCCTTCTTGTGGGCGGGGCGCTGGTAGACCACGCAGGGATGCCTCTGCTGCTCGTCGACGACCCTCTCCCGGTGGGAGAGGCGCCTGGGCCTGAGGGCGGCGGCCTTGTGAGCGTGGTTGATGCACGCCTGGCGCAGACCACCGACGATCGCGGTGAGGAGGGCGACGGCACAGCCCAGGTAGAGGGCCAGAGTCCCCTGGATGGGATGGGAGAAGGCCAGGACCATCATGGCGAGGGCAAGAACCAGGGCGAACGTGCCGGTGTTCTTGAGACGTTTGCTCTCCTCCCCGTACTTCCAGCTGGACCTGGAAGGCAACTTCGGTCGACGCTTCCGCCTCTTCTGCGTCAGTAGGGGCTCTTCAGGCCGTGTGAGCTCCTTGGAGATCCGCCAGGCGTGGTCCAGGAGTACGAGAAGTACGTATCCACCGGCGACCAACAGGGTCGTCACCGTGAATCCCCAGAAGTAGGGGGCGGTGAGGGCGACGAGTAGCCCGACCCTCGACAGCGTGGCCAAGTGCAGGGACAACCACGCGTGACGCATCACTGGCACGAGGTCGAATTCGTAGGAGGGGGCCGCGCGTCGTGAAGGAGCCGTGCACACCTCTTTGATGACGAGGTCTCGGAAGTCCTCATCGATGTGGACACCGGTACAGAGGTGACGGGTGGCCCCGGTCGGTTCCTCTCCGCGGTTCTGAGGAGGGGGAGAGGCGGGGGGTGGAGAGGCGTGAGCGGTGATGGACATGCACTTCTCCTGTGCCGATCCAGTTAAGGTCGAGATGACCATAAGTGGATCGGATGATTAAAGTCAAGGTGACCTTTAAGGGGAGTGCGATGGACGAGCGCTTGGCGCGATCCGTTGACGTGGGGTTGTCCCTGGTGACGGTGGATCTGGCCATCTTCACCATCCGGAACGGGACGTTGACGGTCCTGTTGATCGAGCGTGGGGAGGAGCCCTTTCGTGGGCGTCCGGCGCTGCCCGGAGGGAGGGTCCGAAGACAAGAGAGCCTCGACCAAGGTGCTCGGCGTGAGCTCCTGGAGGAGACCGGGGTCGATGGTGCTCGGCTTCACCTGGAGCAACTCGGTGCCTTCGGCGATCCCGGGCGTGATCCTCGGGGGAGGGTCGTCACCATCGCTTACCTGGCCTTGGGGGCGGACCTGCCCGAAGCAGTGGGAGGAAGCGATGCGGCCCACGCCCACTGGGTGCCGGTGGGGGAGATCCTCGAAGGTCCCCTACCTCTGGCCTTCGACCACGACCGCATTCTCGGCGATGCGCTGGAGCGTGTTCGGGAAAAACTGGAGTACACCACCGTCGCCACGGTCTTCTGTCACGAACCGTTCACGCTCAGCGAGCTGAGGGAGGTCTACGAAGTGATCTGGGGGCGTGAACTGGATCCCAGCAACTTCCGCCGCAAGGTCACCAAGGCGGAGGGGTTCGTGGAACCCAGCGGGGGGCAGCGCGCCCAGCGGGCGGGGCGTCCAGCAGCCCTGTACCGCAAAGGGGGCGCTTCGTTGCTCACACCGCCGCTGCTGCGCTCGGCCTCGTGAACGTGGAGGCCGCCTGCTCGGTCGGGATCTCGTTCGCTGACGAGGAGACCGAGATCCGAATCTGCGAGTTGCTCCGCGGGTCCAGGGTCCAGGGTTCGGGTGGTCGGGGAGGGGCTACGGGGCGAACAGTGGAGCGGGTGGGCAGCGCCACCGGACGCTCCAAACGGGCTCTCGCCCGCACTGCACTCACGCTGGGTCGCCACCGGTAATGACCAGCGGATCGCCAATCCGCCGTCGAGTGGGAGACGAGCACGGTACCGGCCGGTGGCCCGAGAGGGTGCCTATGGGCTACCTTGATCGGCAGTGACACGGGGTGCCCTGAATCCACTGATCAGGGCTGAGATGACACCCGTCGAACCTGATCCGGGTCATACCGGCGAAGGGATGTCCGTACACGGCCGGTGGTTTCGGTGGCCGAAGGGACGCCTTCGCCCATGCCAGAAAGGCCACCGATGAGTTCTTCCCGCACCGCACTCCCCATCGACCAACAGACGGTCGTCGTCACCGGCGGGGCCCGAGGGCTCGGGTCCCGGCTGGTCCAGGCCTTCCTGGGGCAAGGCGCCCGGGTGGTGATCAACTACCTCCACAGCGCCGAAGCGGCTCGCGAGCTCGCCGCCACCCACTCCGGCCGTGCCCTGGCCGTGCGAGCGGACGTGCGCGACCCCGAACAGGTCGCCGCGATGGTCCAGGCCGCAGAGGGCCATTTCGGCTCCTCGGTCTCCACCGTCGTCAACAACGCACTCGTCGACTTCTCCTTCAACGGCGACGCACGACCCCACGCCGATACGCTCACCCCACAACACCTCGACCAGCAGTTCAGCGGTACCGTTCACGGCGCACTGAACACCGTCCAGGCCGCCCTGGCCTCCATGCGCGGCCAAGGGTTCGGTCGGGTCATCAACGTGGGCACCAACCTGTTCCAGCACCCGGTCGTCCCCTACCACGACTACACCGCGGCCAAGGCGGCGCTACTGTCGCTGACCCGCACGCTCGCCCACGATCTGGGCCCCGACGGCATCACCGTCAACATGGTCTCCGGCGGTCTGCTGCGCACCACCGACGCCAGCTCCGCCACCCCCGAAGGCGTCTTCGACATGATCGCCTCCACCACACCGCTGCGCAGGGTCACCACCCCGGCCGAGTTCGCCGACGCGGCCCTGTACTTCGCCTCCCCCTGGGCGCGCGCGGTCACCGGTCAGAACCTCGTCGTCGACGGCGGGCTGGTGATGAACTGATGTCCGCCGCTCCCACGCCTGACCAGGCCCCCGACCGCCGGATGCACCTCAACCTGTTCATCTTCGGCTGCGGCCACCACAAGGCCGCCTGGCGTCACCCCGATTCACCGGCCGAACGGATCGGTGACATCACCTACTTCGAAGGACTGGCCCGCACCGCCGAACGCGGCCGTCTGGACGCGGTGTTCTTCGCCGACGGTCACGCCACGGGCGACGTCGCCGGCGGCCCGTGGTGGTTCCTCGAACCGTTGACCACGCTGGCGGCCATGAGCCGGGCCACCCGGCACATCGGTCTGGTCAGCACCGTCTCCAGCACGTTCTACACGCCTTTCCACGCGGCACGCCTGCTGGCCTCCCTGGACCACATCAGCGGAGGCCGAGTGGGCTGGAACGTGGTGACGTCCATGTTCGACGCCGAGGCCCGCAACCACGGGTACGAGCAGATGCCCGCGCATCAGGAGCGCTACGCACGAGCCGAGGAGTTCGTGGAGGTGGTGCTGGGGCTGTGGGACTCCTGGAGTGACGAGGCCTTCCACTACGACCGGGACGGGGTCTTCGCGGACCCGGACCTGGTGCGCCCCATCGGCCACAGGGGAGAGCACTTCCAGGTCGATGGCCCGTTGAACGTGCCGCGCCCGGTACAGGGCAACCCGGTGCTGTTCCAAGCGGGTTCGTCGGAGCAGGGACGCACGTTGGCGGCACGCCGCGCCGAGGCCATCTACTCCGTGGCCTATGACCTGCCCAGCGCCCAGGACTACTACAGCGACGTCAAGGCGCGGATCCGTCGGGCGGGCCGTGACCCCCGGTCCGTCGCCATCATGCCCGGACTGGTCACCTACGTCGGGTCCACCGAGCAGGAGGCCCGAGCCAAGCAACGCGAACTGGACGAACTGTTGCCGACCGAGGAGTCATTGCAGCAGCTGGGGCTGTTCACCGAACAGGACTGCTCCGACTGGGAACTGGACGCCCCGGTACCCGAGCTGCCGCCACTGGAGGAGTTCACCGGACCCAAGGGCCGCTACGAGACCATCTTGCGCATCATCGACTCCGAACGGCCCACGGTGCGGCAACTTCTGGGCCGTCTGGCCGCCGGTGGCGGACACTGCACCATGGTGGGAACGCCCGAACAGATCGCCGACCGGATGACCCGGTGGTACGAAAACGGTGGCGCGGACGGGTTCAACCTCATGCCGCCGTCGTTGCCGGGCGGGATCGAGGACTTCGTGGACCACGTGGTCCCCGTCCTGCAGCGGCGAGGGCTGTTCCGTCGCGAGTACGAGGCGGACACGCTTCGGGGCCATTTGGGTTTGGAACGACCGCCGTCACCGCACTGAAAACGGGAGGGAGGTCCGGGAGGTGGGAGGCCCGAAGGGCCGTCTTCGTCCTTTCCGGGCCTCCCCGCCCCGTAGGAAAGGCGCACGGCAGGAACCGTTGCGGGGTCGCTCAGGGCCGGTGGGCCACCACGTCGGGAGCCCCGTTCGGATGTGACCGCCTTCCTTCAGACCCTGGGCGCCGAGCACCTCACCCTTCTTGGAGAAAGCGGGCTTCCAGAAAAGGGGATCCGCCGCTGTAGCGCCTCCGTGGGGAGGGCGTTACAGCGGTGGAAATCGCTTTCCCCTATCGTGTGATCACGGGATGACCACTGGCGATCGAGACCCGGTTGAACGCGTTGATGAGCGTGGTCGTCCACTCCACCGCGGAGATCTGGGCGGTGGTCAGGTGGGCGGCCGCGCGGGCGTTGATCGCCTGACGGTCGACCGTGGGGTCGATGACGGTGAGCGACTCCGCCAGGAGCAGCGCGGCCTTTTGCATGTCGGTGAACACGCCCGCCTCACGCCATGACGGCAGCACGTCCAGTACGCTCTGCTTCACCCCGGCCTTGCGGGCCTTGGGAACGTGGATGCTCAGGCAGGTCGGGCACCCGTTGATCTGGGACACCCGGACGTTGATCAGCTCGATGGTGTCGTCGCCCAGACCGGCCTCGTGCGAGGCGGCACGGGAGGCCACGGCCGCCTTGCCGAGCGCCTTGTACACCGTGGGGTGTTCCTTGTCGATGTAGGGACGCTCCGCGTTCACGCCTGCTCCTCGGTCGTCTTCTGGACCAGGGCCAGGTCCGCGGGCCTGGGCTTGCGGAACTTGCCGCCCTGGGCCGTGTACTCCTTGCCGTCTTCCTTCAGGTACTTGGCGAACAGCGGGCACACGGGCACGACGGTGATGTTTTTGCGAACGCTGTCGGCCAGCGCCTCGCGCAGCAGGAGCCCGGCCAGGCCCCGTCCACCGAACTCCGGTGAGACCTCGGTGTGGAAGAAGACGCGCTCACCGCCGCCCTCCGGCGGGTCGACGAAGTCCGCGCGGCCGGCGAGGGTGCCGTCATCCAAGGTCACGGTGTAGGCGCTGATGGCGCGCGCTTCATCGAGGGCGATATGAACGACGGCGCCGGTCTTGTCGGTCTGTGGCTCGGTCATGGTGAAGACCTCTCTATGGGGATCGTGCCGGGCCGGTCGATGGTGGGCACGAGGGTGCCCCGGCCCGGCGGAGTGGGTGATCGGGGTGGTTCAGTCCTGGAACCGTGCGTGGGGTGGAGGGTTCTTTCTCGGTCGCATCCTGACCTGGGGCAGGTCGGGGGCCGGGAGCCATCCCATGCCATCGCGGTTCCTTCCCGGGCCACCGTGTCCCACGTAGCCCTCGACGCGCCCGAACCGCTCGCCGCGGCTCTGCCACTCCTCCCGGTACTGTCGGATCTCCTCCGTCGTGCGGCCCAGGAAGTTCCACCACATGATGAGCTCCTCATCGAAGGGGGCGCCTCCCACGAGTACGAGCCTGGCCGGTTCGGCACCGCTGTTGGCGATACGCAGGTTCTGGCTGCCCACCCCCGTGTAGCCCACGGCGTCCTTGGGTACACGC
This sequence comes from Nocardiopsis listeri, assembly GCF_020741345.1. GTDB lineage: Bacteria > Actinomycetota > Actinomycetes > Streptosporangiales > Streptosporangiaceae > Nocardiopsis > Nocardiopsis listeri_A. The sequence continues at coordinate 9,077 of NZ_DYZD01000228.1, forward strand.
ACACCCTCCAGAGTGACGTCCTCACCCGTGTCCACCAACAGGCCGTGCTCGAACCCGGAATCGACCGTCAGGTCGAGGGTGGCACCCGGATCGAGCCTGATCTCGGCCCCCACCAGTGGTGAGTACATGCTCACCGGGGAATCCGATCCCAGCAGTGAACCGAGGAAGACGAGCGCGGACCCACCGTCGAAGGTGACGGGCTCGGGGACATAGTGCTCGAACTCGCGGCCCGGCCGGTTGCGCTCCTCCTCGGGGAGAGCGATCCAGAGCTGCACCCCGTGGAGTCGGCGGCTGTCAGGGGTGGAGGTCTCGGAATGGCAGATACCCGCCCCCGCCGTCATCAAGTTCATCTCACCGGGAAGGACGTGGGCACTGTTGCCACCGGAGTCGATGTGGGCGACGGTCCCCTCGAACAGCCAGCTCAGTGTCTGAAGGCCCGTGTGCGGGTGCGGAGCCACGTCCATCCCACCACTGGCCGACACGTCGTCCGGCCCGTAGTGGTCGATGAAGCACCACGCGCCGATCAACGAACGCTGCCGTTGCGGCAGGGTGCGGCGCACGCTCATGGCGCGAGGCCCGCCCAGGGGCACGTCACGGGCGGTGATGAGTTCGACGGGAGCTCCGCCCTCGCGCTCGGCCCATGGCCCTGGAAGGCCACCGTCGACGCACACGTGGGTGTCCGGGTTCGCCTCGGGGTTGGTCATCGGGGAGTTCCTTCCGCCGTGGGATCGGATACGAGGGTTGTGGTGTTGATGTTCTCTCCTCCAGGGCAGGCAGGTACGGGAGCGTGCAAGCTCCACCTGTACTCAGCCCCAAGGTACGCGCACGCGCCTTCACCGCACCAAGGCCCTACCTGGAGGGTGACGGGAAGGCTACGGATTGGAGTGGTGGCGGTCCCCACAGCTGAAACGTGTGGCCTTGCGCTCGATGTCAACGAGCCGATATCACGATCCGAACGATCCATGGACGATCGGTAGTCGAGGTATGAGTCTTAGAGCGTGTTTGAGAAGGGGTAACGGTCCGGGCACTTCGCTCACGCTGCTGCCGTCAGGTCGCGAGCATGGCCGTCATGACGCGACGTCCGACCTACCCCTCTGATCTGACCGATGACCAGTGGGCCCTGATCGAGCCCTTGCTCCCACCGGCCAACACCGGCGGCCGCCCTGAGAAGCATCCCCGCCGGGACGTGGTGGACGCGATCCTGTACGTGGTACGCACCGGCTGCTCCTGGCGGCACCTGCCCGTGGACTTCCCGCCCTGGCAGACCGGGTACTGATACTTCTCCCGCTGGGAAGAAGCCAAAGGTCACCGCGCAGGTCATGGCCGTGCTGCGCCGTCGGTTGCGCACCGCGCACGGGCGTGGGGGCGAGCCCTCGGCGGGGATCATCGATTCCCAGAGTGTCAAGGGCGCCGACACCGTCGGCCAGGGCACCCGGGGCTATGACGCGGGCAAGAAGGTCAACGGCCGCAAGAGGTTCATCGTCACTGACACCCTGGGGTTGTTGCTGGTGGTGTGCGTGATGGCCGCATCCGTCCAGGACCGGGACGGGGCCAGGACCACCCTGTTGAGCTTGTACCTGGCCACGCCGGTGCGGTTCGTGTTCGCTGACGCGGGGTTCGCG
>NZ_DYZD01000229.1 GCF_020741345.1 Nocardiopsis listeri
CACAGGGCCGTAGGTACCCCAACCATTCTCCCCCTTCCCCGATAGCCGCCAAACCGCCGCCCGCACCGCACGGGTCAAGGCCACCAGCCCCATCGTCACAGCAACACAACATCGCCTTGACGCGTGCGGTGCGGGCGGCAACAATCACGCGGCGGGGAAGGAGGAAGAACCCACCCCCACCCCGCCAGGCCACCCCAAGACCCACGACCCCAGACGCCCCACCCACGCACCCGGCACCCGCCAATGTTCCAGACCACTCGAAGGCTCATGCGGAGTGCGATTGATGCTGGAAGTCAGAAGTCAGAAGTCAGAGGTTGGAGATCAGGGCGTCGGTGTCCTTCGCCGGACTTGACCGACCCTGTGCGAAAACGTTGGAATACCCCTTACCCGATTACCGGAGCCGCGCCGATGGGGCCAAGGCTCGGGCGATCCGGGGGCCGACCAGGCGTTCGGCCTCCGCCAACGGGTACCACTCGGCACTGTCGACCTCGGACTCCTGGACGCGTCCGATCTTCCCTCGGGTCGTGGTGAAGGCGAATCCGAAGTCGAGGTGGAAGTGTGCCGGCTCGTCCTTGTCCGGTCGGGCGGGGACTTCGCCGAACTCGACGTAGACGGGAATCTGTCGGGTGGGGATCACGGTGTCGGCGTCGATGCCGGTTTCTTCCACCAACTCGCGTACGGCGCCGGTGATCAATGTGCCATCGCTCGGTTCCAGGTGGCCACCGGGCTGCAGGGTGAGTCCGTAGGCGCGGTGTTCCACCAACAGGATCTCGGACCCTCCTCGGACCAGGAGAGCACCGACGGTGACGTGCATGGGGAACGTCCGACGCGAGGCGAGGTCGCGTCCTCCTCGCATTAGCCGGGCCGGTTCGGCGAGCGCCGTGGCCTCTTCGGGGTGGCGTCGTAGGTGGTCGGTCAGGGTGGCCCGGAGTTGTGGGTCGGTGATCGGCGCCATGACCCTTATCCTGCCCCACCGTGGCCCGAGTCCGCCCGGAGTACGAGGAGTGACCCCACCCGGCCCGCTACGCCCGCTGAGGGGTGCCCTGCCAGGGCACCCCCGCGCGGTCCGTCAGTCCAGGGAGTACACGCGTACGTAGTCCACGCGCATCTCCTGCGGGAGTTGGGTGCTTCCGTCCGGGTAGCCCGGCCAGTCGCCGCCCACAGCGACGTTGAGGATCATGAAGAACGGCTGGTCGTACACCCAGGGGTTTCCGCGGGTGTCCTCCCAGGTGTAGGTCTGGTAGGCGTTGCCGTCGACCGACCAGGTCACGGAGCCGGGCCGCCAGTCCACGGCGAAGTCGTGGAAGGTGTCGGCGAAGGACCATCCCTGCGGGTGCATGTACGAACCGGTCAGGGGGTCACCGCCGAAGTACCCGGGTCCGTGCAGGCTGCCGTGCACAAGGTGGGGTTCGCGGCCGATGTTCTCCATGATGTCGATCTCGCCGGAGTCCGGCCAGGGGGTCTGGGGGAAGTTCGCGCCCAGCATCCAGAAGGCCGGCCAGATGCCCTGTCCGCGTGGGATCTGGATGCGCGCCTCGATCCTGCCGTACTGGGGCTGGACCTTGTTCTGCGTGGTCATGCGCGCGGAGGTGTAGGAACCGTCGGACTCCTGTCGGGCGGTGATGACCAGGTTGCCGTTACCGTCCAGGGCGGAGTTGGCCCGGCTGCCGGTGTAGTTCTGCAGTTCGTTGTTGCCCCATCCGTGTGCACCGGTCTCGTGGTTCCAGTTGGCGGGGTCGGGGGCGGACCCGGCGGGGCCGTCGAACTCGTCCGACCAGATCAGGGCCGCCGCGGTGGGTGTCGGGTCCTCGGTCTCGGCGGAGACCGTGGCGGGGGAGTGAAGGAGGGCGACCGCGGTGAGGAGGGCGGCGGTCGAGGAGGTCAGGGTGCGCATGGCGTGCTCCGGGGGGAAGGGGCCCAAGGGGGCGTGACGGGCGGAGTCGATCCCTGTGGGTCATCTCGGCCGCGGGTGCGGGTTCGGTGACCCCTGGTATTGGAAAGTTACCTTACGTTTAGTCTGGCTGTCCGGCAAGAGGCGAACAGGACCTTCTTCCCCGCCGGGCCGCCCCTCAGGCCGTGGCGATGGGCAGGAGGATACGGACCGAACTCCCCCCAGGCCCACTGTCCATGGCCACACGGCCTCCCTGCGCCTTCACCAGGGACCGTACGATCGGCAACCCCAGGCCGACGAGCCCTCCCGTCCGGCCCGAGCGCGTCGTCACGAACGGTTCGAACACGTGGGGGAGCAGATCGGGATCGACCCCGGATCCGTCGTCGGTGACGGTCAGGGCCACGGTGCCCTCGTCGACGTCGGTGGCCACGTCGACGACCACGTCCGGTGGGTTGTGGTCGATCGCGTTGGAGATCAGATTCATCAGACACTGCTCCAACCTGGCCTGGTCTCCGAGCACGACCTGAGGAGAGACCTCGCGGAAGATCACCGATCGGGCGAAGGGGAGCGACTCGACCCTGGTCCGCACGGCATCGAACAGGTCGGGCAGGAACACCGGACCGCGGTCGGCGTCGATCTCGTCGTCGCCGCGTGCCACCGCCATGAGGTCCTCCAGGACCCGACGCAACCGTTCGAGTTCGGCGTGCACGATCTCCGCCTCCGGTCCTCCCAGCAGCTCCAGGTGCCCCTCGGCCACCGCGAGCGGGGTGCGTACTTCGTGGGAGATCGCCGCCAGGTAGCGGCGCCGACCGGTGTCCGCCTGTTCGATACGGGTGAGCATCCGGTTGATCTCGGTGGCCAGCTCCGTGACCTCGTCGTGGGTGTCGGGGACGGGCACACGTGTGGTGAGGTCGGCCGGGGAGATCTCCTGCGCGGCCGCCGACACCTCCCGCACCGGGGCCAAGGTGCGACGCACCACCAACCACAGCGCGATCCCGCCTCCACCGACACCGATGCCCCCGGCCAGGGCGGTGACCAACAGGACCGTGGCGGCCGTGTCGTGGACCACGTCCAAAGGCGCGACGACGGTGATCACGGCGATCTCCTCGTCGGTCGCGTCGGTAATGGGAGTGTCCAGCACACGGACCCTCCCGACGTCGGTGTCCATCGTTCGCGCGACCCCGGGGACCGAGGCGGGCGCTTCGTCGCCGCGCATGAGACCCGCGACCCGGGAAGGACCGCCGGTGCTCTGCAGGCGGACCCCGTCGACGTGTATCAGGGAGACATGTCGGGCTCCGCTGGGACGGATCGACAGTGCCCGGCGTGCGGCGCGCTCGGCCTCGGGGCCCGACACCACGCCGTCCAGTCCGGCGGCGGTGGGCATCTGTTCCCCCAACGTGTCGCTCAGGAGCTCGGACTCCTGGCTCAACAGGTCGTCGACGTCGTTTCGGCCGGAGACCAGGACCAGCTCGTAGGTCAGGGCGGTGATACCGCCCACCACCAACACCATCACCAGCAGGGCCCGCAGGACCAGGCGTCTGGTGAGGCTCACCGCGCGCCCTCGCTCAAGCGATAGCCGACACCGCGCACGGTCTGGATGTGCTCCGCTCCGAGTTTGCGGCGTAG
>NZ_DYZD01000230.1 GCF_020741345.1 Nocardiopsis listeri
CGGCCGAGTCGCCCTGGTCACCGGTGCCGCGAGCGGTATCGGCAAGGCCATCGCCACCCGCCTGGCCGCCGAAGGCGCCTGCGTGGTCGTCTCCGACCTGGACGCCGACCGGGCCGCCGAGGTCGCGACCGAACTCGGCGGTGCCGACACCGCCGTCGGTGTGGGCTGCGACGTGAGCGACGCCGGTGCCGTGGCCGAGGCGTTGCGCGCCGCCGCCCTGGCCTTCGGCGGGGTGGACCTGGTGGTCAACAACGCCGGACTGTCCATCTCCAAGCCGCTGCTGGAGACCACCGAACGCGACTGGGACCTGCAACACGACGTCATGGCCAAGGGGTCCTTCCTGGTCTCCCGTGAGGCCGCGCGCCTGATGATCGAGCAGGACATGGGCGGAGACATCGTCTACATCGCCTCCAAGAACGCGGTGTTCGCCGGGCCCAAGAACATCGCCTACTCCGCCGTCAAGGCCGACCAGGCCCACCAGGTGCGTCTGCTCGCCGCCGAGCTCGGCGAGCACGCCATCCGGGTCAACGGCGTCAACCCCGACGGGGTGGTGCGCGGCTCGGGCATCTTCGCCGGCGGGTGGGGCGCCCAGCGCGCCAAGGTGTACGGGGTTCCCGAAGAGGAGTTGGGCGCCTTCTACGCCAAGCGCACCCTCCTGGGCCGCGAGGTGCTGCCCGAACACGTGGCCAATGCGGTGTTCGCGCTCACCGCGGGAGAGCTGGCGCACACCACCGGCCTGCACGTGCCCGTCGACGGCGGTGTCGCCGCCGCCTTCCTGCGGTGAGCGCGGTGGGACCGCACGCCGCGATCGACCTGGGCGCCTCCAGCGGCCGGGTGATCACAGGACACCTGCGCGACGGTGTCCTGCGCACCGAGGAGACGGCGCGGTTCGCCAACACCCCGGTGGCCTTGGGCGAACGACTGCACTGGGACGTGTTGTCGCTGTACTCCGGGGCCCTCACCGGACTGGAGGAAGCAGCCCGTGCACACGGACCGCTCGCCTCCGTCGGCATCGACTCCTGGGCCGTGGACCACGGCCTTCTCGACGCCGACGGCGCGCTGCTGGGCAACCCCGTCCACTACCGGGACCGGCGCACCGACGGTGTGCCCGAGCGGGTGTTCGAGCACCTTTCCGCCGTGGACCTGTACGCGGTCAACGGTCTGCAGGTGCAGCCCTTCAACACCGTCTTCCAGCTCGTCGCCGCCGCCGGAAGCGCCCAGCTCTCGGCCGCGCGCGACCTGCTGCTGATCCCCGACCTGTTGGGATACTGGTTGACCGGTCAAAAGGTGGCGGAGCTGACCAACGCCTCCACCACCGGGCTGGTGGAGGTGCGCGGACGCCGTTGGGCCGAACCCTGCCTGAACCTGTTGGAGGACAACTTCGAGGTTCCCGTGAGGAACCTGGTCCCCGACCTGGTCGACCCCGGCCACATCATCGGCCCGGTGAGGGATCTCGGGGCGCCGCTGGTCGCGGTGGGCTCCCACGACACCGCCTCCGCCATCGCCGCCGTACCCGCACGCACCTCGCGCTTCGCCTACATTTCGTCGGGTACTTGGTCGCTCGTGGGTGTGGAGTTGGAGCGGCCGGTGCTCTCCGAAGAAGGAAGGAGGGCCAACTTCACCAACGAACTCGGTGTGGACGGGACCGTGCGCTACCTGCGCAACGTGACCGGGCTGTGGTTGTTACAGGAGTCGTTGCGCACCTGGCAGGCCCAGGGGATCGACGTGGATCTGGCCGACCTGTTGGAGCGGGCGGCTCGTCTGCCGACGTTGAGATGTGTGGTGGACGTGGACGATCCCCGATTCGCGCCACCCGGTGACATGCCGGCCAGGATCGCCGAGTTCGCCGCCGAGACCGGCCAACCAGCGCCCATCGACCCTGTTCAGGTGGTGCGGTGCGTGCTGGATTCCCTGGCCTTGGCCTACCGGCGGGCCGTGCGACAGGCCGCTGAGCTTTCCGGCCAAGAGGTCGAGGTGGTCCATGTCGTCGGGGGAGGGTCGCGGAACACGCTGTTGTGCCGGCTCACCGCCGAGGCCACCGGCCTACCGGTGATCGTAGGACCGGCTGAGGGTACGGCCGTGGGGAACCTGTTGGTGCAGGCCCGGGCTGTGGGGGCCGTTCAGGGAGGTCTGCCCGAGTTGCGTCAGGTGGTCGTCGACTCCTTCGAGACACGTACCTATCCTCCGGAGGAGGAGGAAGGTTCGCCCTGGGCGAAGGCCCAACGCTTCCTCTGGCCGGAGGAGTAGGAGTGACCAAGGGGTTCCCGGCCGTCTTGTGTCGGCCGGGAACCTGTGTGAGCCTTTCGGGGTGACTGCGGAGGTTCGGTGTCTGGTTTGTCTGTTTCTCGACTAGTTGCAGATTCGGGCCAGTGGGCCGGATAAACCCGCAGGTCAACGAGACTGCTCCCCGCGTACGCGGGGATGGACCCAGAACCGGCTCGATACGCCGGCCCCATTCCATCTGCTCCCCGCGCACGCAGGAACGACCGTCACCGATGCCCAGACC
>NZ_DYZD01000231.1 GCF_020741345.1 Nocardiopsis listeri
GTTCCGTGTTCACGAGGGTGTCTCCGGCGGTCTCCACACCGGTGACGGTGCCGGAGGCGTAACGGATCCAGGGGCGGTCGGTGGTGAGCCCACCTCGCGCGTACACGTTGACCTCGCGCCGGCCTCGCCCGTCCTGGGCGGCGACGAGCACCTGAAGCTCCGCCGTCCCCTCTCGCCCCAGCGTCAGGGGCGCCTCCAACACCAGGTCGGCGACGATGTCGGCGCCCACCCGTGCTCCCGCTCGGGCGACCAGGTCCACGATCGCGGTGCCGGGCACCATCACCCGGCCCAGGACCCGGTGGTCCGCGGTCCATGGCTGTCGGGCGACGGAGATCCGCCCGTGGAACACCGCGCCCCCGTCGGCCAGGGAGAGTCCGTCGTCCAGCAGCGGGGTCGCCGCCTCCTCCGAACGGACCTCGGGCCCACGCGGCGAGAGCCAGTGGCGGGAACGCCGGAAGGGGTCGTCCGGCACGGTGACCGGGGCGACCTCGTCGGCCACCCCCTCCAGTAGCACGTGCGCGTTGGTGCCGCTGATCCCGAAGGAGGACACCGCCGCCCGCCGGGGCCGTCCGGTGTCGGGCCAGGGGGTCTCCTCGGACAACAGGCGCACCCCGCTGCCCCGCCACTCGACCCGGTCCGTGGGTTCCTCGACGTGCAGGGTTCGCGGCAGACGACCGTGGCGCAGCGCCTCCACGGTCTTGATCACGCCTGCCACCCCCGCCGCCGCCTGGGCGTGGCCGATGTTGGACTTGAGCGAGCCGAGCAACAGGTCGTGCTCCCGGTCGTGTCCGTAGACCGACATCAGGGCACGGGCCTCGATCGGGTCGCCGAGTCGGGTCCCGGTGCCGTGCGCCTCGACCGCGTCGACCTCGCCGGGGGCGAGCCCGGCGGCGGCCAGGGCCTGCCTGATCACCCTCTCCTGCGCCTCCGGGTTGGGGGCGGTCAGACCGTTGGAGGCCCCGTCGGAGTTGACGGCGCTGCCGCGCAGCAAGGCCAACACGGGGCGACCGTTACGGCGCGCCTGCGAGGCCCGTTCGAGCAGGAGCATGCCCGCCCCCTCCGCCCACGCCGTGCCTTCGGCACCGGCGCCGAAGGCACGGCAGCGTCCGTCCGCGGACAGGCCGCGCTGGGCGGAGAACTCCAGGAACATCCCGGGAGTGGCCATGACGGTCGCACCGCCGGCCAGCGCCATGGAGCACTCGCCCCGGCGCAGGGCGGCTGCCGCCTGGTGCAGGGCGACCAGTGAACCCGAGCAGGCGGTGTCGATGGTCAACGCGGGGCCGTTGAGACCGAGCACGTAGGCGATGCGCCCGGAGGCCACGCTCAGGGTGCTTCCGGTCAGCCGGTACCCACCGTCGGTGTCACCGGCCGGATCGGCCAACCGTGCGCCGTACTCGCCGGGCATCGCGCCGACGAACACTCCCACCTGCCTACCGCGCAGTTCCTCGGTGTCCAGGCCGGCCCGTTGGATCGCCTCCCAGGAGGTCTCCAACAGCAACCGCTGTTGGGGATCCATGGCGTCGGCCTCACGCGGGCTGATGCCGAAGAATCCGGCGTCGAAGAGGTCGGCGTCGTAGAGGAACCCGCCGTTGCGCGTGTAGGTGCGCCCGGGGGTGCCGGGTTCCGGGTCGTAGAGCGAGTCCAGGTCCCAGCCACGGTTCTCCGGAAAGGCCCCGATGGCGTCGGTCCCCTCCTCCAGCAACCGCCACAGCTGTTCCGGAGAGCTCACCCCGCCGGGCAGGCGACAGGCCATCGCGGTGATGGCGATCGGGTCGTCGTCGGCCGGTCCCACCGGCGCGGTCCCGGTGGAGGCCGCACGGCGCGGCGCGGCCCTCTCCCGCTCCCGGGCGGGCGGTTCCTCGCCCAGTTCCTCGGCGACGTGTCCGGCGAGCGCGGCCGGGGTGGGGAGTTCGAAGAGGACGGAGTCCTCCAGTCGGACACCGGTCTCGTCCTCGATGAGGTCGGCCAGTTCCAACAGCATGATGGAGTCGAAGCCCAGGTCACGGAACGCGCGTCGTTCGTCCGCGGGGTCCAACTCGTCCAGTTCCAGCACCTGGGCGCTCAGGGACGCCACCAGCCCGGAGGCGCCTTCGCCCGCACGGGGAACCGACCCGTCGGCCGGTTCGGGCGCGCCCTCCGACACCGCGGTGAGCGGTGCGGCCGGGGTGAGTTCGGGCCAGTGACGGGTGCGCTGGAAGGGGTAGGTGGGCAGGTCGATGCGGTGCGCACCCGACCCCCTGAAGAGGTTTCCCCAGTTCACGTCCAGTCCGGCGGTGAAGGCCTGGGCCGCCGCGGTCAGCAGCTGGGCCTCGTCCCCGTGGTCCCGTCGCAGGGTCTCCAGCACGGCGCCGCGCGTCTCACCGGACGCCAGCACACGTTCGATCCCGTGGACGAGGACGGGGTGCGGGCCGACCTCGACGAAGGTGTCGTGCCCGCCGGCCACCGCCTCGGACACGGCGTCGGCGAAGCGAACCGGATTGCGCAACCCCAGGTACCAGTACCGACCGTCCATGGCCGGCCCGTCCTCCCGTAGCTCGCTCCCGGTCAGCGTCGACAGGACCGGGATCCGGGCCGGACCCGGCGTGACGCCGTCCAACTGTTCGAGCAGGGTTTCCCGGACACGTTCGACGTGCGCGGAGTGCGAGGCGTAGTCGACGTCCACCAGGGCGGCGTGCACACCGTCGTCCACGCAGTGGTCCACGGCGGCGCGTACCGAGGCGGGATCACCCGAGACCACCACGGACTCGGGTCCGTTGACCGCCGCCAGGTGGAGGTCGTTCAGCGAGTCGATGAGCTCCTGGGCCTGTTCCGGGGAGAGCCCGAGGGAGGCCATGGCCCCACTGCCGCCGAGGGCGGTCAGCGCCCGGCTGCGCAGCGCCACCACCTTGGCGGCGTCGTCCAAGGTCAGCACACCCGCCACGTGGGCCGCGGCGATCTCGCCCTGGGAGTGACCGATCACCGCCCCGGGACGTACCCCCAGGGCCTCCCACACCCGGGCCAGCGCCACCATGACCGCCCACAGCACCGGCTGCACGACGTCCACTCGGGCTTCGGGACCGACGTATCGGGGCGCCCCCGGCTCCTCGCGCAGCACCCTGGTGAGGGACCAGTCGACGTAGGGGTCCAGGGCTCGCTCGCACTCACGCAGTCGCCGACCGAAGATCCGGGCGAGTCGACCGTCTCCGTCCAGGAGGGGGCGGACCATGCCCGCCCACTGGCCGCCCTGTCCCGGGAAGACCAGGACGGGGCCCCGACCGTCGCGTTCGCCCACCGGTACGCCGGAGGGACGGATCGACTCCAGATCGCGAGTTCCGTTACCGCCCGGGGCGAGGATGACCGCGCGGTGCTCCATGACCGTGCGGGTGGTCGCCAGCGAGAAACCGACGTCCTCGGGCCGCAGACCGGGCCGCTTGGACACGAAGGAGTGCAGGACCGAGGCCTGGGCGCGAAGCGCCTCCTCGGAACGGGCCGAGAGGACCCAGGGCACGGGGTCGAGGGCGCCCTCCCCCGGCGCCTGGCCGGAGGTCTCGGGGGTGCGCCGAGGCGGCGGGGACAGGACGAGGTGACAGTTGGTCCCGCCCATGCCGAAGGAGGACACCCCGGCCAGAGGGGTCTCGGTGGGCCAGGGTTCCCGGACGGTCTGCGGGGCCAGCCCCAGGCCCTCCAGGTCGATCTCGGGGTTGGGCGCGTCGAAATTCCTGGTGGGGGGCAACAGGCCGTGGGAGAGGCTGAGCACGACCTTGAGCAGGCCGACGATCCCCGCGGCGCCCTCCAGGTGCCCCACGTTGGTCTTGACCGAGCCCACCCGCAGGGCGCTGGAGCGCTTGGTGAAGACCGATCCGAGCGCGGCGGCCTCGACCGGGTCGCCGGCAGGGGTGCCCGTGCCGTGCAGCTCCACGTACCCCACGTGCGCGGGGTCGATCCCGGCCCTGCGGTGGGCGGCGCGCAGGACCTCCGCCTGACCTTCGGGTTCGGGCCGGGCCAGGAAGGAGGTGGGACCGGAGTTGTTGACCGCTCCACCGGACAGAACGGCGTGGATGTGGTCACCGTCCGCCAACGCTCGGTCGAACGGTTTGAGGACGACCACGGCCCCGCCCTCACCTCGGACGTAACCGTTGGCGCGTGAGTCGAAGGTGTAGCAGTGGGCGTCCGGTGACAGACCACCGAACCGTTCCACGTGATCGGTGCTCCCTGGCAGCAGGATGAGGTTGACGCCGCCGGCCAGCGCGATGTCGCACTCGCCGTTGCGCAGGCTCTCCATCGCCGTGTGCACGCTGACCAGGGAGGAGGACTGCCCGCTGTCCACCGTCATGCTCGGTCCGCGCAGACCGAGCGTGTAGGAGACACGGTTGGCGATCATGCCGCGCTGACCACCGGTCAGGCTGTGGTGCGAGGCGGGCTCGTCCCGAAGCAGGAGGGAATAGTCCGAGGAGATGGCACCGGTGAAGACCCCGGTCCTGGTGCCGTGCAGGCTGTCGGGGGCGGTACGCGCGTTCTCGACGGCCTCCCAGCTCAGTTCGAGCATCAGCCGCTGTTGGGGGTCCATGGCCACGGCCTCGCGCGGGGAGACACCGAAGAAGGCCGCGTCGAAGTCCTCGGCGCGGTCCAGGTAACCGCCCCAGCGGTGGTCCCGTTCGGCGGAGGTCCACCCCAGACGTTCGGGCGGCGGAGAGATGGACTCCCGTCCCTCGCACAGCAGCCGCCAGAAGGCCTCCGGCGACGAGGCGCCTGGCAGACGACAGGCCAGCCCCACCACCGCGATGGGTGAGCGGGAGGGGGTACCACTTCGAGGGTCCCTGGTCATCGCGTTCCTCCGGTCGAACTCGACGTCCTCACCCGGGCGGGTCCTGGCCCGAGGCGAGTCACGGCTCGGCTTGAAAGTCTCGTGAAGGTGCACGCGCACTGCCCTTTAGGCGCAGTTCAGGGTGGGTTCGACAGACACGAGACCCCTCGACCGAAACCGGTGAACGCTCCGGAAATCGATCACAGGGAAAATCAAGCCGCACACGGCCCGATTAACACTTCAACCACACGTTCCCCACCCATGGTTTCGAGCCGCCCGCAGAGTGGATGCTATCTGCGATTCAGGACAGAAGACAACGGAACACTAGTTTTCGGTCATTCCAACGCGAGCATTCAGACCCTGGCACAACCGGTAATTTCACGACACTGTTACCAAAAAGAAATGCCCGATGTCCATGGACATCGGGCACTACG
>NZ_DYZD01000232.1 GCF_020741345.1 Nocardiopsis listeri
CCCGGACCACAGGACCATGCGCCGGGCTCTCGGTCATGCCCTTTCACTGTTCCCCGGTCCCTCGGCCGGAAGCGCCCCGGCCCGAGCTCGGCTACCCCAGCACGGGGGCACCACAGCCGTATCGATGGCGCTCACCCTCTGCGACCTGCGAATCCCCCATCGTGGCCAGATTCGGCCACGGAAAGTCACCTTCGGGCCACGACTTTTTCCCTCTTATCCGGCAGAGTGTCCATCGAAGGCAACGCAGCGTTGCCAAGCATGAAACATGAGAGGTAGGTCGTCCACCAAATGTTTGTTCGGTGGATGAGGAAGTGGCCTACTTCTCCGCGTCCCGACGGACCCACGGGTGTTTCTCCCCGCATCCGCCCTCGGCCCGTCCGACAACGAGCCCCCGACTCGTCAGGAACCGTCTTGGACAGCACACCTCCCAACATGTCCTCAGCCCCCGGAACCTCCCCCACCTCCCATCTGTCCCCTACCACCGCGACCTCCGGCGCTGCCGCCGCACCGGATGCACCCGTCTCGCCGGCCTCCCCGCGTACGACCTCGCCCCTGCCCAAGCGGGTGGCTCGAGGCCCGAGCCGGCGGCACCCGGCCACCCTGGCGCGAACGCTCCAGCGGGTGACCCTGCTGAGTCTGGTCGCCGTCCGAAACCCCCCAAAGCACGGCGATGCACCCCCACCTCTCCCTCCCGGCGAGGCCGAAACCGGGGTGCGCCGACGGCCGCTCACCGTCGGCCCCGTCCGGCGGTCCATCTCGCCCACCGAGGGCGCTCAGATCTCGCGGTCCCCGCTCAGCGGGTGATCTCGGACCAGGAGGCGGCGCCGGTGTGGGGGGCGGGCCCCACCCGGTAGGTACGGTTCCGCGGCCTGGGGTTCCCGAGCCCCGGAGGGTCGTTCGGGAACTGTTCCGGTCTCGTACCGGACGAGTCGGAATCCACCGTGCCGTCTCCGCCCCGCTCCCCTGTCTCTTCGAGCACCCCTTGCAAAGGCAGGGGAGCGGGTTCTCGGACCACGGGCATCGCTGCAGGTTCCCGTGCCGTGGGCGGGCGCACGACCACGTGTCGTGTCCTCCTTGTCGTGCGTCCGTCCCACACTCTCCCCGGAGCCCATACTCGCCTCGCGGTCCACGCTCCCCCGAGCCGCACTTTCCGACCCGCTTTCGCCGCTCTGGTTTCCGCTGTTCGGAATCGCCGCAAAACCCCCACAGATACCGGCAAATCTTCGGACAGTACTGGACAGATTAGAACTTTTACCCCCATTCCTCCTCATAATCTGATCGCTCATCCCCACACCACCTCCGCTCGGAGAGTCGGCTCGGTGTGGGTGCAGGGGGACACGGGCGTCGTCCTTCGCACACGCGCGAAGGACGGCGCCGGAACATGGGGGCTCAGTGAAGATCGCCTATCTGATCAACGACATGTACGGCATCGGCGGCACCGTGCGTACGGTCGCCAACCAGGCGGCGGCCCTGTCGGCACGGCACGAGGTGGAGATCGTCTCGGTGTTCCGACACCGCGCGGACCCCGTCCTGCCCGTCCCCGCCCAGGTCACCCTGCGCCCCCTGGTCGACATCCGACAAAAGGACGACCAGGCCACCGGGGTGGGCGGGCGTCCGCTGTACGAGGGTTCGGAACGCGCCGGTCTGCCACCGCTCCTCTTTCCTCCTGAAGACGGCCGGGGCTCAACGCACAGCCGCCTCACCGACGACAGGTTGGAGGAGTACCTGGCCACCACCGACGCCGACGTGGTCGTGGGCACCCGCCCCGGGCTGAACGTGGTGATCGCTCGGGCCGCGCCCAAGCGGCTCGTCAAGGTCGGCCAGGAACACCTCACCTACGAGCAGCACTCCGACGAACTGCGCCGGGTCATGGCGGAGGAGTACCCGCACCTGGACGCCTTCGTCACGGTCACCGAAGCCGACGCGCGCACCTACTCCGAGCGGATGCCGCTGCCGGGAGTGCGGTTGTTGTCCATCCCCAACTCGGTGCCGGCGCCACCGTTCACCGTCAACGGGCACAACACCCGCACCATCGTCGCGGCGGGCCGACTCGCCCCCAGCAAACGCCACGACCTACTGGTACAGGCGTTCTCCATGGTCAGCGACGAGTTCCCGGACTGGACGCTGCGCATCTACGGGCGCGGCAGCAGACGCGGGGCGCTCGGCAGGCTCGTGGGCAAACTGGGGTTGCAGGACCGGGTGTGGCTGATGGGCCCGCATCCTCGGGTCGAGGAGGCCTGGGCCCAGGGCGCCTTCGCGGCGGTCACCTCCAGTGAGGAGCCGTTCGGGATGACCATCGTGGAGGCCATGCGGTCGGGACTGCCGGTGGTGAGCACGGACTGCCCGCACGGACCTGCGTCGATCATCCGGCACCAGGAGGACGGGCTGCTGGTCCCCAACAAGTCCGCCCCCGGCATCGCGGAGGGGCTGGCGCACCTGATGGGCGATGACGAGTTGCGGCGACGCATGTCGGCGGCGGCGTTGAGCGATTCGGAACGCTTCGACCCGGTGAACGTGGTGCGCCGGCACGAGGAGCTCTTCCACGACCTGGCCGGGGCGCGCATGCCCGCGCACCCGGTCCTGCACCTGCCGATGCCGAGGGCGGAGATACCGGCCTCGTGCCGGGTCCAGGTGGGCCCGGACGGGGTGACGGAGTTGGACTTCGGTCCGGGCGCGGAGTCGGGCGACGTCCACGACCCGAGTGACTCGCGGGTACCGGACGCGGTGGTGCTCGCCACGGAGAACCGGCGGGTGGAGCTGGTCCCGGGGCCCGATGGTCGGGTCCTGGTGGACGCCGCCGAGCTGGACCTGACCACCGGGACCTGGCAGGTGTGCCGGGTCGATGGCGCCTCGGACCGAACGGGCGCCGTGGACCGGGCCGGCGGGGAGGAGACCCCGGTGCGGGACGTGACCATCCACCAGTACGGGTTCCCGCTGTCCAGCGCGCACACCAGCGGCCTGTCCCTGGTGATCCCCGCGCGTTCCCCGAAGGGTCGACTGATACTGCAGGTGCGGAGTTCACAACACCACGCCGAGGTCGAACACGTGGAGGTCGCCGATGGTCTCATCACCGTGCAGGGGCGGGTGCTGGGCCGGTCGCAGCCCGATGCCCGGGCACGCATGGTGGTGCGACTGCACGGCTCGCCGCAGGCCCGCCGCGAGTTCCCGTCAGCGGTCGCGCAGGGGGGCGAGTTCACGGCGGTGATCGACCCGGAGTCGGTCGCACACGGGCGGCACGGCGACTCCGACAAGTGGCAGTTGCGGCTGGTGTTGTCCGACGGGACCGAGTGCACCGTGGGCCGGCACCTGTCCGGGGTGGTGGGTTACAAGAAGATCATCGAATACGCCGCCCAGTCGGTGAAACCCACCTACGGCACGGGGACCAAGGTGCGCCCGTACTACACGATCAACGACCGGTTGGGATTGAAGACGTCGCCGTTGGCCCCGACGATTCCGGTGGAGTCGGTCCGGGTCCGTCCGGCCGGGCGTCGTGGGGAGGAACTGCGCCTGGAGGTTCTGCTGGGTTCGCCGTTGCCCGAGGGGGTGTCGTACGCGCTGGAGGTGGTGCGCGGCACCGACGCGGGCCGGCGTTTCCCGTTGGAGGCCGTGGCGGCCGCGCCCGGCCAGGAGGAGGCACGGTTGGTGGGCCGGTTGCCGTTGCTACGACACGGCGACTACCTGGGGACGACGGTCCGGCGGGCGCGGTGGCAGCTGCGGCTGTTGGCCGGGCCTCCGGGCGCGTTGGGACGGTTGGGGGCCAAGGCGATCTTTCCGAGCACCAACCGCGCGTGGAGTCGCGCCACGTACGTGCGGTCGGCGACGGTGGCTCCGTTGGACTCGGGAGACGTGCGGTTGACCGTCGCCGACGTACACCTGGTGGACGGGCTGAACCGCCGGCTCCGCTGACGGGGCCGGGATCGGGTGGGCAAGGTCGACGGAACTCCAATGACGGGGCGCGGGTGGTCGAACCCGCGCCCCGTTCTTGGATCAGGGCGACCCGTGGATCAGGGTGACGGCCACCAGGGTTCGGGCAGGGGCGCCCCGAATCGGAGTGCGGTGTCGAGCCTGCCCCACCGATCCCCCGCCCGCGCGTTGGCCTGCTCTGAGGCGAGCGTGCGGTCGATGGGACGCAGGACGATTCTCAGCAGGAGATTCACCTGGCCGGAGCGGGTCCCGAGGCGAGCCCGCGCGGCTTGCGGCAACCCCTCGTGCGGGGTGCGGCCGAGTACCTCGACCGATTCGACCACGTCCGCGCCTGGGCAGCAGAATACGCCGCCCTCGACTCGCCTGGATTCGGCCGAGCGCGACTCCCCACGGCAAGGGGTTTCGGACAGCGCACAGTCGTTCACGGAGAGTTTCGGTCCTGTGTGTCGAGGCGCGTTCCGGCACGTTCGTAGGCGGCGGTTCCGGAGCATTCCTCCCAAAGCCCCACCGGGCGAGCCACCGCTTTTACGGGCGCAACGACCGAGCGGGGAGTTTTCCACAGGTTCCGCGATCTCGCTTGTCCCACCCCTGGGAACAGCGCATGCTCTATCCATGTCCCCCGGTCCACCTGCGAAGAGGTGAGTCGAATGTCCCGTGAGCCACTGCGCCCCGAACCGTCCGCGGTCCCCGAGGCGTCCGTAGTGGAACCACCGGCCGACGGAAAGGCCCTGCGCGCCGCGGTGCGCAGGGTGTCCCCCGACGCGCTGTCGACCTTCGACATCCAGCACCGCTACGTCCGCGACCTGTGTGCGCGCACCGGCGACCCGGTTCCGGTGCGCATGTTCCTGCGCCGGTGGGGTGTGTTCGTGGAGCTGCGCAACTGCCCACGGCGCGCGGCCAGACTGGCCCGGCTCGAACTGGCGGCCGCGGAGGCCACCGACACCGAGACGGCCCGGGCCGCAGCCCAGGAGATCGCGCACATCCTCGACGGCGCCACCCGTCGGTCGCCGGCCCCTTGACCGACTCCACGTGACGGGAGTGCCATGGGTGGTCTCCCGATGCGGTCTGTGGCCGCCTATGGTCACCCGTTCAACACGGCACCGCCACCACCAGCGGTGACGAGCCGGTACCGGCCGCTATGCCCCGGTCGACCCTGTACCGACGGAACCGGCCGGGTTAAGCTGCCCGGCGCGGGGGTGTGTGCGATTCGTGTTCGGTCGCCTACGTCCCCGTGCCGCTCGTGGCCCTCGGGCCGCGTCCGGCCCCGCCCGAGCCCCCGCCCCGCTCCCCCGCGGGAACGACCCCCCGGACCAGCATGCGACGTATCCTCCGCAGCACCGAACGACCCCGAACGCGGCGTCGACGGCACCTCCAGGGACGCCGCGACGACGGCCAGGCCAACATCCTGCTGCTGTTCGGCATGACCATCGCCCTGTTGGCGCTCACCGTTCTGTTCGTACGGGTGGGGTTCGCCAACGACCAGCGTTCGCAGGCCCAGACCGCGGCGGACGCCGCCGCCCTGGCCGCGGTGAGCGCCCTGCGGGACGGCGCGGCCGACCAGCTCGCCGGTGGCTCCTATCCGATGCCCCGCTACGACGAGGAGATCGCCGAGTCCCGGGCGGAGGACTTCGCCCGGGAGAACGGAGCGGTGCTCACCGACATCCGGGCCAGCGACAACGTGATGGGCCGCTCCGGCAACATCGTCCGGGTGGAGGTACGGGGCGCGCTCTGTCAGCGGGAGCTGGAGCCGGACGCCTCGCGGCACTGGAACGACATCGTCTGCGAGGGCGAGGAGGACATGAGCGAGACGTCCTTCGGCAACGCCGCGGCGATCGCGATCATCGAACTCGACGCGGCCTGTGGTCGTGACGACGACGGGCTGAACTGTGACGGTTCGCCCGTGGGCGACTCGGAGCAGGCCTCGGGGCTGTTCGATGTGCACCTGGTCGACCAAGAGGGTCAGTACGAGTTCGATCCGAACGCCGTGTTCGGTGGAGGCGCGATCGTGGACTGCGAGAACCTCGGTGGCCTGCATCCGCAGATGTGCGCCGCCCACCAAGCGCTCAACGACCAGTTCCCGGGCTTCTACCTGTCCGCGGGCGGCTACCGCGACGAGGCCACCAGCGACCACGGGTACGGCCAGGCCGTGGACTACATGATGGCGGAGCTGGGCGGGACCCCGACGCCGGACATGCACGCCACCGCCCTCCAGGTGATCGACTGGCTCATCCAGAACCACCAGGAGCTGAACGTCAAGGGGATCATCTACGACTACCACATCTGGAACCCGGCTCGGGATGCGGTGGGACCGTGGGAGAGCGTGAAGAGGTCCGCCGGGTACCGGGGCAGTCCGACGCAGGACCACGTGGACCACATCCACGTGTCCGCCGGGCCACCGCCCTTCCGGTAGCCCCGGGAGCGACACCCGAGAACCCCCTCTGAACAGGGGGTTCTCGGTTATCCACAGGTTCGGGATCGGGGCTTGCCGGGGCGATCCGGGCCACCGAACCTTGAGACATGACGCGAGGACACGTCGTACCCCACGGAAGCATCCCGTTGTTCGCCCGCCCCCGCAGCGCACCTCCCCCACCGTCTCGACTCCGGGAGGACCCCTCGGTGCCGTTGGGCGCTCCACCCCCCGACCGCGATCTGCTGCCGGTGTCGGCGGAGCTGTCGGCGAACGTGGTCGCCTTCGGTCGCACCACCGCCTGTCCGTGGGGCGTGGACCTGTACCCTCGGGGCACCAGGGCCACCCGGACACGGCTGCACGTGGTGGAGAAGGTGTCCCGGCACGCGGTGATGCCCCACCGCGAGCTGCTCGCACCGGCCGACCGGACCCTGCTGCGAAGGGTACGGCCGACCGCCCCGGCCCGGACCGCGCAAGTCCTGTTCCACCCCGACCCGGGGTGGCCGGACCCCCGGGCGGCGCTGCAACACGACAGCACCACCCACCATTGGGCCCGACACGAACGCGCCAGGGACCGGCTGCGCCATCGGGCGATGGC
>NZ_DYZD01000233.1 GCF_020741345.1 Nocardiopsis listeri
CCTCCGGTCCAGGCCGCGTTCGCCAACGCGGCCCTGGCCCACGCGCTCGACTTCGACGACACCCATGATCGGGCCCGGATCCACACGACCACGGTCCTGCTACCGGCGGCCATGGCGGTGGCGGAGGCCACGGACGTGGGAGGGGACCGGGTGCTCCGTGCAGTGACCGTCGGGGCGGAACTGATGTGTAGATGGGCCCTGTCGGCTCTGGCCGACCCCCGCTCGCGAGCCGGCTCCTGGTACCTGACCCAGCTCCTGGGCGGGATCGGGGCGGCCGTCACAGCCGGCCTCGTGTACGGCCTGGACGAGGAGGAGTCGGTCTGCGCGGTCGGCCATGCGGTGGATCAGGCCTCGGGCGCCAAGGCCTCCTCCCAGGAGGGCGACGGTCGGTCCGTCTACCCGGGGTACGCCGTGGCACAGGGCGTGAGCGCCGTGCTCCTGGCGAGAGGAGGACTTCGGGGGGCGTCCGACGCGCTGGAAGGGGAGTCGGGTCTGTGGCGGACCCATCTGGGGGTGGAGGCCCCCGGACGGTTTCACCTGCCCGGGCCGGACGAGGAGTGGGAATCCGATGACGTTGTCGTCAAACCCTGGCCCGGCTGTCGGGCGGGGCACCCCTACATCGACGCCGTCCGCCGCCTGCCCGAGGAGATCCTTCGCGACCCGGAGGGGATCGAGGGGGTCACGGTGGCGGTCGACTCCGTCGGCGCGAGGCTGTGTCGTCCGCTGTCCAGGCGCAGGCGGCCGCGCACCTTGGCCGAGGCCGGTTTCAGCGTGCCGTTCATGGTCGCCCTGGCCCTGGCCCGAGAGGGAGCGGTGGACCTTCGCACCATGACCGGGCCCGCGTTAGGCGATCCGCTCGTCCTGTCGCTGGCGGACAGGATCGTCCCGGACCACCGGTTGTCCGACGGGTCGGGCTACGCGCGGGCCGAGGCGGTCGTGGTCCACAGGGGGAGGGAACTGTGCGTGACGGGCTCATCGTCGCCCGAACCGGGGCCGGTCGAACGCAGGGCCAAGTTCTCCTCGTGCCTGGAGCACGGAGGGTGGGGCCACCACGAAAAGGAACTGCGCGACGCGATCGAGGGCTTCGACGCGGCTCCCGCCCGGAACCTGTTCGACACCATCGAAGAATTCGAGCGGTCATCCGCTCATCCCGTGAACCTATGAGAAAGGCAGGACCGACATGGAACTCGAACACCTGAGGTACGAGGTCGAGAACGGAATCGCCACCGTCACCTTCGACCGCCCCCCGGTGAACGCCCAGAACCGGCGCACCCGCGAGGAACTGATCTGGGTCTTCGACACCATCAGCGGCAGCGACCACATCAAGGCCGCGATCCTCACCGGTGGTGGACGGACCTTCTCCGCGGGGGCCGACATCAAGGAACGCTCCCAACTGGTGGCCGAACCCGGAACCTACTTCGCGCACAACCGGGTCACACGGGAGAGCTTCTTCGCGATGGCCGACTGCGCCAAACCCGTGATCGCGGCGATCAACGGCCCGGCCATCGGAGCGGGATACGCCGCGGCGGCGTGCTGCGACATCCTCCTCGCCGCCCAGGACGCCTGGATCCAGATGCCCGAACTGGACCGGGGGCTGGCGGGCGGCGCCAAGTTCTTGACCCAGCACTTCTCCCGCTCGACCTCCCGCATGCTGTTCTTCACCGGGCGCAAGATGGGTGCGGAAGAACTGTGGCGTCAGGGGGTCGTGTCCGAGGTCGTCCCCGGTCCGGACCTGCTCCCCCTCGCCAGGGAGATCGCCACCGAGATCGCGGAGAAGAGCCCGATCGCGATGCGCAAGGCCAAGGCCGCATTCAACGCGGTCGAGGAGATGCCGCACCGGGACGGATACCGCTTCGAGCAGACCGTCACCTACGAGCTCTCCCACACCGCCGACGCCGCCGAGGCGCGTAACGCCTTCCTGGAGAAGCGGGCCCCTCGCTTCGAGGGGAGATGACGTTGAGCGAACGGTCGTTGGAGGGACGCACCGCCGTCGTCACCGGAGGGTCGTCCGGTATCGGATGGGAGATCGCGTGGCGTCTCGCGCGCCAGGGTGCGGACCTGGTGATCGGTGACCTCGACGTGAGCACCGCGAGGGAACGGGTCGGCCGGTTGACCTCGGCCGGTGCCCGCGCCACCGCCCTGGAGTGCGACGTCACGTCGGAGGAGGACGTCACGGCCCTCGCCCAGGGGGCCCTGGAATGGTCGGGACGGTTGGACGTCTTCGTCAACAACGCCGGCATCACCCGGGACGCGGTCATGCGAAAGATGACGTTGGAGGACTTCCGGCAGGTCATCGACGTCCACGTGATCGGGAGCTGGCTCGGGACGCGCGCGGCGGTCGCCGCCATGCGCACAGCGGGCAACGGTGGGTCGATCGTCAACATGTCCTCGATCTCCGGGAAGGTCGGAAACCCTGGACAGACCAACTACAGCGCGGCCAAGGCCGGGATCGTGGGCCTGACCAAGGCCGCCGCCAAGGAGGCCGCGCGGCACGGCATCCGGGTCAACGCGGTCCAACCCGGTCTGATCCGCACGCCCATGACCGAGGGCATGGACCAGGACGCCCTGAACTCGGGGCTGGCCCAGGTACCTCTCGGGCGCATCGGGGAACCGGAGGAGGTCGCCGGCGTCGTGCTCTTCCTCGCAGGCGACCTGTCCTCCTACATGACCGGAACGGTCATGGAGGTCACCGGTGGCAGGCACATGTGAACGGCTCACGAAACCCGAATCCGGGGGGAGAACACATGGGATCGGAAGTCTTCGTGCTCGACGCGGTTCGGACACCGATCGGTCGCCACGGAGGGGGCCTTTCCGGTACGCGCCCCGATGACCTCGCGGCACACGTCCTGCGGAGCCTGGTCGCCCGATCCTTCGAACTCGATCCCTCCGAGATCGATGACGTGGTGCTCGGCAACGCCAATGGGGCGGGGGAGGAGAACCGTGACGTGGCCCGGATGGCGGTGCTCCTCGCGGGGCTTCCCGTCTCCGTTCCCGGCAGCACCGTCAACCGACTCTGCGGATCCGGCCTGGAGGCGGTCTCCGCGGCGTCCCGGATGATCGCCACCGGCGACGCGTCGCTGGTGGTCTCCGGCGGTGTCGAATCGATGAGCAGGGCGCCATGGGTGCTGGCCAAGCCGGGGCGTGCCTTCCCCCGAGGGGACGAGACCCTGCACTCCACCACCCTGGGTTGGCGCATGGTCAACCCGCGCATGCCCGAGGAGTGGACGGTCTCGTTGGGGGAGGGGGCCGAGATCCTGGCCGACGAGTTCGGGATCTCGCGCTCGGACCAGGACGCGTTCGCCGTGCGCAGTCACCGTGCCGCCCACGACGCATGGCGGGCGGGACGCTTCGCCGATGAGGTGGCGCCCGTGCCGGGAACCGACCTCCTCCAAGACGAGAGTGTTCGCCCCGACACCTCGACGGAGGCCCTCGCCCGGCTCCGCCCGGTCTTTCGGAAGGACGGCACAGTCACGGCGGGCAATTCCTCGCCCCTCAACGACGGGGCCTCGGCCGTGCTGTTGGGCGACGAGCGTGCGATCACCCGCACCGGGAGACGACCCTTGGCCCGCGTCGTCTCCCGAGCCGTCACCGGGGTGGACCCGCAGCGGTTCGGGATCGGTCCCGTCCAGGCGGCGAACAAGGCCCTCGAACGGGCCGGGATCGGCTGGGACGACGTCGACGTCGTGGAGCTGAACGAGGCCTTCGCCGCCCAGTCGCTCGCCTGCCTGGCCTCCTGGCCCGAACTCGATCCGGACAAGGTGAACCCGAACGGTGGGGCCATCGCGTTGGGCCACCCCCTGGGTTCCTCCGGGAGTCGGATTCTGGGAACCCTCGCCTGGGAACTGCACCGCAGGGGCGGCGGGTACGGTGTCGCCGCCCTGTGCGTCGGGGTCGGACAGGGGATCGCCATGGTCGTGGAGGGGATCGCCTGAGGCCGGCTCCCTGACGGGACCGAGCGTGGCTCGCGGTGCGGTGGCCGTACACGGTGCGGTGCCGTGTACGGCCACCGGCCGTAGTGACGGAGGTCGGGCCGCGCACGTCCACTCGTGCGATGGAGGGCCTGTCGGCCGCAGGCCCGTGGTGGGCGGAGTTCCGGGGGCAGATCTCCGTGATTTGTCCGTTTCGCGAACATGCGTGTCACATCTGCGTGATTGCGCGGTCGGGTCTTGCGCTCTAAGTTCGGTTAGGCAACCCTTACCTTCTGGGGGCGGTCCTCGGTGTGCGCACCGAACGGCCTTCCTCGGCGTACTCCCATGACCTCACCGAACGTCGCAGTGTCGAATCGGTGAGCCATGCGAGCAAGGGCGGGTTGCGCGGACTTCAGGGGCACCTCGCCCCACAACCGAAAGGACACCATGCGCCACGTGACAAGGACGGTCGCCCTCTCCACGGCCGCACTGCTGGCGGTCGGACTCGTGGCGTGCTCTTCGGACACCCCCGACGGGGAGGCCCAGGCCTCCGGGGACTGGACACCGATCACCATCGAGCACGCCCTGGGCACCACCACCATCGAGTCCCAGCCCGAGCGGGTCGCCACCGTCGCCTGGGCCAACCACGAGGTCCCCCTCGCACTGGGCGTGGTCCCCGTCGGTATGGCCGCCGCCAACTTCGGTGACGACAACGACGACGGTGTCCTGCCCTGGGTGGAGGAGAAGCTCGAGGAACTCGACGCCGAGACCCCCGTTCTGTTCGACGAGACCGACGGCATCGACTTCGAGGCCGTTGCCGACACCGCCCCCGACGTCATCCTGGCCGGCTACTCCGGCCTGACCCAGGAGGAGTACGACACCCTCAGCGAGATCGCGCCCGTCGTCGCCTACCCCGAGACCCCGTGGGGCACCGCCTGGCGGGAGATGATCGAGTTCAACAGCAAGGGCCTGGGCCTGGAGGAAGAGGGCCAGGAGCTCATCGGCGAGCTGGAGACCGAGATCGAGGCCACCGCGGCCGAGTACCCGCAGATCGAGGGACAGGCCACCATGTTCCTCACCCACGTGGACACCACCGACCTCAGCGAGGTCAGCTTCTACACCGCCCACGACACCCGGTCGATGTTCTTCGAGGACCTGGGCATGACCACCCCCGGCAGCATCGCCGACGCCACGGCCGAGACCGACCAGTTCGCCCTGACCCGCACCGCCGAGCAGGCCGACGTCTTCGACGACGTCGACATCATCGTCACCTACGGCGGTGAGGACCTGGTCGAGGCCCTGGAGGGCGACGAACTGCTGTCCCAGATGCCCGCCGTGGAGAACGGCGCCGTGGTGAACCTGCCCGGCGACAACCCGCTGGGCACCGCCGCCAACCCCACCCCGCTGTCCATCTCCTGGGTCCTGGACGACTACCTGTCGCTGCTGGCCGAGGCCGCGGACGGGGCGCAGTGACCTCGACCGTCACCCCGCCGGTCGCCGGGGACGTCGCCGCCGTGCGACGCCCCCGGCGGCTTCGGGTCCTGTGGTTGCCCGCCATGGTCCTGGTCCTGGCGGCCCTGATGTTCGCCTCCGTGGCGGTGGGCTCGCGCGAGGTCGGCTGGGCCGACATCGTGGCCGCGCTCGGCGGTTCGGCGGAGGGCTTCGACCAGGCCGCCGTCGCCAAGCGCATCCCCCGTACCCTGCTGGCCGTGCTCGCCGGTGCCGCCTTGGG
>NZ_DYZD01000234.1 GCF_020741345.1 Nocardiopsis listeri
CCCAGCGCTGGAGCAGGCGTGTGGCGTTGGGCGACATCTGCAGGCCGGCGCCCACCTCGCCGAACTCGGGCGCCTGTTCCAGGATCCGGACGTCGGCGCCGAGCCGTCGGAGGGCGAGGGCGCAGGCGAACCCTCCGATGCCGCCGCCGATGACGATCACTGAAGTGGGGGCGGATGCTGTCACTCGAAACTCCTCCGTCGTCCGAGAGGCCTCGTGGGTCGGGGCACTCCCGTCGACGTTGCTGCGATCCGGGTCGCCTGCACCAGAAACTTCTGCCTGGCAGAAAGCTTCGTCCACCCTGGTTATGCTGCGCGCATGAACTCACCACCGAGGAGCAAGCCTCCGTCCTACGAGATCCGCTCCGTGGGTTCGGCCCTCACCCTGCTGCAGATGCTGCGCGATCAGGGGTCCGTCCGTATCTCCGAGGCCGCCGCCCAACTGGAAGTGGCCCCGTCCACGGCGCACCGACTCATGCAGATGCTGGTGTTCCGCGGCTTCGCCGTCCAGGACGACTCGCGTGTCTATCGCCCCGGTCCGGGGCTGCTGGCGCCCGTGACCGACGACGTGCCGAACCGCAGGCTGCGCGGTGTGGCCCGACCGATCATCGAGTTGCTCGCCCAACAGGTGAAGGAGACGGTCAACCTGCAGGTCAGGGTCGGCACCACCGTGCGTTTCCTCAGCACGGTCGAGTCGAACGCGGCCGTGGTGCAGGTGGGCGACCGGCGCGGCGCCGTGCTCGACGCCGCCTCGGCCTCCGGCGGGCTGGCCCTGCTGTCGCTGTTGGAGGAGGCCGACCTGGCCCGCCTCTACCGTTCGGGGACGGCGCGTTCCTTGGGCGTGCACATGGAGGAGGAACGGTTCGCCGCCTTCGTTCGCTCCCTGAAGTGGGTCCGTGACATGGGGCTGGCGGTCAACCGGGAACGCACCGAGCGCGGCGTGGTCGCCCTGGGCGCCGCGGTGCGCGGCCCTTCGGGCGAGGGGGTGGCGGCGGTGACCATCGCGGTTCCACAGTTGCGCGCCGAGGTGGTGGACGACGTCGGCGTGCGGCGTGTGCTGCTGCAGGCCTGCGCCGACATCGAATCGGGGCTCGCCGAGGAGGCCTGACCGGGCTCGCGGTCACCGCCTCACTCCTCCCTTCGGCTTTTCTGCTGAGCAGAATGATCTTGGGTTCGGTCGCCTTTCGCGTCCTACGCTCCGAGTGACACGGCTCATGTTCGACCACGTGAGTCCGGCTCCAGAACCCCAGTGCGCAGGAGGACCGATGGCCGACCGGAGCGCCGTCCCCGTGAGCGGGGACCACGATGAGCACGACCCGCCGCGCGGCGTCGACGGAGCTTCCGTGCCGTCGCCCACGCCCGAGGAACGGAAGCGGTTGGACCGGCTCTACGCCGACTTCGAGGCGGGGCACATGATCCCGCTGTGGACCGAGATCGGCGATCTCATGCCGCCCGAGCCGCGCCCCGCCGCGCAGCCGCACCTGTGGCGGTGGAAGGAACTGCTGCCGCTGGCCGAACGCGCCGGAGACCTGGTGCCGGTCGGTCGCGGTGGCGAACGTCGGGCGATCTCGCTGGCCAACCCGGGTCTGGGCGGACGTCCCTACGCCACCCCCACCCTGTGGTGCGCGATCCAGTACCTGGGCGGACATGAGGTCGCCCCCGAGCACCGGCACTCCCAGAACGCCTTCCGGTTCGTCGTCGAGGGCGAGGGGGTGTGGACGGTCGTCAACGGCGACCCGGTCCGTATGTCCCGCGGCGATTTCCTGCTCACCCCGGGCTGGAACTTCCACGGTCACCACAACGAGACCGAACGGCCCATGGCCTGGATCGACGGACTCGACATCCCCTTCGTCCACTACACGGACACCTCGTTCTTCGAGTTCGGCGTCGACCGCGTCACGGACGACTCCACCCCGCCGGTGTCCCGGAGCGAACGGCTGTGGTCCCACCCGGGCCTGCGCCCGCTCTCCGGTCTGCGCGACACCGTCTCCTCGCCGATCGGCGCCTACCGGTGGGAGCACACCGACCGAGCGCTCACCGAGCAGCTGCTCATCGAGGACGAGGGATATCCCGCCACCGTCGAACAGGGACACGCGGCCGTGCGCTACGTCGATCCCACCGACGGCGGCGACGTCATGCCCACCATCCGAGCCCAGTTCCACCGCCTGCGACCGGGGGTGGAGACCCGCACCGTGCGGGAGGTCGGCTCCAGCGTCTACCAGGTCTTCGAGGGCCGTGGCCGTGCCCTGGTCGGCGACCGCACCTATGAGGTCGAGAAGGGCGACATCTTCGTCGTCCCCTCCTGGGCCCCCTTCACCCTGCAGGCCGAGTCGCGGCTGGACCTGTTCCAGTTCGGCGACCACCCGATCATCGAGAAGCTGAACTTCCAGCGCATCCACGTCGAAGGAGAGACCGAATGAAGCTCGCCACCCTGCGGCTCGACGGTTCCACCACCGCCGCCCGCGACTCCGGGGACGCCTGGATCCCGATCCAGGGGTACTCGGACCTCGGCGCCCTCCTACGCGAGGAGGACTGGCGCTCCATCGCCGAGAACGCCGACGGTGCCCCCGTGGCGGCCTCCGACGCCGTGTTCGACACGGTGGTCCCGGTCCCGGGCAAGGTCGTCTGTGTGGGGCTGAACTACGCCTCGCACATCAAGGAGATGGGCCGCGACCTGCCGTCCCACCCCACGCTCTTCGCCAAGTACGCCGAGACCCTCACCGGCCCCAACGACCCGATCACCGCGGTCGCGGAGGACCCCGAACTGGACTGGGAGGGCGAACTGGTCGTCGTGGTCGGCTCCGAGGCCCACCGGGTCTCCGAGGAGGAGGCCGCCGACCACGTCGCCGGCTACAGCATGGCCAACGACATCTCGATGCGCGGCTGGCAGTTCCGCACCAAGGAATGGCTGCAGGGCAAGATGTGGAACCGCTCCACGCCGGTGGGCCCGGTCATGGTCACCCCCGACGAGTTCGACCACCGCGCCTCGACGTTGCGCACCCGCGTCAACGGTCGGCTCATGCAGAAGCACTCCACCGGCGACCTGGTCTTCCCCCCGGAGCACCTGGTCTCCTACGTCTCCACCATGATCCCGCTCAAACCGGGCGACATCATCCTCACCGGAACCCCGGGAGGCGTCGGTCGTGCCCGCGACCCGCAGGTCTTCCTGAAGCCGGGTGACGTGGTCGAGGTCGAGATCGACGGTATCGGCCGCATGGCCTCCGACATCGTGGCGCCCTGATGGTCGACAGGAGCGACCGGACCCGTGACCCGGGGTTGCTCGAAGAGCTCCTCACGGTCCGCCGTGGGACGGCCTTCTGGCACCGGGCGGTGCAGACGCTGGACGACGGCGAACTCGACGCGCCATCCCTGCTGGAGGGGTGGACGCGCCGCCACCTGATCGCGCACGTGGGTTACAACGCCCGCGCCATCGGACGCCTGGTGCTGTGGGCCGAAACCGACGAGGAACACCCGATGTACGCCTCACCGGAGGAGCGGGCCCGCGAGATCGACCTCGGGGCCACCCTGCCGGCCCGCGCGCTGCGCCACCTGAACCACCACGCGGCGGTGTCGCTGGACGTGGAGTGGCGGGACACCCCCGAGGAACTGTGGTCCTACCGGGTCAAGACCGCGCAGGGAAGGCTCGTGCCGCTGCGGGAGACCGTGTGGATGCGCACCCGCGAGGTGTGGTTGCACGCGGTGGACCTGGACAACGGCGCCCGCGTCGCAGACATCCCCGAACACGTCCTGGAACGTCTGCTCGGTGACATCGTCGGGGTGTGGGCCGGACGCGGCACCGACCAGGGGCTCACGATCCAGGTGGAGGGCCGCGCGGACCTCGGGGTGCCGGCCGAGGGCACGAACGGCCCCGACGAGGCCACAACGAAGGCGACCGTTCGCGGTGACCTGCCCGCGGTGGTCTCCTGGGCCTCCGGCCGTGGCGGCGCCCGCCTGACCGAGGGCGCCGAGGTGGTCCCGCCCCGCTGGATCTGACCGTCGGCCCGAGCGGTTCCCCGGCGCCTTCACCGAACGTGCCGGGGGACCGCGCCGAGGGCATGACCGACCAGGTGCGGGAACGTTAGGGTCGGCCGCATGTCTGTACCTTCCCACGAGGAACTCCCCCCACGGCTGAGGGCCCTCGCCGACCTGTTGCCCGGTGCCATGCGCGGGCACGCCGGACTCCACTCCTACGACGGTCGGGCCGCCGACCTGTCACCGGCGGGCGTGCGCGCCCACCTCGAAGGCCTGGGCGGTGACCCGCTCGACGACCCCCACGACGAGGCGCACCTGTCCGCCTTCGAGAACGCGCTCCGGCACGAACTGGGCGAACTCCAGTGGCACCGGACCAACCCTCTTTTCCACATCGGCGAGATGGACCTGTCCGACTACGAGCGCGACTACGCGCCCGCCGCCGAACGCGACGCCGCCCGCCTCGCCCACCTGCGGCTGTGGCCGTGGCTGGCCGACAACGCCCTGGCCTCCCTGGACCGTGTCTTCGCGCCCATCGCAGAGTCGCTGCTCACCGCGGCGCGGGGGCTCGTCGGAAGTCTGCCCGACGACCTGCCCGAGGACGTACGCGACGCCGCACTGGTCGCGCACTCCCGCCTGATGGCACACCTGGAGCACGCCGCCGAACACGGCCCCGAACAGGCCGGGCTGGGTGCGAAGACGCTCTCTCGCCTCATGGGGATCGGCGAGGCCATGGAGGTCGACCTCGACGAACTGGCGGCCCGCGCCGACGCCGAACGCGACCGTCTGCGAACCCGCCTGGCCGAGGCGGTCGGGCGGCTGGCCCCCGACCGCGAACCCATGGAGTTCGCCCGTGAACTCACTCGGAACCACCCCGGCGCCGACGGGGTCCTCGACGCGGCCCGAGAGTGGACGCGCCTGTGCCGGGAGTTCACCGCCGAGCGTTCTCTCGCCCCCTACGGCGACGGTGAGTGCAAGGTGGACGTGCCACCGCCCGCCCTGCGCTGGGGTACCGCGATGATGGCCTGGTCCGGGCCCTGGGAGGCGGACACCGCGTCCTTCTACTACGTGAACCCGCCCGACCCCGAGTGGTCCGCGGAGGAGGCCGACGAGTGGCTGGAGATGTTCAGCCACACCACACTGCCCGCGGTGAGCGTGCACGAGGTCGCCCCCGGCCACTATTCGCACGGCCGCGCCCTGCGTCGCCTCCAGAGCCCGGTGCGGCGCGCGTTGCCCTCCATGTCCTTCGTCGAGGGGTGGGCGCACTACGTCGAGGAGGTGTGCGTGGACGAGGGATTCGGTGCCTACGCCGCCGAACGCATCGACGACCCCGAGTGGACCGCCGACCACTTCGAGATCGGTGTGTGGCTGGAGGCGCTCGTCCGTGTCACCCGCCTGGCCGTGGCCATCGGCCTGCACTCGGGCTCCATGACGGTGGAGGAGGCCACCGCGCGGTTCACCGAGGACACCGCCCTGCGCGGACCCGCCGCCCGCGCCGAGGCCCAGCGCGCCACCTTCGATCCCACCTACGGCCGGTACACCTGGGGCAAGCTGGAGATCCTGGCCCTGCGCGAACGTGCCCGGGACAAGTGGGGCGAGGACTTCTCCCTGCCGAGGTTCCACCGTGAGCTGCTGGAACTGGGCGCGCCCCCGTTGGGCCTGATCGACGCGGTCCTGGACGGGTGAGCCCGACCGGGGCAGACCCCGGCCGGGCCACGAAGCGACTTCGTCCTACCTCGTGTCACCGACGCCGAGTTCGGCCAGGGCCACCCGGACCCGGCCGCGGGCACGCTTGAGCGCGTCCGCGGCCTGCTCCGCGTCCACCTCGGCCAGCAACGTCACCAGAGCGACACGGGTGTCGCCCTCGGCCGCGTTCAGCGCCTGCGCGCAGGCCACCTCGTCCAGGCCGGTGGCCTCGCCCAGGATCGTCAGCACGCGCCCGCGCAATTTGCCGTTGGTGGCGTCCACCCCGACCATCAGGTTCGAGTAGGTCCGTCCGATCCGCACCATCACCGCGGTGGAGAACGCGTTCAACAGCAACTTCTGCGCCGTGCCCGCCTTCATCCGGGTCGAACCGGCGATCACCTCCGCGCCCGTGGCCACGCCTACGTGCACGTCCGCCGCCGAGGCCAGCGGCGCGTCGGGGTTCGCGGTGATGAGCACCGTGGCCGCGCCCCGTTCCCGGGCCGCCTCCAAGGCGCCCCCCACGTACGGGGTGCGGCCACTGGCGGCCAGGCCGACCACCAGGGAGCCCTCGGTCACCCCGGCCGCGTCCACCCGCCCGGCCTCCCAGTCGTCCTCGACCCCCTCCAACGCCTTGGACAGGGCGTCTCCGCCGCCCGCGTGGTGCGCCACCACCCAGTCCGCCGGCACCCCGTAGGTGGGCGGAAGTTCCGCGGCGTCCTGCGCGGCGATGCGCCCGGAGGTGCCCGCGCCGAAGTAGTGGATGGTGGCGCCCCGCTCCAGGGAGTCCACCCCCAGCTCCACCGCCTCGGCGAGTCGCGGCAGGACGGCCGCGACCGCCGCGGTGACCGTGCCGTCCTCGGCGTTGATCCGCCGGAGGATCTCCAGCGCCGGCAACAGGTCGATGTCGTAGGTGCCGGAGTTCCGGGTCTCGGTGGGAGACCGTACGATCACGGCCTCATGATCGTCCGCTCGGTCCTGTGCTCGTCCGTCTCTGCCGTGCACTGAGCTCTCCTCTTCGGTCCGGGGCGCGATTCAGTCGTCGCTTCCGGCTCTGCTGTCGGTGTTGCTCTCGTTACCGCCGTCGGGGTTCCTGGGCGGGTTCTCGGGGCGGCGGCGCCTGCGGTCCTCGTGCAATCGAAGCCCTCGCACCGCCTCGTAAGTGGTCTCGAGCGCGCTCCGGCTGTCGGCGTATCGGATCTGGGCCAGCCCCACGAACAGGCAGTCCACCACGGTCAGCTGCGCCAGGCGGGACGCGGTCGCGCCGGAACGGAACGTGGTCTCTCGGGCGGCCGTGGTCAGGACGTGGTCGGCGAATCCGATGGCCGAGCGCGGGAAGTTGGTGATCGCCACCGTCTGCGCGCCGCGCCTGCCGGCCTCGCTCAACGCCTGCACGGTGTCGATGGTGGTGCCGCTGTGCGAGATGCCGATCGCCACGTCGGCGTCCTCCAGCAGGGAGGCGCTGGTCAGCATCACGTGCGCGTCCGACCAGGCGAACGACGTCAGCCCGATCCGATGCAGTTTCTGCTGGAGGTCGGCGCCCACGAACGCGCTGGCGCCCACCCCGTAGATGTCGATGCGCCGGGCGTTGGCCAGGGCGTCGATGACGGTGCGCAGCACCTCGACGTCCATGGCGGCGCCGGTCTCCTCCACTGCGCGCGCGTCGGTGTAGGCGATCTTCTGCACGACCGTGACGAGGGTGTCGTCGGGGTTGATGTCGCTGGACAGCTCGGGGACGTTGCTGCGGGCGCCGCGTGCCTGACCGGCCTCGGTGGCCAGGGCCAGCCGCAGCTCCCGGTATCCGCTGAAGTCGATGGTGCGACAGAAGCGGATGACGGTGGCCTCGGAGGTGGCGCAGTCCTTGGCGAGTTGGGTGATGGAGGAGGCGGCGGCCCGCTCGGGGTCGTCGATGACCCGTTGGGCCACGCGCTGTTCGGCGGGGGCGAGGGAGGGGAGCAGGGATCGGATCCGCAGCACCGTGGTCGGTGCGGTCGGCGCGGGGCCCTCATCCGGGTTCACGGAGTCGCCTGAAGACTTCGAAATTTGCGCCATGAAGGAAAGTTTCTTTCGGTCGCGGTGCAGAGTCAACGCACGGACGGGAAAAACCGGGAGATTCAAGGATTTCAAGGGACGGGGCGTGCGGCAAGTATCCCTGTTCCGATTGCGAGATCCCAGCTCAGCGGGCACGCTGGGACGAAGCGGTGCAACTTCCGGGATTTTCCGAAAACCACCGCACCCGGGAGACGAGGGAGGGCACTGTGGCGCGGTTCGGCCCGGTCGGACCAGAGGACGAGCCGACCACCGACGGGCCATCCGAATCCCACGGTATCCGCGTCGGCCTGCTCGGCCGGTTCACCCTTCAGGTCGACGGCTCTCCGGTCCGCCTGCGCGGTGAGCGCCGGCGCGCCCTGCTCGCCGCGCTCCTCCTCAACACCGGTGTACCCGTGCCCACCGACCACCTCATCGACCGTGTCTGGGCCGAACCCGGACCGGCCGCCCGAGGTGCCCTCCAGGTCCACGTGGCCCGCCTACGGGCCCTCCTCGAAGAG
>NZ_DYZD01000235.1 GCF_020741345.1 Nocardiopsis listeri
GGCGGATTCTAGGGATCGTCGCAACACGTGAGGTCAGTTGCTCGATTCGAGTAGCTTAGCCAGACGCTCGGCTGGGGTATCCCAGCCGAGCGTTTTGCGTGGGCGCCCGTTGAGCTGGACGGCCACCGCCTCCAGATGCTCACGGGTGTGCACCGACAGATCAGTGCTCTTGGGGAAGTACTGCCTGAGCAGCCCGTTGGTGTTCTCGTTGGAGCCGCGCTGCCACGGGGAAGCCGGGTCACAGAAGTAGACCGGGATGTCGGTGGCGGTGGTGAAGGACCCATGCGCGGCCATCTCCGCGCCCTGATCCCAGGTGATCGAGCGTGCCAGATGCCGAGGCAGGGTCTGAACCGTGTCGGTCAAGGCGTCACGGACCTGCTCGGAGCTGCGCCCGTGGGGCAGATGCAGCAGCATCACGTACCGGGTGGAACGCTCCACCAGGGTGCCGATGGCCGAGGCACCATCGGCACCGATGATCAGGTCGCCCTCCCAGTGCCCGGGCACCGCCCGATCGGCCACCTCGGGCGGACGCTCACTGATCATCACCATCGGTGAGGCAAAACGTGGCCTGCGCTGTTGGGCCTGGCGGTGGGGTCTGCGTCGGGCTCGACCCGAGCGCAGCGCACTGGCCAGCTCTCGGCGCAGCTCACCTCGGCCTTGGACATAGAGCGCCTGGTAGATGGTTTCGTGGCACACGTGCAGCTCCGGCCGGTCGGGGAAGTCCCGTTCGAGCCTACGGCTGATCTGCTCAGGGCTCCATTTATCGGTGAGGAGCTCCTGAATACGCGCACATAGTTCGGGGTTCAGGGCGATCTTGGAGGGTTTGGGTCGGGGGCGACGTGCATCGGATCGGGCCTGGGCGACGTGGGGTCTGTAATGCCGCTTGCCACGCGGGTCCACGGTGGCGTTACGTCGTAGTTCCCGGCTGACGGTGGAAGGATCTCGGTCCAGCTCGGCGGCGATGGCTCGCACGCTTTTGCCTTCGCGGTGCAGGTCGGCGATCTGGAGGCGTTCATGCTGGGTCAGGTAGCGGGACGGGCCGGTGGGCGGTACCACCGTGGTGATCGGTGGTACCGCCCGTTGGCGGTTTTCGGGTCCGCGTCCGTTGCGCCATTTCCTGCCGGTGCGTGCGTCTACACCCACGATTTGGCAGGCCGCGGTGTTGCTGTAGCCCTGCTTCATGAGCTGCAAGTATGCCGCTCGCTCAGCGGAGAGCTTTCTTGGGCCTTGTGGTGTTCGGTCCTGACGGATCTGGAAGTGCATCGCACCCCTTGAACTGGGGTGTTGCAACCACCACTAGAACCCAAGGAACCGGGCGGCCCTTTCTCCGTTCTCGCCTCACCATGGGGAACCCCGGTACCGATGGGCACACGTGTCATGACGGTCACGCGTGCCACCTCGATTGTTTCCTTCGGGGAAACCTGGACAGAAGCGAATCTTCCCCTGACAAGTATTCCCAAAGCGGTCGCCGATCGGTACTTTCGCTTTGGTGTCACACGGCGCTCTTCCCGCACCCGTATCAGGAGCGTCCGGCCCCCACCGGTCACGACGAAAGGAAATCCCCCGCATGAAGCTCGGGAGTAAGATCGCCGCGTCCACCGCCACCGCGGCTCTGGCGATCGGCGGCGTCACCCTCATGGCCGCTCCTGCCCAGGCCGATCTGGTCACCCTTTGCTCCGGTCACGGCGGCGAGATCACCCTGCCGACCGACCTGAAGGTCCCCTCCGGCGCGAGCTGCTTCCTGGACGGCACCGTCGTCCAGGGCGACGTCACCGTCGAGCAGGACGCCAACCTCCACATCATCGGTGGAACCATCGAGGGTGAGGTGTCCGTCGACAGCGACGCCTACTTCGACGCCTCCGACACCACGGTCGACGGCGACGTGGTCAACTCCGGTTCCTACGGCACCTACCTGGAGGACGGCACCTCGGTCGCCGCTCTGCGGGCCCAGGCCGCCGAGGGCGCCGCCAACGACGGTTTCGTCTACGTGGTCGATGCCTCCGCCGCCTCCGTGGACGCCACCACCGGCGAGCTCTACCTCAACGGCGGCCGCGTCGCCGACGGCGTGAACGCCGACGGTGTCGTCTACGCCGACATCTACGACAGCGTCGTCCGCGGTGACCTCCTCGTCAACGGCTCCGCCTCCGGTGGAATCCTGTGCGACAGCGAGGTCCTCGGCAACGTCACCTACAGCGACGGCTCCGGCCCGGTCGCGGTCGGCGCGGGCGAGAACGACGACTTCTGCGCCTCGGTCAACTACGTCGACGGGGACCTGTCCGTCACCGGCGTCTCCGGTGGCGCCTACATCGACAACAACATCGTCGGCGGCGACCTGGTGGCCACCGACAACAGCCCCACCGCCCAGATCGGTGACGCCAACCGCGTGCGCGGCGGCATCGTCACCGAGGAGGTCGCCATGCGCGCTCTGGCCGCCGAGGTGACCGCCGAGTTCGAGGCCCACGAGGCCGACCTGGCGGACGAGGTAGAGGAGGCCCGCGCCGAGACCGTGGACGCGGCCATCGAGGCCGGCCCCGCCTTCTAGGAACACCCGCTCGTTTGGGGCCTTCACGATCTCGTCGGTGCCCGGACGAACGCGGACCACGGCGGCGTCGGCGGCCATCGGCCGTCGACGCCGCCGTTCTCGTGTCCGCCGCCCCCTTTCGGTTTATGTCGCACCCGTGACGACGGTCATGCTTCAGTGATATGTTCGCGCCATGGCTGACTCCCAACGGCTCGCCGTGGTCTCCGGCGGCTCCGGTGGCATCGGACGGGCCGTCGTGTTCGCGCTCGCCGAGGCCGGACACGAGGTGGTCGCCCTCGGCCGTGACCCCGATCGCCTCGCCCGGCTCGCCGACGACGCCCGGGAGCGGGGACACCCCGTCGCCACCCGCGTGTGCGACCTCGTCGACGAAGTCGCCGTGACCGAACTCGCCGACGCGCTCGGTCCCGTATCCGTCCTGGTCAACAACGCCGGCGCCGCGCACAGCGCCCGTCTGCGCGAGACCGCTCTGGGCCTGTGGCGTCACCACCTGGACGCCAACGCCACCTCCGCGTTCCTGCTCACCCGGGCCCTGCTGCCCGGCATGCTCGAACGCGACCATGGGCGCGTGGTCTTCGTCGCGTCCACCGCCGCGCACACCGGAACCCGGTACACCGTCGCCTACACGGCCGCCAAGCACGCCGTCCTCGGCCTGGCCCGTTCGGTGGCCGACGAGGTCGCCGGTACCGGCGTGACCGCCAACTCCGTGTGCCCCTCCTTCGTGCGCACCCCCATGACCGAACGCTCGGTGGCCCGCATCGCCGAACGCACCGGACGCGACCCCGGCCGGGCCGAACGCGCCCTCGCCGAGTCGACGCCCCTGGGTCGGCTCATCGAACCCGATGAGGTGGCGGCCGCCGTCGCCTACCTGGTGAGCCCCCTGGCCGGGGCGATCAACGGCCAGTCCCTCACCCTCGACGGAGGAGACACGCAACGATGAGCGCCTTTCGCGGCTCGGTGCCGCTCACAGACCGGTGGGACCACTTCGACCTGACACAGGTCGACGGGGTCACCACCGTCACCCTGAACCGTCCCGACCGGCTCAACGCCCTCACCTTCGAGACCTACGCCGACCTGCGGGACCTGCTGCTGGAACTGCCGCACCGCGACGACACCCGCGTGCTGGTCCTGCGCGGTGAAGGCCGGGCCTTCTGCTCCGGTGGCGACGTCGACGAGATCATCGGCCGCACCCTGGAGATGGCCCCCGACGAGCTCCTCGCCTTCACCCGCATGACCGGCGAGGTGATCCGGGCGATGCGCGAGTGCCCGATCCCCGTGGTCGCCGGGATCCACGGTATGGCCGCCGGCGCCGGCGCGGTCCTGGCCCTGGCCTCCGACTTCCGGGTGGTGGCCCGCTCGGCCCGCTTCGCGTTCCTGTTCACCAAGGTGGGGCTGTCCGGGGCCGACATGGGCGCCGCCTACCTGCTGCCCCGCATGGTCGGTCTGGGCAACGCCACCCGCATCCTCATGCTCGGCGACACCGTGGAGTCCGACGAGGCCGAGCGGATCGGTCTGGTGAGCGAATCGGTGGAGGACCACGAGCTCGACGCCGCCGTGGACCGACTGGCCGGGAGATTGGCCAAGGGCCCTTCCTTCGCCTACGCCCAGACCAAGGCCCTGCTGTCCCGGGAACTCGACATGAGCCTGTCCGGGGCCATCGAACTGGAGGCCATGACCCAGGCGTTGCTCATGCGCGGCGAGGACTACGCCGAATTCCACGCCGCCTTCACCGGCCGCCGCACACCCGAATGGAAGGGACGCTGAGTGGAACCCGTACACCTGCCGCCCACCCCGCACACGCTGGTCAACCCGCCCGAACTCGGGCCCAACCCGGGCTTCTCCCACGCCGTGGTCCCCGCGCCGGGCCGCCTGGTCCACCTGGCGGGACAGATCGCCTCCGGGCCCGACGGGCGGCTGGCCGCCGACTCCCTGGTCGACCAGTTCGACGGCGCCCTGGCCAACGTCGTCACCGCCCTGCGAGCCTGTGGCGGTTCGCCCGAACACCTGACCCGCCTGAGCGTGTACACCACCGATGTGCCCGGTTACCGGGCCTCCGGGCGGGAACTGGGTCGGGTCTACCGCGCCCATCTGGGTCGCCACTATCCCGCCGTGGCGCTGTTCGGGGTGGCCGAGTTGTTCGAACCGGGCGCCTTGTTGGAGCTGGTCTGCGACGCCGTCGTCCCCGGACCGACCGACTGATCGCAGCCAGGCGACCACGAGAGTGCCCGAACACCCCGACGCGCTAGCGAAGGCGCTGAACGATGCCGCGGACGTGGTCCAGGGCGGGCTCGCGCAGCAGGGCGTGCAGATCGAAGAAGACACGCGCGGCCCTGCTGCCCGCCCACCGGTCCGGCAGCAGTTCGGGTGGCAGCCCCGGGTCGAGGAACGGCAGCCTCCGCCAGGTGTCCACCGCGCGCAGGTGGTCGGCGAAGGCCGCCGCCCGCTGCTCGGGGCCCGGCTCCGAACGGGTGCCGCGGCGTCGCCACGCGGTCAGCACCGGTTCGTGTTCGTCGAGGAACCCCCGGTACATCGCCTGTAGCGCGGGCAGGTCCCACCAACGGGCGACGGATGTGGTGAGGTCGCGAAAGTCCAGATGGGTCGCGTGGAACAGCTCCGCGTGCTCCTCCAGGTCCAGTTCGCGCAGGGTGGCGCGCGCCTGGTCGGTGAGGTGGGAGGGGGCGATCCACACCCCTGCGGCGGTGGTGCCGAACCCCAACCGGGTCAGCTGGGTCCGCAGCGCGTGCCGGCGGCGACGTTCGGACTCGGGCACGGAGAACACCACCAGTACCCAACCGTCCTCGGCGCGGGCCACCCGGTGACCGAAGATGCGCTGGTCGCCCTCACCGAGTATGCGGCGTCCCTCGTCGGAGAGCCGGTAGCCGGCCGCCCCGCCCAGACGTTCGGACACCAACAGTCCACGGCGCTTGAGCCGGGAGACCGCCGAGCGGACCGAGGGGCCGTCGACGTCGAGCCCGCCCATCAAGGCGATCAGGTCGGCCACTCCTATCCAGCCGCCCACGTCGCGTGCGTAGGTGCCGAAGAACGACACGATCAGGGCCCGGGGACGGCGCATGACGCGGTCGGCGTCGGCTGTGGGGTCCAGGGCTGCTCGGTCGCTGTTGGCAATCATGGGCACACGATAGCCGTCGGTGTTCTGCACCCCTTGCAGCGCTCGGACTCTCCCGTCCATCACACTCGTTTTCCCGGTAACTTCATATCACTCTCTTGACGGCCGTCACGTTCTGGGTGCATCGTCGGAGTGAGGCGGATCACGTTCCAGAGAGAGTCGAGGTCGCCCATGGCGCTCCCGCCCCACGACAACGACCACGAGTTCGCCCGGTGGGTCACCGACCGGGCGACCGAACTCGACACCACCCCCGGCGAACCGGGGCGCGTCGACCGGGCGCTGCTCCGGGGCCTGGGCGAGAGCGGGCTGCTGTCCGCGCTGTTCCCCGGAACGGCCGACGACGGGCCTCTACGCGAGGCCCCCGCCACCCGGTTGTGCCTGCTCCGCGAACGTCTGGCCGGCGTCGACACCCACGCCGAGACCGCCCTGGCCCTCCAAGGACTGGGGACCTACCCCCTCCTACAGTCCGGGACCGACCGACAACGCGAGCGGTGGGTCCCCGAGGCCGCCGCGGGCCGGGCGGTGGCGGCCTTCGCCCTCACCGAACCCGACGCCGGATCCGACGCCGCGGCACTGGAACTGCGCGCCGAGCCCTCCGGAGACGGTTGGCGGCTGCACGGTGAGAAGACGTGGATCTCCAACGCGCCGGACGCCGACTTCTACACCGTCTTCGCCCGGACCACCCCCGGTACACGTTCCCGGGGCGTCACCGCCTTCTGTGTCCCCGCCGACCGCCCGGGCCTGTCCGGCACGCCCCTGGAGATGTTGTCCCCGCACGCCCTGGGACACCTGGTCTTCGACGGGGTCGAGGTCGGCTCGGACGACCTGGTCGGCGCACCCGACCAGGGGTTCTCGGTGGCCATGCGAACCCTGGACCTGTTCCGTCCCAGCGTCGGCGCGTTCGCCGTCGGTATGGCCCGGGCGGCTCTGACCGCGGCCAAGGAGCACACCGCCGGCCGTCGTGCCTTCGGTGGACCCCTCGACGCCCTGCAGACCGTGGCCCACACGCTCGCCGAGATGGCCACGCGTACCGAGGCC
This sequence comes from Nocardiopsis listeri, assembly GCF_020741345.1. Taxonomy (GTDB): domain Bacteria; phylum Actinomycetota; class Actinomycetes; order Streptosporangiales; family Streptosporangiaceae; genus Nocardiopsis; species Nocardiopsis listeri_A. The sequence continues at coordinate 6,705 of NZ_DYZD01000235.1, forward strand.
GCCCGTCTGCTGGTGTACGCGGCCGCCGACGAGTACGACTCCGGCGGACCCGAAGTCACGCTCAAGGCGGCGATGGCCAAGCTGTTCGCCACCGAGACCGCCCAGTACGTGGTCGACTCCGCCGTCCAGCTGCACGGTGCGCGTGCCCTGCACCGGGGCCACCTCCTGGAACACCTGTACCGGGAGGTCCGCGCCCCCCGTATCTACGAAGGCGCCTCGGAGGTCCAGCGCCAGATCATCGCCCGTCACATGTAGCCGGCCACGCGCCTCACCACGGCCACGCCGCCCGCTGTCGCACCCCGCACCCGGAGGTCCAGCAATGTCGCACTCTCCGTCGCCCGACCGACCGCTCCCGCCACCCCTGACCCCGAGCGCGTACGAGGACACCTTCACCCGCGACCACCTGCCGCCCCTGGAACGGTGGCCGCTCATCGAACCCCTGGACGTGCCCGAGCACCTCAACTGCGCGGAGGAGCTCCTGGACGGCACCATCGCCCGCCACGGCGCGGACCGGCGCTGTGTCGTGGGCGAACACGAGACGCTGACCTACGCGGACCTACGGGAGCGGGTGGACCGCATCGCCCACGTCCTGGTGGAGGAACGTGGTCTGCGACCGGGGGAGAGGGTGCTGCTGCGCGGACCCAACGCCCCCTGGCTCGCCGCCTGCTGGCTGGCCGTGCTCAAGGCCGGGGGCGTGGTCGTCACCGTCCTTCCGGTGCTGCGCGCGGGGGAGCTCGCCACCATCCTGCGCTCCGCCCGTGTGGCCCACGCGCTGTGCGACGCCCGCTCTTTGACCGACCTGGACGAGGCGTCCCGGCGAGTGGGGGAGGACGCCCCCTCGATCCTGGTGTACGGAGGCCAGGGCCCCGACGACCTCACCGAACGGGTGGCGGCCCACCCCGACCCGTTCACCGCCGTACGCACCGCCGCCGACGACGCCTGCATGATCGCCTACACCTCCGGGACCACCGGAGACCCCAAGGGGTGCGTGCACTTCCACCGCGACGTGCTCGCCATCGCCGACACCTACTCCGTCCAAGTGCTCCAACCCGATCCGGAGGACCTGTTCGCCGGCAGCCCGCCCTTCGCGTTCACCTTCGGGCTCGGCGGACTGCTGATCTTCCCGCTGCGCGCCGGGGCCGCCACGGTACTGCTGGAACGCCCTCGCCCCGAGGCTCTGCTGGACGCCGTCACCGAACGCGGGGCCACCATCCTGTTCACCGCGCCCACCGCCTACCGGGCCATGTTGGCCGGACGCGGCGACCGCGACCTGTCCACCCTGCGTCGGTGCGTATCCGCCGGCGAACACCTACCGGCGGTCACCTGGCGGGACTGGTTCGAGGCCACCGGTGTGCGGCTGCTCGATGGCATCGGCGCCACCGAGATGCTGCACATCTTCATCTCCTCCACCGACGACCACATGCGCCCCGGATCCACCGGCAGACCCGTCCCCGGGTTCACCGCCGCCATCCTGGACGACGAGGGCGCCCCCGTCCCCGACGGCGAACCCGGTCACCTGGCGGTCCGAGGTCCCGTCGGCTGCCGATACCTGAACGACCCGCGCCAACGGGAGTACGTCCGCCACGGCTGGAACCACACCGGGGACACCTACGTGCGCGACGAGGACGGCTACTTCTGGTACCAGGCGCGCAGCGACGACATGATCGTCTCCGCCGGCTACAACATCGCCCCCGCAGAGGTGGAGGAGGCGCTGCTCACCTCCCCCGACGTCGAGGAGGCCGCCGTGGTGGGGGTGGAGGACCCCGAACGGGGCCTGGCCGTACGGGCGTACGTGGTGCCGCGACCGGGCCTGACCGCCGACACCGGCCTGGCCGATGGTCTGCGCGAACACGTGCGCTCCCGTATCTCCCCGTACAAGACGCCGCGCTCGGTGGTCTTCGTCGACGAACTGCCCCGGACCCCCACCGGCAAGCTCCAACGTTTCCGGCTGCGGGAGGGCGCCCTGTGACACCGCACGCCTGCCCCGACCACTGAGAGGGCCGCCCCGACGGGCGGGAGACGGACACGACGGCAGACCAGGACGTCAACGAACAGGAAGGCGGCGCGATGCGCATCGCGTGTATCGGTGCGGGACCCGCGGGACTGTACTTCGCGGCCCTGGCCCGACAACTCGACGCCACCCACGACATCACCGTCTACGAACGCAACGCCCCGGACGACACCTTCGGGTTCGGCGTGGTGCTCTCCGACGAGACCCTCGGCGGCATCGAACACGCCGACCCCCGTGTCTACGAGCGACTCACCGCGGAGTTCGCCCGCTGGGACGACATCGACGTCCACTTCGACGGCACCGTGACCACCTCCGGCGGGCACGGCTTCGCCGCCATCGGCCGTCGCGCCCTCCTGCAGATCCTGCGCGCCCGCTGCGCCGAACTGGGGGTGCGCGTCCACACCCGCACCGAGGCGCCG
>NZ_DYZD01000236.1 GCF_020741345.1 Nocardiopsis listeri
ACCCGTCGACACCCTCGCCCTGCGGGGTACCGCACGGTCGGGGGACATCGCCGTCTACGAGAGGCTGCGTGCCGCGCTGCGCACCGCGATCAACGAACACGACCCCGCCGGAGTGGGGCGGGTGTGCACCGAAAGCGCCATCCTCAACCAGCGTGTACTGCCCAAGGCCGAGCTCGGCGCACTGCGGGCGACCGCCCGATCCTGCGGGGCGCTCGGCATCCAGGTGGCGCACAGCGGCAACGTCGCCGGACTCCTCTTCGACGCCGCCGAACCCGGACCCGAACTGCGTGCCCGCATCGACGCGGCCGTCGACCGGCTCGACCGGGAGGGGCTCACACCCACCCGTGTCTTCTCCACCTCCACGAGAACCCTCAGCACCGGGGAGCGATCTTGGACCACCATGTTTCCGAAGCCATCGCCCGACCTGATCTGATCGACCTGGGCGGCGGCCTGGCCTGCCTGCGCTTCGAGTCGATGAAGGTGGCGTCCGCCCTCGCGGCGGTGCGCCACCTGCTGGAGACCGGGGTCGTCCGCCCCGGCGACACCCTCATGGACAGCTCCAGCGGCATCTACGCCTACGGGTTGGCGCTGGCCGCCCACCGCTACGGGCTGCGTTGTCACATCATCGGATCCACCACCATCGACCGGCCCCTACGCGTGCAACTGGCCGTGCTCGGCGCGACCCTGGAACAGATGCCGCCCTCCGACGACCTGGGCCTGGACCAGAACCGGCGGGTCCAGCGGGTGCGGGAGGTGCTGCGCGAGCACCCCGACTACCACTGGATGCGCCAGTACCACGACCTCATCCACGGGTTGGGGTACCGGGCGGTGGCCGAGCAGATCCGCAAGGACGTGGGGGAGGAGCCCCTGACCCTGGTGGGCGGGGTGGGGTCGGGGGCCTCCACCGGGGCGCTCGCCCGCTACCTGCGCGAGAGCGATCCCGCCACCCCACTGGTGGGGGTGCAACCGTTCGGCAGCGTCACCTTCGCCAGCGACCACGTCACCGACCCGCAGATCATCATCGCCGGCATCGGCAGTTCCATCCCGTTCGGCAACGTCGACCACACCCTCTACGACACACTGCACTGGACCGGATTCGACGCGGCCCTCGCGGGCAGCGTGGACCTGCTGCGTCGGCACGCGATCTTCGGGGGGCTCTCCACCGGGGCCGCCTACCTGGTGGCCCGATGGGAGGCGCGGTCGGGACGAAGACGGGTGGTGTTCGTGTCCGCCGACACCGGGCACCGGTACGTGGACTCGGTGTTCGCCCGGTACGAGGAGGCCCGCCCGGTCGACGATCTCTCCCCCCGGGAGATCGACGATCCGAGCGGGCTGGAGCCGCCCTGGTGCCGGATGGACTGGGACCGTAGGTCGGCACCCGAACAGGCGGTGCACAGGGAGGGCTGAGCCCGCGTTGACCGCAGGAGAGCCGGGAAGGCGACGGATGTCGTTTGCCTCGGGCCCTATCCACAAGGGCCCGGCCTTCAGGCTCTCCCTCACGCTTTCAGGGCCTCGGTGACGTCCACGGTCGATCCGGGTCTTCCCACGGCGGCTCGAACCGGGGTCGAAAGGGGCTCTGGGTCAATGGTGGACGCCAGACCTGTGTATTCGGCCGTGTCCCCCTGGAGCGGGGGGACACGGCACCCGCCACACCGGGCGCATCACCCGTCGCAGAAGCACCCCGACGAACTCCATCAGCCCGTAGCCCACCAACATGGCCGGGAACGCCGCGCCCACCGGTACGAGTAGACCCACGTTGACGGCCCCCGAGTCGGACGGGAACGGCGCCGGGTCCTGGTCCAGCAGTCGGGCCGGGCCCGGCCCGGATCAGCCGGACCAGGTGGTCCAGCGGGAGGGCGTTCTTCCCGCCGATGGCCAACGGCACGAAGAACATCAGGACGCCGATGGCGCTGTAGACCACCAGACACCAGACCCCGGGGGTCCTCCGGACGGTTTTCTGTTCGCTCACCCGTGTGCCTCCTGAACCACCGCCGAACCAACGAATTTCCGGAAGTGGCTCAGGAGGTGACCCGGCCCACACAGGGGTCCGGGGAGGAACCGTCCGAGGTTTTTGACATCAGTCCCGGTTCTGGTCGAACTCGCGCAGGTACTCGGCGAACTTCTCCAGCCCGTCGATGTTGCGCGGCCCCGAGATGCCCTCGTTGTAGTCCAGGACGAAGAAGTTCTCCTCCGCCACCGCCGGAACCTCGGCCATGGTCGGGGAGGAGGTGAGGAAGTCGATCTTGTCCTCGGCGGGCTGGTCGCCGTAGTCGAGGATGATGATCACCTCGGGCTCGGCCTCCACCACGGACTCCCAGCCCACCTGGGTCCAGCGTTCCTCCAGGTCGCCGAAGATGTTCTCGCCGCCGGCGTGGGAGATGATGTCGTGGGGCGGGACCTGGTTGCCCGCGGTGAAGGGCTGGTCGGTGCCCGAGTCGTACAGGAACACCGGGACCGGGTCGCCCTCGGGGGCCTGCTCGACCACCGTCTCCACGCGCGAGCGGTAGTCGGCCACCAGCTCCTCGGCGCGCTCCGTCACCCCGAAGATCTCGCCCATCCGCTCCAGGTCGGTGTACAGCCCCTCGAAGGGCGTCACCCGTTCGGGATGGCCGGGGTAGTTGAAGCAGGACTCGGTGTGCATGAAGCTCTGGACACCGAGCCCGTCCAGGATCTGCGGCGTGATGCCGCGCTCGTCACTGAACCCGGAGTTCCACCCGGCCACGACCATGTCGGCCTCGGCCTCCACCACCAGCTCCCGATTGAGCAGGTCGTCGCTGAGGAACTCCACGCTCGCGTAGTCGTCGGCCCAGGGGGACTCCTCCACCGGCGGGTTGGCCGGCGGCATCACGTACCCGTGCACGTGGTCGACCAGACCGAGCGCGAACAGTTTGTCGGCGCTGCCCGCCTCGTAGGCCACCACCCGCTCGGGGGTGCGGTACTCCACGTCCTCGCCGCAGCGCTTGACGGTGGTGGTGTCCAGCGAGGCCTGGGAGGGCTCCTCGACCTGTGCGCCGCAGCCGGAGAGCAGGAGCGTGGTCGCGGCCACGGGCAGGAGGACGGTGTGCTTCTTGCGGTTCATCGGGGGCCTTTCGTGGAGGGGAGCCGGTACAGCAGTTGGGTGTCGCCGGTCAGGGGGTGGGCCACGACGGTGGCCTCCACTCCGAAGACCTCGCGCAGGGTGTGTTCGGTCAGGACCTTCTCGGGTGGCCCGGTGGCCACCAGGGAGCCCTCGCCCAGCACCCCGATGACGTCGCAGGCCGCGGCGGCCAGGTTGAGGTCGTGCAGGACCACCAGCACGGTCACGCCCACCTCGCGCAGCAGGGCGAGCAGGTCCAGCTGGTGGCGCACGTCCAGGTGGTTGGTGGGTTCGTCCAGCACCAGGACCCGGGGCTCCTGGACCAGGGCGCGGGCGACCAGCACGCGCTGGCGTTCGCCGCCGGACAGCTCCAGCACCCCGCGCCCGGCCAGGTGGGAGACCTCCATGCGTTCCATGGCCGCGCGGCACAGTTCCCGTTCACGGGCACTGAGCGGCTGGTTTCCACGCAGGTGCGGGGCCCGTCCCAGGGCCACGAGTTCCTCGACGGTGAAGTCGAGGTCGCTGCCGCTGTCCTGGGTCAGGGCGGCCACGTGCCGGGCGGCGTCGCGCAACCCCATCGCGGTGAGGTCGTCCTCGCCCACCAGGACCCGGCCACCGGCGGGGGACAAGGCCCGGTAGACGCAGCGCAGCGCGGTGGACTTGCCCGAGCCGTTGGGGCCGACCAGCCCCACCACCTGCCCGGCGGGAACGTCCAGGGTCAGGGCGCGCAGGATCCTTCGCCCGCCCAGGTCCACCGAGAGCTCGTCGAGTCGCAGGTCCATCAGCGTCCTCCGAACAGATAGCCGCGGCGGCGCATCAGGACGAGGAACACCGGCACGCCGATGAGCGCGGTGATCACGCCGAGGGGGAGTTCGCGTGGTGCGACCACGGTTCGGGAGGCCAGGTCGACCCACACCATCAGGGCCGCCCCCGCGAGCGGGGCCACGGTGAGCACCCTGCGGTGGTCGGCGCCCACGAGGATGCGCACGATGTGGGGGACCACCAGCCCGACGAACCCGATGGCGCCGCTGACCGCGACCATCGCGCCGGTCATCACCGCGGTGAGGACGAACAGCCACCGGCGCAGGCGGTGGGCGTCCACGCCCAGGCTCGCGGCGGTCTCGTCGCCCAGCGCCATGACGTCGAGTGGCCTGGCCAGGCCGCGCAGCAGCACCACACCGACCAGGACGGTGGCGGCCACGACCGGCAGCGAACCCCAGGTGGCGGCACCGAAGCCGCCCATGGTCCAGAACAGGACGGTGCTGGTGGCCTCGTTGCCGGGGGCGAGGTAGACGATCACGCTCATGATCGCCTGGAAGCCGAAGGACAGCGCCACCCCGGTCAGGACCAAACGCAACGGGGTGACTCCGGCGCGGCCGTGCGCGATGACGTACACGAGCAGGGTGGCGGCCAGGGCACCCGCGAACGCCCCGGCCGAGACCGCGTAGATACCCAGAAGGGAGAGTCCGCCGAGCGCTCCGACCAGCACGGCGCCCACGGAGGCGCCGGAGGAGACCCCGAGGATGTAGGGGTCGGCCAGGGCGTTGCGGACCATGGCCTGCACGGCGACACCGACGGCGCCCAGCCCGGCACCGACCACGGCCGCGAGTAGGACACGGGGGGTGCGGATCTGCCAGACGACCTGGTAGCGGGTGACCTCGTCGGCGGAGATGGTGCCGCCGGTCAGGGCGGCCCACAGGTAGCGGGCGGTCTCGGCGGGCGGGACGATGGCCGTACCCAGGCCGACGGCCAGGAGCGCGGAGCCGGCCAAAAGGACCGCGAGCACCAGTGCGGTGGCCGCGGTTCCGGCGGGGGTGGCCAGGCGACGGCCCCGCGTCGGGGGAGCGGGGGAGGGTTCCGGGGACAGGTGGGGTGGTGCGTCGGGGGGAGCGGTGGCGTGCCGCATCCGTCCTCGCTTTCCGGGGGTCGTTCGAATCAGGTAATGAAAACGGTTTTCATTCTAAACACAGTTTCGCCCCACTCCGCCCCGATCGGCGCCGCGTACCCTGGTGAGGTGCCCGTATCCGACCCTCGCCCCGACCATCCCCGAACCGCCCGACGTGCCGGTTCGGACAGTCGAAGACTGCCCCGCTACGCCGCCGGTGAGATCGACGTGCCCTTCGTGATGCGGGGCAGCGACGAGGTCATCGCGCAGGACACCTTCTGGGAGGAGCACTCCCACCCCACCCACGAACTCCTCTGGAACGAGCGGGGCGCCTCCTCGGCCACCGTGGGCGCGCGCGTGTGGTCCATCACCCCGTCGGTGGGGCTGTGGATCCCGGCGGGAGTGCCGCACTCGGGGTGGACCCCCTCGGGTACCTGGCACAGGGCCGCCCACTTCAGCGTCCGCGAGGTCGCTCCGCTCTCCGATCGCCCGGTCGCGGTCGAGGTCACCCCGCTGCTCAAGCTGCTGCTCGGCCGGCTGGGGGAGGAGGAGCTCACCCCCCAATCGCGCGCCAAGGCCGAATCGATGGTGCTGGACGTACTCGCCCCGGCCGAACACGAACTCCTGCTGCGCTTTCCAGAATCGGACCTACTGCGGCCGATCATCGACACCCTGCGCGAGGATCCGGCCGACACCACCACCCTGGCCGCCTGGGCCGCACGTTCGGGGGTGAGCTCGCGGACCCTGACCCGGGCCTTCCACGCCGAGACCGGGATGGGTTTCGCCCAGTGGAGCGCGACCGCCCGCGCCCAGCACGCGATCGTGATGCTGGCCCGAGGAGAGGGCATCGAGGAGGTCGCCGAACAAGTGGGATTCCGCTCGGCGAGTTCGTTCAGCACGGCCTTCAGGAGGGTCACCGGGATGAGCCCGGGACGCTTCCGCTCCCAGTGACGCCCTCGCGCAGCTCCAGCGCTGGTCGTCTCACCTGTGAGCGCCGAGGTGAGCCGACGGCGGACCTCGCCGGTTGTCCGGTCGCCGTCGTGACCGTCTCCCGAAAACGATCTGCGACCTCACCGGGGCCGGGCATGTCCGGATTCGTCGACATCACGCCCATCGGCGACGGCTCGCACGCCGGCGAGCACGATCGCGCTCACCCGGTGCGCGTCGGCGCGGGTGAACGTGCGGGCACCGCGGCCGACGAACAGCTGGACGGGCCCGGTGAGCATCGCGCCGAGAAGGGCGAGGTCGACCGCGGGCAGCTCGCCACGTTCGACCGCGGTCTGCAAGCGGGCTCGCAGGCTTGTCAGCCGCCGGTCAAACACCTCGTCGACGATGGCCCGAAGCTCGGGGTTCTCCCGCGCCGAGGCCACCACGTTCAGCAGCGACCGGCCTTGCGGGCTCGCGGTGGCGACGGCCAGGGCTTCGAGGAAATCGACGAGGTCGGCGTCGAGGTCACCGGAGTCGTGCATGGGCGCGGCGTCGGCGCCGAAGGTGGCGAGCGCGTCGGCGACCAGCGCGTTGCGATCGGGCCAGTTGCGGTAGACGGTGGTCTTGTTCACCTCGGCGAGGCGGGCGACCTGGTCGTAGCGCAGCCCGCCGATACCGTCGCGGGCGATCAGCTCGGTGGCGGCCTCGAGAATCCGGCGCCGCACCCGGGCGGTGCGCCCGCCCGGGCGGCGGGCCGGCTCTCGCGTGTCTCGGTCCTCGGCCATGGCCGCAGCCTACAGCGGTTGCGCGGCGCGCAGCCGTGTGTTGCGTGCCTTGATGGCCTCCCAGGTGGCGGGTACCACGAGGTCGGCCCCGCCGCGCGCGAACTCTTGGGCCGCCGTCGCGTGGGGACGTTGGCGCTGTTCGTAGGCGCTGAAGGCCGCCTCGACGTCGTCGCCGTGCCGATCGAGCTCCTCGGTGAGCGTCCACGCCCCGAGCAGGGCCGAGGAGGTGCCGCGCCCGGCCATCGGGGTCGCGCAGTGCGCGGCGTCCCCGATCAGCACGACCCGTCCCCGGTGCCAGGTCGACATGTGGATCTGGGCGAGCACGTCGAAGTAGAGTTCGGGATCGCGCTGGGCGGCATCGAGCAGTTCGGGGACCTTCCAGTCCTCGATCCCGGTGAAGGCCTCGGACAGGATGCGCTTCTGCGCGTCCAGGTCGTGGTGGTCGTAGTCGATCGGATCGGACCGGAACTCGAAGATCGCCAGTGCCTTGTCGCGGTAGCGGGCCACACCCGCGAGGAGCCCCGGCAGGTTGAGGATCTCCGTCACGCGGGCGTCACCGGCTGACGCCTGGCCGGGCGCGTCCGCGATCGCGACGTACACGCCGAGGGGCTCGCTGAACTCCTTCTCCGGGCCGAAGACCAGTCGTCGCACCGTCGAGTGCACTCCGTCGGCGCCGATGACGATGTCGTAGGCGCCCTCGCGGCCGGAGGCGAAGGTGACCGCGACCCGATCCCCCTGGTCGACCAGAGTCGCGATGGACTCCTCGAAACGCAGGTCGACCTGCTCGGGTAGGGCCTGCCGCAGGATGATCATGAGGTCCTCGCGGGGAAGCTCGATGTCATCGGAGGTCTCGTTGATCTCCTGCATCACCAGGGAGGCGACCACCGCGCCGGAGCGGTCGACGAACTTCGTTCGCTCGGTCATCGTGATCCGCTGCTCGTGCACCGCATCCAGGATGCCCATGCTGCGCGCGGTCTCGAGGGCGTCGCCGCGCACGTCGATGGGCGAGCCGTTGACACGCAGATGGTTCGCCCGCTCCACGATCTCCACCGTGTGCCCGGCGCGTGCCAGATCGATGCCCGCACACAGCCCGGCCGCTCCCGCGCCACTGACCAAGATCTTCATCATGTCTCCTTTGGGGTCTCCGTACCGACGCACCAGCTATGGCAACAGTATGTGGCTTTAATGTCCTAAGGCAACAATAGATTGCTTTAATGTTCGTCTCTTGGTGAGCCGGCGGCCGCGGGTCGGTGTGCGGGTGATGCCCACGAACGTCGGGAAGTGGTCGGCCTTGCGCTCGTGGCAGCGGTGCGGGCGACGGCACCCGGCCGGCCCGGGCGGTGGGCGGATCCCTCGTTCGCGTACCCGTCGACGCGGGTGGGCGTGGTCGTAGCCCTGGTCTTCGCGCACCGTGACCGGTCCGGCTCGCTGCGGGTTCCGAGCTCGAGTCCCCGCCGGCTTCGGGCGTCAACGCCTCGTGAAACCCCGGTGGGCCGCCATGAAACCACCATGAAACCGCATCGACGCACGCTCGACGCATGACACGAACAACTCCCCGACATCTGACCGAGTCCTCAACAGCGGCGGTCAAGACCCGTGGCCTGGTCAAGAACTTCGGATCGCAACGCGCCGTCGACGGCATCGACCTCGACGTGTCCCCCGGCGAGATCTTCGGGATCCTCGGCCCCAACGGGGCGGGCAAGACCACCATGCTGCGCATGCTCTCCACGCTGCTTCGGATCGATGAGGGCAGCGCCGAGATCTTCGGCGTGGACGTGGCCGCCTACCCGCACAAGATCCGTCAGCTCATCGGTGTCACCGGCCAAGACGCGGCTGTCGACGAAGGTCTCACCGCCAGGGAGAACCTCCTCCTGTTCAGCAGACTCCAAGGCCTGAGCCGTGCCCGGGCCCAGAAGGTCTCGGGCGAACTGCTGGAGGAATTCGGCCTGGGGGCGGCGGCGGACAAGACGCTCGCCAAGTTCTCCGGCGGTATGCGTCGACGCCTCGACCTGGCCACGAGTTTGATCACCCGGCCGCCACTGATCTTCCTCGATGAGCCGACCACCGGCCTCGACCCGCGCACCCGCAATCAGATGTGGCTCACGATCCGCTCCCTGGTGGACGAAGGGGCGACCGTCCTGCTCACCACTCAGTACCTGGAGGAGGTCGATCACCTGGCCGACCGCGTGGCGGTGATCGACCACGGCCGGATGGTCGCCCAGGGGACACCGGAGCAACTCAAAGCCTCCATCGGCGGATCCAGCCTGAAACTCGTGCTCACCGATCCCGGCCGAACCGCGGCGGCACGCGAGCATGCGACCGCACTCATGGGCGCCGACGTGGTCCACGTACCCCAGGCCGGTGAATTGCTCGTGGCTCTCCGGCAGGCCGATGAGGCGGCCGCGATTCTGGTGGCGCTGCGTGAGGCGAAGATCGGCGTCGAGTCGATGAACGTGCGGCAACCGAGCCTGGACGAGGTGTTCTTGGCCATCACCGGCCAGAGCGTCACCGACACGACATCGACCCACACGGAGGTATCGGTATGACAACCCTGGAAACACGGGAACCGGCGGACGCCCCGTCCGGAACGGCGACTGCCTCGACCGATCTTCGCCCGCGAGTCACTCTCGTGCAGACGTGGCATCAGACCATGGGCTTCGCCGCCCGAGCGTTCAAGAAGATGCGTCGCAACCCCGAACAGTTCTCCGACGTGTCGGTGCAACCGATCATGTTCACCGCCATGTTCGCCTACATCTTCGGTGGCGCGATCAGCGGTGACGTGGCCGGCTACCTACCGATCATGGTCCCCGGCATCCTCGCGATGACGTGCCTGACGGCATGCATGGCCACGGGGGTGCAACTGCGCGAAGACATGGACAGCGGTGTCTTCGACCGGTTCAAATCCCTACCGGTGGCGCGGGTGGCTCCCCTGGCCGGACCGATGGTCGCCGACCTGGTGCGCTATGGCATCGCGGCCACCCTCACCTTCGCGGTGGGCATCCTCATGGGCTATCAGCCCGGTGGAGGGGTCGCCGGCGTGCTCGGGGCGATTGCGCTGGTGGTCATTACCGGATGGTCACTGTCGTGGGCGTTCACGTTCGTCGGTACGATCGCCCGCTCCGCGCAGAGTGTGCAGGGCATCTCGATGATGATCCTGTTCCCCCTGACGTTCTTGTCGAACGCGTTCGTTCCGGTGGACACCCTGCCCGGATGGCTTGCGGCGTTCGTGAAGATCAACCCCATCTCGCACGTCGTCTCGGCCGTGCGCGATCTGGCCAATGAGGGGACGGTCACCGCTGAGGTCGGCTGGGCCCTGATCGGTTGCGTGTTGGTCATCGCCGTCTTCGCGCCGTTGTCGGTCAGGAGCTATCAGCGCGAGCGATGAGCTCGAGGCGCCGGGTGATCTCCGGAAGCAACTCCGGACCCCGGCGGCCGGAGAGCTCGGCGAGGCTACGGGTCAGCCGGTCCGGACCGTGGCGAGCCAGCTCTTCGGCCATGGGCCGCCATCGCAGGCACGGCAGGAACCGGTTGTAGGCCAGCAGCTCCGCGAACGCCAGTAGAGCCGCGGTGTCGTCCGGGGTCAGCCGTCGATGACGAAGTCCCCAGCAGGCGAGCGCGAACATCGCGGTGCCCAGTACCGGATAGTCGTGGCGGCTCCGGTCCGGACGGCTGATCTGTTGTGTCTTGCCCAGCAGTTTGCGCCAGGCACGGTCATCGTCGGCAGGATCGTGCCAAGCCCGCGTTGCGAGCACAGTGGAGTCGGCGAATACCGTCCATGGATCCAGCCCATCACCGTCGGTGAACCCGGGGAGCCGCACCGCCCGCGCGTCTTTCACCGCTTCGTCCAGCAGCTCCAGACCACGCCCGGTGCGCCCGGTGGCGAAGGCCAGCTCGGCCTGACCCAGGATGCCTATGAGCATGGACCATGCGATCTCCGGACCCTGACGGTGAAAGTCGGCGATGGCCGCAAGGCGTTCCTGCGCGGAGTCGAGATCGCCCTCGGCCAAGTCCGCGCCCGCGAGGATCGCCCGGCACTGGACCACCTCGTTGGTCGCGCCCAGGCGCTCCATCACCGGTAGTGCGTCCCGGGCATGGTCCGCGGCCGCCCGGTACCGGCCCAGCTGCGCATGCAGCTGGGCCAGGCCGGTGTAGTGATTCGCGGCCAACCAGGGAGGGTCATCGGGCTCGGTCCGGGAGAGGGAGTGCGTCACGATCCGCACCGCGAGGTCGGGATCCCCGGAGTTCTCCAGCACGCCGGCCAGGAACGGTGCGGCGATCATGGCCACGAACCGGTGTGGATGGTCCACCAGCATCCGCAGGCTCTCCACGCTCGCCTCCGCGTACGCCCCGTGCTTCGACCAGGTCCTACGCAGGGTGTCGGCCAGCACACACAATGCGCGAACGAACGGATCGCTGGATTCGGACCCCACCGCGGCGAGGACGCGGTCGACCTCGGACAGTTCCCGCGAGTACGGCAACATCGCCCAGGTGGTGCTGCACACCGACAGCGCCGTGCGGACCGGTTCGGCCAGCTCCGGGGACGGTCGCCAGCCCGCCAGAACCATCTCCACGGGTTCGACCAGGTCGAAGAACCGGAGGTGGTCGCCACAGATCATCCAGTACGAACCGAGCGCTGCCAGTACGGTCATCGCCGTGCCTGCGTCGCCGACGAGCAGAGCTCGGCGGAGGACTTCGGCGAGATTGGTCTCCTCCGCACGGATCGCGTCCACGGCCCGCAGTTGGCCGGCACTGTGCAGATCCGGAGCCAGGGAGTCACACAGATCGCGTGCCCAGGCGTCGTTCGCGTGCGTGGCCTGCTCCTCCAGGCCTGCGCCGGTCAGCCGCATCCGACCGAACTCCCGCACGGTCTCCAACATCCGATAGCGCAACCCGCCGTGACGTTCGACCGGTGTGAGCAGTGACTGGTCGAGGAGCCGAGTCACTGTGCGCCGCCCCGGTTCGCCCAGGACCGTCGCAGCGGTGTGCGCCGTGAACCCGTCCGGGAAGACCGACAGGTACATGAGTGCTTCCCGACCACGCGGATCAAGGAGCCGCCACGACCAGTCGATCACCGCGAGCAGGGTCTGGTGTCGGTCCGGGGCGCTGCGGTCCCCCTCGCCCAGCAACGTGAACCGATCCGCGAGACCGTCCAGGATCTCGGTCACCGACATCGTCCGGATCTTGGCGGCGGCGAGTTCGATCGCCAGTGGCAGACCATCCAGGCGCGTGACCAGTTCGGCGACCGTCCCCTCGTCAAGCGTCGCATCGGGCCGTACGGCCCGGGCGCGCCGGTAGAACAGTTCGACGGCATCGACGGAACGGAGCCCGCCGAGAGGGTACACATGCTCGGCGGTGATACGCAGCGGAGTGCGCGAGGTGGTGAGCACCCGCAGGTCTGCGACCTGGGCGAGCAGAAATGCCACCAGGTCGGCCACCTCCGCGACCACATGCTCGCAATTGTCCAGCACGAGCAGGCTGGGCGTGCCCTGTAGGTGCGCGGCCAGTCGAGCCGGGACGTCGGTGACCCGTTCAGAGTGGCGATCATGGTGCTGGGCGACAGACTCACGCAGCCGCAGGGCGTTGGCGACCGTGCCGGCGACCTCCTCGCCGGCGGAAACCCCGGCGAGCTCCACCACGTGGATCGTCGGCTGCGGGCTGTTGACCGCGAGCTCCTGGGCAAGACGCGTCTTGCCCAGTCCTCCACTGCCGACGATGGAGACGAGCCGGACACCGGCGAGCAGGCCCTGCAGGTGTTCGAGGTCGCGGTCGCGGCCGAGCAGGCTGGTGGAAGCAAAGCGCAGGCCGGTCCGCACCGGTTGGTCCGCAGCCAGGAGCTCGCGATACACGGCCTGTAGGGCCGGCCCGGGATCGGTGCCGAGTGTGTCGGCCAGTTCACGGCGGTAGCCCTCGAACCGGGCCAGTGCCGCACCTGGTCCGCGGGTGGCGGCCAGGCTGCGCAGCAGGTGCGCCAGCAGGACCTCATCGCGGGGATGGACGCGCACAAGCTCTTCGAGCTCGATCACGGCCTCGTCGTGGTGGCCGAGCCGGGACGCGGCGATGGCGGCCACGCGGTGCGCGCCCGGGGCGGGAGCGATGCGTCTCGCGGCCCGGGCCCGTTCGGCGGCCGCCACGACGTCACCAGCGGCCAGGGCGGTTCGGGCGCAGGCGATCAGGTGGTCACGTGCGAGCACGTCCACCTCGTCGCGTGTGAGCCCGAGCCGGTAACCGGTCTCGGTGCGTTCGACCACGCGGGCGGAGGTGGCCACCCGGACCCGGGAGACGAGCACCTGCAGGGCCTTGTGCGGGTGGGAGGGCAAGTCCTCGCCCCAGATCGCTTCGATGAGTTCGGTGACAGTGGCGCCGCCCGGGCCGGCGTAGGCCAACGTGGTCAATAGGCGGGGTAGCCGGGCGCCACGCAGGACCTCGTCACGCCAGCGCACGTCGCCGATGACTCGAAGCGCGATCTCCACCCGAGCAGTCTAGGAGATCGATCCAGTGACCAGGTTCTGGACCACCCGGGTCCGGGAGCGGGGCGGGCCCGAATCCGCCTGCTGCCCGGGATCTACCCCTGGGGG
>NZ_DYZD01000237.1 GCF_020741345.1 Nocardiopsis listeri
AGGCCGAGGAGAAGGTCCGCCCGGTCACCGCCAACGCCCGCGCCTTCCGTGTCCTGGTGCGCAACGAGATGTTCCGCCGCGTGGAACTGGCCGCCCGCCGCCGCTACGGCGAACTCGGCAAGATGTCCGAGGACGACGAATGGGACGGCGAGGAGTGGTCCGAGGCCTTGGAGGCCTACTACGCCGAGCACGACGAGATCGGTATCGGCCCGGACGCGCGCGGCCCGAAGATGCTCCAGATCGAGGAGGAGAAGGACGTGTGGCGACTGCGCCAGGTCTTCGCCGACCCTGAGGAGCACCACGACTGGGGCATCAGCGCCGAGGTCGACCTGGCCGCCTCCGACGCCGAGGGCAGGGCGGTCGTCCACGTCACCGACGTGAACCGGATGTAGTCCGGCCGCGGAACGCCCGTGTTCGCCAGGGGCCGGCTCAGTGGAGCAGGTGGGCGTTGACCTCACGCGCGGGGGCGGCGAGGTCGAGGCGTTCCACCACGACCCGGCCGGCCGCGGCCAGACGTTCGGCGCCGTCGCAGTCCACGAACACGTCGGGTTCGCGCCAGGCCAGCACCACCCGCGGGATCGGGGTGTCCAGGATCAGGGCACTACAGGACCGGGGCCTGGAGGCGCGGGCGCTGCACGGTTCCAGGGAACTGTAGATCGTGGCGGTGGCCAGCCGGGGATCGTCGCGGCGCGCGCCGCGCAGGGCGACCTCCTCGGCGTGGTCGTAGGGGTCGTCGCGGCGGGAGTATCCCTCCCCCAGGACCAGGCCGTCGACGGTGACGATCACGGCGCCCACCGAGTAGGCGGTGTCCGACGGCGGGCAGGAGCGGGACAGCGCGATCGTGTGTTCCAGCCAGTGGGTGTCGGCGTCGCCCTCGGCGGGGGCGGGCCCGCGCATCGCCCGGGCCGCGGTCATCGGGCCTCCTCCGGGTCGAGGCAGTAGCGCAGGACGGCGACCTCGCCCAGGGCCCGGGCCTCCACCAGACGCATGGGGGTGTGCGGGGTGTAGGGGTAGGTGCCCGGCCGGACGAAGCTCGGGGCATCCTGCTGCCCCACGAAGAACGGGGCTACGGCCAGCCGCAACTCGTCGACCAGCCCAGACGTGAGGAAGAGGGTGTGGATGTGGCCACCGCCCTCGACCAGGAGGCGTTCGACCCCGCGATCGGCCAGGTCGGTGAGGATTCCCTCGACGGTGGGCGGGTCGCCGGCGTCGACGACGTCCACGGGCGGGTGTGTCTCGGGCGGATCCGAGAGCAGTCGGGTGGCGGTTTCCACGCCCGCTCCCCCGGTGTACACCACGGCGCCGGCGTCACCGGTGGCGAAGAACCGGGCCTTCGGGTCGAGCTCTCCGCTCCCGGTGACCACGGCCTTGAGGAGGTTCTCCGTGCGTCCCTGTTCGCGGCGACGCTCGCGCAGGACCGGTGAGCGGACCAGCAGACGTGGGTTGTCGGCCCGCAGGGTGCCGGCACCGACGAGGATGGCGTCGCATCCGGCGCGCAGTTCGTCGATCTCGGCGAAGTCGGCCTCGTTGGACAGCCGGAGGCGTTCGGGGCCGGTGTCGTCGATGCGCCCGTCGACCGACATCGCGCAGCTCAGGATGGTGTAGGGACGGTCCATGCACTCAGGCTAGCCGGGCCCGGAGCGAAGCCGGGCGAGGGCATCGGCACGGCGCGTTCCCTTCCCGGCGTCGTACATTTCATGAGTGGTTCGGAACCACGCCGAACGAATACGGCCGGACTCTTCTGTAGTGGATTTCCGCTGGCAGCGAAGGGTACCGCTAATTGATCGGACCAATTCCTTTAGGGTGACGGAGTATTTTCACCATGGCCGTTACCTCCATCGCCTCGCATGGTCGACCGTTGGTGTCCGAGTGCCCGGGCCGGTCGGCGCCACGGAGCCCCCGGTCGCCCGCGCCCTCCGCGCACACGCCCCCGAGCCCATTCCTCACATAATGGACATTAGGCATAAAAACACAAGGGACCCCAGGCCGAACCTTACCCACAGGACCCGCCTCTTCGAGGTCGACCTCGAACGGCGTTTTTTTACCACATGTATCCTGGACTCGGTTAACAACCAGGCGAACTCCGAATACAATCCTGGGAGTCGACCACACTTCCCCACCTCAGAACAAGAGGACGGCGATGTCTCGTTTCACCTCCCCCGATTTCCTGAGGCAGGCGGGGGAAAATCACGTCCGGGCGAAACCCCCGCCGCCCGTCAACCTGACCAGGGCCAGCGTCAGCCGACTGCACTCCTTCCACCTCAAGGGCAAGGACCACTTCGAGGTGGACCGGGAGTTCGCCGCCCAGGCCGACCAGGCCGCGCCCGGTTTCGTCGACCTCGTTCTGGGGGAACGCGCCTTCCTGCAGCGCGCCGTCCGGCACATGGCCACCGACCTGGGCATCACCCAGTTCCTCCACGTGGGGGCGGGTCTGCCGGCTCCGGGAGATCCCCACCAGATCGCCCAGGAGGTCTCGCCCGAGGCCCGCGTCGTCTACGCCACCTCCGACCCGGTCGTCCTCACCCACCACCTCGCCCTGACCCGCGACGGCCGCACGACCACCGCCGTGCCTCTCGGTCTGGAGAGCCCCGCGCGACTGCTGCACGACCCCGAGAGCAGCCGCTTCCTGAACCTGGAACGGCCGATCGGCCTCCTGCTCACCGGCGTCGTCTCGCACACCCCGGACGCCGGGGCCGCAGCCCGCAACATCGCCACCCTGCGCGACGCCCTCGCCCCCGGCAGCCACATGGTCCTCAGTCACTACTGCCGCCCCGACCCCATGCGGCACCCCAAGGACGCACGTCGTGCCGAACAACTGGAGCGACTGTTCCTGCAACGGCTCGGCCACGGCCACTGGCGCACCGAGGAACAGATCACCGCCTTCTTCGACGGGTGGGAATCGGTTCCGCCCGGCCTGCTCCAGGCCCAGAAATGGCGCACCATGCCGGTGGCTCCCCCGGTCCCGGGCAGCTACCAGATGCCGCACCGCAACCGTCGACTGATCATCGGCGGCATGGGCCGCGTCTGACCGCGACACCCCCGTACCCGCGTTGGAGCCCTCCAGGACCGGCAGCGGGCGGGGGCCGCGCCCTGTCCGCGCACGCCCCCGCACACGACGAAGGCCCGCCGAACTTCTCCGACGGGCCTCACTCACAGCTCCCGCGACTGGACTCGAACCAGTAACCTGCCGGTTAACAGCCGGCTGCTCTGCCAATTGAGCTACGCGGGATCGCGTTCGGGGACAACCCTAGCGTTCCCCCGACAGGGACGCGAATCCATTGTCCACAGCTCCCGCGACTGGACTCGAACCAGTAACCTGCCGGTTAACAGCCGGCTGCTCTGCCAATTGAGCTACGCGGGATCGCGTCTGTCCGACGGCCCGGTGGGCCGCGGCGACATCACTAGACTAGCGCGCTCGCGGAGTGCTCGTGACCGGTGTCGGCCCGTGTGGTGGGAAGCACGAGGCGGTAACGTCGGGCATGGACCACTCCGACCGTCACCAAGGCTGTAAAGAGGGACCCATGCGCTACCGGATCACATTCGTCGCGGGACTGGCCATCGGCTACGTCCTGGGCGCCAAGGCGGGCAGGGCCCGCTACGAGCAGCTCTCCCGAACCGCGCGCAAGGTGGCCGACAGCCCACTCGTGCAGGAGGTCGCCGGGCTCGTCGGCGCGCAGGTCGGCAACGCCGGCCGCGCCGTCTACGACAAGGCCGTGGAAAAGATGCCCATCACCTCCGTGCGGGACTTCCTGTCCCGCCCCACCGAGGAGGAGTCCGAACTGCTCGACTGGGAGGTCGGCACGGTCAACGGGACCGCGCCCGAGCCCCGCACCGGACCCGACAGGGACCTTTGAGCATGGCGTGGTTCGGACGGGACGACGTACCCGCCCAGGTCCGTTCCCGGTTGGAGCGCGGAGAACGTGTGCTCGCGCACGCGCCCGTCGCCGCTCCGGCCGGGGCCGGGCCCTCGCCCGAGGGGAGGCCACCGGTCCTGGTGGCCTCCACCCGAGCCCTGTACCTGCCCGACGGCCACGCCGTTCGCTGGCAGGACATCGACCGGGCCGAGTGGGACTCCGAGGAGCTGAGGTTCATCGAGGAGGGACACGGTGAGCGCACCGTGCGGCTGCGCACCGAGCTGACCGGCGGCGTCGTCGACTACCGGCGGATGGCCGAGACCGTCTCCGAGCGGGTCACCTCCAGCATCCTGGTCAACCGCTTCGTCCCCTTCCCCTCCCCCGACTCCACCGAGGGTTTCCGCCTGGTCGCCAGGCGCGCCCCGCTCGGCAGCGAGATCGACTGGCGGGTGCACCTGGGCGAGGGCCTGGACCCGAACGACCCGCGTCTTTCCGACGCGGTCTCCCGGGCCCTGGCCCTGATCCGCGAACAGATGGGCGTCTAGCGGTGTTTGTTTCGCGCCTCCGCTTCGCTTTGGCGCGTGTTCGGGGCCTTTGCAGAGGATTCTTCATCGTCGTCTACGCCTGACGCTCGTTCCTCGCTAGCGGCTCGACCCCTCTTGCAGAACCCTCTCCGGAGCCGAACGAACAACCCCCGCGGTCCACCACACAAGACCTAGTCCGGCTTCGTGAGGGCTTGGGCGAGGACTTCGGCCAGGTGCAGGGCCCGGCGGCCGGTCCCCTGCTCGATCTGGGTGCGACAGCTGTACCCGTCGGCCAGCACCAGGGTGTCCTGCTCCGCCTCGCGCACACGCGGCAGGAGTTCGCGTTCGCCGATGGCGCTGGAGACCTCGTAGTGCCCCTCGGTGAACCCGAAGTCGCCGGCCAGGCCGCAGCAGCCCGAGTCCAGGACCTCACCGTCGATGCCGGCACGGGCGATGAGCTCCCGGTCGGCGTCGAACCCGCTCACCGCGTGCTGGTGGCAGTGCACCTGCGCCAACGCGGAGGCGTCCACCCGCGGCGGGGTCCAGTCCGGGGCGTACTCGTTGAGGAAGCCCGCGAAGGTGTGCACCGCCTTCGCCACCCGGCGGCTCTCCTCCCCCGGCAACAGCTCCACCAGGTCGTGCTTGAGCGCCGCCGTGCAGCTGGGCTCCAGACCCACCACCGGCAGCCCTTGGGAGACCAGGGGTGCCAGGGCCGACACCGCCCGGCGCATCACGGCCCTGGCCACGTCCAACTGTCCGGTGGACACCCAGGTCAGCCCGCAGCACACCTGCCCCCTGGGCAGCACCACGGAGAACCCGGCGTCCTCCAGGACCCGGACCGCGCTCGTCAACACCCCCGGATTGAGCAGGTTCCCGAAGGTGTCCGGCCACAGCACCACCTTGGGGCCGCCCTGGCGTCCCTCTCCCCGGTTCAGGCGCCGTTTGAAGGCCCGGGTGAAGGTGGTGCGCGCGAACGCCGGCAGATCGCGTTGGGCCGCCACCCCGGCGGCCTTCTTCGCCAGGGACGACACCCCCGGAAGCCGTGCCAGCCGGTTGGTCTCGGCCGGCGCCAACGAAGCCAGACGGGCCAGCAGCGGCAGCCACCCCATCGAGTAGTGCGCCGCCGGTCGCACCCGGCCCCGGTAGTGCTGGTGCAAGAACTCGGCCTTGTAGGAGGCCATGTCCACGTTGACCGGGCAGTCGCTCAGACAACCCTTGCAGGACAGGCACAGGTCCAGGGACTCGCGCACCTCCTCCGACCGCCACCCGTCGGTGATCACCTCTCCGTTGGCCATCTCGAACAGCAGGTGGGCGCGCCCGCGCGTGGAGTGCTTCTCCTCCTGGGTGACCTGGTAGCTGGGGCACATCACCCCGGGTCCGCTCTGCCTGCGGCACTTGCCCACGCCCGAGCATCGGCGCAGCGCCTTGACGAAGTCTCCATCGTCCTCGGTGTAGGCCAGCGTGGTCTGGGAGAGCAGCGGCAGTTCTGGGCGCAGGTCGGTGGCCACGCGCACGTCGGCGTCCAGGGGCAGCGGGTCGACGATGATGCCGGGGTTCATCAGCCCTTCCGGATCCCAGATCCGCCGGAACTCGGCGAAGGCGTCGATGACGCTGCGCGGGTACATGCGCGAGAGCAGCTCCGAACGGGCCTGACCGTCACCGTGTTCCCCGGACAGTGATCCGCCGTGGCGGACGACGATCTCGGCGGCCTCCTCCATGAACGCCCGGTACTCCCGCCGCCCCTGTTCGTGGGTGAGCTCGAAGTCGATGCGCACGTGCAGGCAGCCGTCGCCGAAGTGCCCGTAGACGAGCCCGTAGCGCTCGTGCCTGGCCATGAGGTCGTCGAAGTCGCGCAGGTAGTCGCCCAGGTTCTCCGGGGGCACCGCGGCGTCCTCCCAACCCGACCAGGCCTCGGCTCCGGTGGGGGTGCGGGAGGTGAGTCCGGCGCCCTCCTCCCGAATGCGCCACAGCGCCTTCTGGTGGGCGGATGAGACCACCACGGACGCGTCACGGGGACGGCTGTCGTCCCCCAGCGCGGCGATCATCGCCTCGGCGGCCTCGGCCGCGTCCTGTGGGTCCTTCCCGGCGATCTCCACCAGCAGCCACGCCCCGCCCAACGGCAACGGAACCCGGGAACTCGACCCCTGCCGGTCCAGGGCCGCGACCATACGGTCGTTGATGCCCTCCACCGTGAGCGGGGAATGCTCCAGCAGGGCGGGGACGGCGTCGGCGGCCGACGGCGCGTCGTCGTAGCCCAGGACGGCCAGGGCCCGGGCGGCCGGCGCCTCCACCAGGCGGACGGTGGCGCCCAGGACCATCACGCAGGTGCCCTCGGTGCCGACCAGGGCCGCGGCGACGTCGCGCCCCTTCTCC
>NZ_DYZD01000238.1 GCF_020741345.1 Nocardiopsis listeri
GGGGACGGCGGGCGCGCCCGCGCGCACACGCAGCCACGCGCCAAGGTCGGCCAACGCCCAGGGCACTCCCTCGGGGCCGCCGCTCAGCACGGTCCAGGGACGCTTCTTCGCGGCCGGGGCCCCACCGCCGAAGGCCGCCACCACGTGCGACTCACCCACCAACAGCGCGAGTTCGGGCAGCGGGTCGGGGATGTCTGCCTCGACCAGGGCCAGGGTGCGGTCGGGTCGGGACAACGCCGCAGGTTCGGCCCCGGGCGCGGTGGCGCCGAGCACGGTGACCGCGGCGCCCCTCTCCTGCGCGGTGGGCAGCACGTGGCGTTCCAGGGTCGGCAGGTCGAGCCGGTTGCCGATGAGCACGAACTCGCGAAGGGCCGCGCCATCGGTACGCGCGGGCCACTCGCGCAGCAGGGCGAGCGGGGACAGGGTCACGAGCGGGCCTCTTCTCACACCGGGAACGTCGTCGAGTCTAGAACAGGGGAGGAGGCATCCTTCGACCCCGGTATACGGGTGGCGTGAGCGGGTGCGACGATGAGGGCGATGCCGAAGAGCCCGCCTTGCCGATCGCTGCGCGCCGGGGTGTTCACCCTGGTGTGCGCGAGCCTGTCCGCGATCGGGCACGCGGTGAGCTCGGGGCAGGACGTACCGCTGCTCGGGTTGTTGCTCGGCGGCGCGCTGGTGTGGGTGATGGCCTGGGCCTCGACCACACGGCGCCTGGGGGTGTGGGCGTTGACCGCCCGCATGCTCTGGGGCCAGTTCGCGCTGCACGTGACCTTCAGTGCCGCCCAGGGGTGGGGCGGCGGCCACGGTGACCACGGCGCGGTCGACGTGGCCGCGCAGTCGATGCCGGCGTGGGCCATGATCGCGATGCACGTGGTCATGGCGTTGGTGAGCGCCTGGTGGCTGCGACTGGGCGAGGACGCCCTCTTCGCGTTCTTGCGGTTCATGGCGCTGTCCCTGGTGCCGTTGTTGCTGGTGGTCGGAGCGTTGCCGCGCCCGGAGCCGGTGCTCGCGCCCGGGTTCGTTCCACTGGACAGGTCGTTGCCGGCCGGGCCGTCGGTGCTGCGCCACACCCGGGTCCTGAGAGGTCCACCGGTCGTGCTCGCCGCCTGAGAGCGAGCGTGAGCCGACCCCGTGGCGCGCCCCGTGCGTCGTGGT
The DNA here is from genome assembly GCF_020741345.1 of Nocardiopsis listeri. GTDB lineage: Bacteria > Actinomycetota > Actinomycetes > Streptosporangiales > Streptosporangiaceae > Nocardiopsis > Nocardiopsis listeri_A. The sequence goes on from NZ_DYZD01000238.1 coordinate 1,156, forward strand.
GGTCATCGCGTGTTCGCCCTGGGGGCGGCCCAGGTGTGTTCGCGCGGCGCCTCGTGGTGTCGCAAGGACGCCCGCGCCCTCCTGATCCGGTCATGTCCTTCGTCGGTCGTGCCGTGGTCGGGTGTCGGCGCGTGCGATGACCGAAGGCTCGAATGTGATGACCGTGGGTGAAGACGGTGCGCGCGCGGCAGTGGCGACCGTACCCGTGACCTCGACCGAAGACCCCTCGAACCTGTCCCTTCTGGCGTTGCGCGCCGGTCGGGGCGCCCCCGAGGCGATCGATGCGCTGTTCACGCTGACCCGTGAGGACGTGCGGCGCTACATCGCCCGGCGGGTCGATCCGACCTGGGTGGAGGACCTGACCCAGGAGACCTACACCCGTGCCCTGCGTGGTCTGCCCCGTTACTCGGGTCGGGCACCGGTGCGGGCCTGGTTGTTGTCGGTGGCCCGTCACACCGTGGTGGACCGGTACCGGGTGCGCGAGCGCACCCCGCGTACCGATCCGGTACGGGACGTGGAGGGCTGTTTGGGCGCGGGGGCGGCCGCCCCGGGCCGTTTCGACGAGTACCTGGCGCTGGTGGCGCTGCTGGAGGAGCTGCCCGAGCAGCGGCGCCGGGCCTTCGTACTGACCCAGGTGCACCGGGTGCCCTACGCCGAGGCCGCGGCGCTGTTGGGGGTGCCGGTGGGCACCGTGCGCTCGCGTGTGGCGCGTGGACGCCGGGATCTGGCCCGGCTGGTGCGCGAGGCGGCGTGATGGTCCGCCCCGCGCCTTTGGATGTCGACTCGATGAGATGGGAAAGACCTGACATGACCGAAACCGTGACCGCCCGTTTCGCCCCGCCCCGGTTGTGGCGCCCTGCGGGGGCGGCCGTCGCCGCGACCATGCTGTTGGGCGGGGTGGCGTGCTCCGCCGGCGGTGGCCTGGACGAGGTCGAGCACTACCTGGACCTGTCCGATGAGCCGATGGCGGCCTCTTCGGCGGAGTTGGTGGACGTGGACGGTGAAGCGTGGCGGTTCACCGACGTGGATCCCGATCGGCTCACCCTGCTGTTCTTCGGATACACGAGCTGCCCGGACGTGTGCCCGATGACCATGGCCGAGATCGATCTGGCCCTGGAGGAGGCGGGTGCGGTCGCCGACGACGTGGACGTGGTCATGGTGACCAGTGACCCGGCCCGGGACACCGACGAGCAGTTGCGTTCCTGGTTGGACCGTTTCGACCCCGGGTTCCAGGGGGTGCGGGGCGAGATCGAGGACATCGTGGCGGCCGCCGGCGACTATGGGATCCCCATCGAGGCGCCTCAGGAGACCGATGGCGATTACCTGGTCTCCCACGGTGGGCGGATCATCGTCCTGACCGAGGGTGGTGAGGCCGCCGGCATGTTCGACGAAGGGGTGGAGGCCGACCAGGTGGCCGAGCTTCTCCCGGTGTTGGTCGAGGAGCTGTTGTGAGGGGACCTTCCCGGCGCGGACTGTTGACCGGTGGGGCGGCCGGGGCGGTGGGGTTGGCCGCGGGCGGCCTGTTGGGTGCGGGCGTGAACCGCCCGGAGCCCGACCCGGCCCTGGCCGTGACGCTGTCTCGGGGCGGGCACCGGGACGGGTTGCCGCCGGCGTTGCTCACTCCCACCCCGTCCCACGTGCGGGTGGTGGCGCTGGACGTGGTGGGGGACGGCCCAGAGGAGGTGTCGGAGCGGGCCCGCGAGGTGTCGGAGACCTGGAGGGCGCAGATCCGGGCGTTGCACGAACACGGGTTGGAGGGGGTGGTGGAGGGTGCGCCCACCCGGGGGCTGCATCCGGCCTCGTTGGGGATCACCCTGGGGTTGGGCGGCGCGCTGTTGGAGCGGGCCGGTCTGGGAGATCGGCGGCCCGAAGAGTTGGAGGACCTGCCGGAGTTCGCCGCAGATCGGCTCCGCCCGGAGTGGTGCGGCGGGGACCTGATGCTGCACGTGGGCGCGGAGGATCCGGTGGTGGCCGGGGCCGCCACCCGCCATCTGGTCGATCTGGTCGGAGAGAGAGTGCGGGTGCGATGGGCGCTGCCGGGCTTTCGGCGCGGCGCGGTCACCGCGAAGGACCCCTCGGCCACTCCGCGCAACCTCATGGGCCAGATCGACGGTACGGTCAACCCGCGCCCGGACCAGGCGGTGTTCGCCTCGCAGGTCCTGGCCGCCCACCCCGATCCGGCCACGAAGTGGATGGACGGTGGTAGCTACGTGGTGGTGCGCCGGATCCGCATGCTGTTGGACGGTTGGTTCGCGCTCTCCGAACACGAGCGGGAACGGGTGGTGGGTCGGCGCCTGGACGATGGGGCGCCCCTGGGCGGTTCGAAGGAGGACGACCGGCCGAACCTGGTGGCCCGGGACGACGCGGGGCGGCCGGTGATCGCCCAGGACGCGCACATCCGCTTGGCCTCCCCGGAGAACACCCTGGGGGCGCGCATGCTCCGGCGCGGCTTCGACTACGACCTGGGGTGGGATTCGGAGGGGCGGGCGGATGCGGGGTTGCTGTTCACCGCCTGGCAGGCCGACCCTCGTACCGGTTTCACCGCCGTGCAGCGGAGCCTGGACGAGGGCGGGGACGCGCTCGGTGAGTACATCCGACACGAGGGCGGCGCGGTGTTCGCGGTGCCTCCGGCGGGGGAGGACGGGCAGGTGCCGGGCCCGGAGCTGTGGGGGTGAGCGGCGCCACCGGGTTTGCGCGTGGGTCGTGGGAACCCGGTGGGGCGTGTGGGCGACGTGAAGGGGTGAGCGTCCCCGACGAAAGGCTTCCCCATGCGTTACCCGCGTCGCAAGACCCTGGCCGCCCTCGCTCTGTGTTCGGTGTTGGCCGCCTGCGGCACCACCACCGATCCGGGGGATGCCGGACCCGCCGAGGCGGTCACCGAACCCGGTGGGCGGGCCCGGGTGGGGGACCTGATGGTCGAGGACGCCTGGATGCCGGAGCCGGCCAACCCCGAGGTGGGGGTGGTCTACCTGGCGGTCACCAACACCGCCCCCGATGACGACGCGGTGGTGGGCGTGAGCACCAGCGCCTCACCGGAGGCGGGTCTGCACCGCACCGAGACCACCGAGTCGGGCGCCTCGACCATGCGCCCCGTCGAGGAGGTCCCGGTGCCGGCCGGCGGCACCACCACCTTCGTCGAGGGCGGTTACCACGTCATGGTCGAAGACATCCCCGACCCGTTGCGGGTCGGGGACACGGTCGCCGTCACGCTCGATTTCGCGAGCGGGGCCGAGGCGGAACTGGAGGTTCCGGTGCGGGAGATGACCGGGGGCGCGGGCGAGAGCGACCACTCCGAAGGGCACGACCACCACTGAGGTCGCCCGCACGCCACCCCAGCGCCGTGTCCACCACCAGGAACAACAGCAGGGACGTCCCCAGGACCGGCATCGCCCAGGACAGGGTGAGGGCCACGGCCACCACCGTCGTCTTCAGCGGCCAGGACAGGGCGAGGAGGCAACCACGGGGGTGGGCGCGCCCCACCCCCGCCCGCCCACGGGTGGGCCTGCGCTGCCACCAGGATCGGTAGCCCAGAGCGATCGCGTACAGCAGACCGCCGGCCAGCACGGTCATCAGGATCTGGTTGGCGACCCCGAACAGCAGGCCCATGTGCAGGTCCACGCCCCAACGGGCGAGTTTGGCCATGAGGGGGTGGTCGGCGAAGCGCACCACGTCGACCACCCGACCCGTGTCCTGTGCCAGGGACGCCTCGTCGGCCCGGGTGGGCCAGGAACGGTCCAGTTCGGTGATGACGTAGGGGGAGAGGTGGTCGGCGGGCATCTGCACGGTGAGGGGGCCCTCCAGCCCGGCTCCGCGCGCCGACTCCAGGGCGGCGTCGATGCCCGCGTCCACACCCGGGTTCGCCGAGAGGGTGTCGGTGGCCGCCACCGGGGTGGTCCACGACAGGGCCTCG
>NZ_DYZD01000239.1 GCF_020741345.1 Nocardiopsis listeri
TGGACACCCTCGAACCCGAACAGGTCACCGACACCCTGCTCGCCGACCTGTGGGAACTCCTCGGCGCACTGCACCGACGCCGCGTCGCCCACGGCGACCTCCACGGGGCCACGGTCGGCGTTCGTGAGAACGGCCCCGACGATCCGCCCACCGCCGCCCTGACCGGGTTCGACCACGGCTCGGTGGCCGCGGCCCAACTGCGCACCTCCCTGGACACCGCGGCCATGCTCACCCTGCTGGCGCTGCGCGTGGGCGTCGAACGCGCCGTCACCTCGGCCGTGCGCGCCCTGGGCGTGGAGACCACCGCCGCCGTACTTCCGCTGCTGCAACCCCCCGGCCTGCCGCACCGGCTGCGCGCCGAACTGCGACGCACCGACCGCGGGCTCCTGGGCCGGCTCCGCGGACACCTGGTGACCCTGGCTCCCGAGGCCCCGGCCGAACCCGCCCGGTTGGAACGGATGCGGCCGCGCACCATCGTCAGCTTCGTGGTCGCCACCGTCGTCGGACTGGTCCTGGTCTACCAACTCGCCGGCGTCGACCTGGCCACCATCCGTCACGCCGACCCGTTGTGGGGCCTGGTCGCGTTCGCCATGGCCACGATGTGCATGATCGCCGCCGCCATGGTGCTGGTCGGCTTCGTGCCGGCGCCGCTGCCCTGGTGGCGCACCGTCCTGGTCCAGTACGCGGCCTCGTTCGTGCGCATCGCGGCCCCCGCCGGGTTGGGCTCGATCGCGATCAACAGCAGGTTCGTCATCAAGGCCGGCGTGCCCACCTCCCTGGCGCTGTCCGCGGTCGGCCTCACCCAGCTGGTGGGCTTCCTGATCCACGTCCCCCTGTTGCTGGTCTGTGCCTACCTCACCGGCACCTCCTACTGGACGGGCTTCACCCCCTCACCGACCGTCACCCTCATCAGCGTCCTGGGTACCGCCCTCGTGGCCACGGTCCTGCTGCACCCCCGCATGCGCCGGGCCGCCGCCGAACGCCTGCGCCCCTACCTGCGCGGGGTCCTGCCCCGGCTGCTGGACATGCTCCAGCGCCCGATGAGCCTGCTGCTCGGGGTCGGCGGCACCCTGCTGCTCACCGTCGCGTTCGTGCTGTGCCTGCACTTCTCGGTCCTGGCGTTCGCGGGTCCCGAGATCCAGGTGAGCCTGGTCGCCGTCGCCGTGGTGTTCCTGGCCGGCAACGCCATCGGCTCGGCGGCGCCCACCCCGGGCGGTCTGGGTGCCGTGGAGGCCGCGCTGATCGGCGGACTCACCGCGGTGGCGGGCGTTCCCGCCGCGGTGGCGTTGCCCGCGGTACTGCTGTTCCGGGTGCTGACGTTCTGGTTCCCGGTGCTGCCCGGCTGGGTCTCCTTCGGTTACCTGCAACGTCGAGAGGCCATCTAGTTCAGATCAGCAGCAGGACGCCCAGGAACAGCAGGAGACCCATCAGCGCCACGATGGTGACCTGGTAACGCTGTCGGACCGCCTCTTCGGAGAGCGCGGGGGGCGGTGTCGATACGAGCAGGGTGTGCGGCTCGGTCGGTCCGGGGTGCTGCGGAGCGGTGGCCTCGACCGGACCGGACCAGGACGCCATGACGACCGGGTCGGTTTCGAGAGGGGCCGGGGCGGTCTTCGGCACACCCAGATGACGGGGCGGCCACACGCGCTCCAGGGCCGGGTCGGCGCACCGCTCCACCACCTGGGCGGGGGTGGGTCGCAGCGCGGGATAGTGCGCCGACCTGGGCTTCGCCAAGTCCATCGACGAGGCCTCCGGGTTCACCGCCGCCGCCGGCACCCCCGGTTACATGTCGCCGGAGCAGAGCATGCCCGGCGGCGACCTGGACGTTCGCTCCGACGTGTACTCGCTCGGCGCGGTCGCCTACGAACTCATGACCGGTCAGCCGCCCTCGCGCCCTCCGGTACGGGTCGCGCCTGGCCGGATCCGGCCAGGTCTGCCCCCCGCTCTGGACGAACTGATCCTGGCCGCGCTATCGGTGGACCGAGAGGACCGGCCGAGCGACGCCAAGACGTTCACCGATCGGGTCAGGGCGATCCGTATGTCGCCCGACCTGCCCAAGGCGGACCCTTGGTGGTCCCTGTCCCGCATGCCCTGGCGGCGGACCGGCGTCCTCGCCTTCGTCTGCGCGCTGCTCGCCTTCGCCGTGACCGCATCGCCCGGTACCCCGGGGATGTCGCTGACCACCGTCCGGCACGCCGCCCAGGACGTGCGCGTGGACGTGCCCTCGGTGTGGGCCCGGGAGTTCCACCCCGACCAGGAGGCGCGCCCGGCCGTGGCCGAGGCCGGTGCCGGCCCCGGGTTGCTCGCCGCGACCGACGCCGAACGCTGGCACTCCACCGACGAGGAGTCCTACGGGGTGTACGCCACGGTGCTGCCCGGCTCCCCCGACCTGCACCGGGTGGCCGAGACCGACCCGTGCGCGGGTCGGCCCGAGGAGCGCCCGGTCCGCACCGACCAGTGGGAGGGCACCCTCTGGGAATGGCCCGAGTGCAACGACAACGGCACGTTCACCTCGGTGGCGGTACACCCGCCCGACACCCCGCGCACCGTGTACATGGAGATCCGCCAGCCCGACTACCGGCCGGACGTCGTGGACACCATCATCGACCACGTCCGGCTCCGGTAGCGGCGCTTCGCGGTCTCCTCTACTCGGCGATCCGGTCGATGAGTTCCTCGACGGTGGTGACGGGGAGCTTGCAGGTGAAGCCCTCGCACACGTAGGCGGTCGCCTTCCCCTCGATCGGTACGCGGTGCTCCAGCAGGGGCACTCCCCCACTGTCTCGACCCTCGCCTCGGGACAACACGGTGCCCAGCGGCGCCCGGCTCAGGACCGTGCGCACCATCTCTTCGACGGTCGGGTCGCCCGGGTCACCGACCACGGCGACCGCGCGCGGTCCGGTCAGCAGGGCCTCCCCTGTCGCCAGGCCCCAACCGGCGAAGCGCGGGGCCTTCTCGGCCAGGAGCGGGACCACCGACAGCGCGCCCTCGGCCGCCTCCCTGTGGCGTTCGCTCCCCGTGAGCGCCGCGTAAGTGAGCAGCGCGGACGCGGCGGCGAAACGGCCCGAGGGGGTGGCGTTGTCCGTGGGGTCCTGGGGACGACTGAACAGCTTCTCCGCGTCGTCGGCGGTGTCGAAGAACCCACCCTCGCCGTCGCCGAAGTGGTCCAGGACCGTGTCCAGCAGGGCGCCTGCCTCCCGCACGTAGCGGGCCTCCCCCGTCACTCCGTGCAGGGCGAGCAGGCCCTCGGCCAGGTTCGCGTAGTCCTCCAGCACACCCGTGCCGGGGCCCGGAGCACCGTCGCGCGAGGTACGCACCAGACGTCCGTAGCGCAGGTGCACGTCCAAGATCAGGTCCGCGGCCTCACGGGCGGCGGTGATCCACCCGGGACGCCCCAGCAGGGCTCCGGCCTCGGCCAGGCCGGCGATCGCCAACCCGTTCCAGGAGGCGACCACCTTGTCGTCCCGGGCCGGCGGCACCCGGTCGGCGCGAGCGGACAGCAGGGCGGAGCGCACCCGGTCATAGCGTTCGGGGTCGTCGGGGTCGGAGGGCAACCGCAGGACGGAGGACCCGCGCTCGAAGGTCCCCTCCTCGGTCACGTCGAACAGCGCGGCCGCCCACGCGCCGTCCTCCTCGCCCAGGACCTCGCGCAGTTGTGCGGGCGTCCACACGTAATAGGTGCCCTCCTCGCCCTCACTGTCGGCGTCCAGGGCCGAGGCGAATCCGCCCTCGGGGGTGCGCAGGTCGCGCAGCATCCAGTCGGCGGTCTCCTGGGCGGCGCGCAGCAGCAGCGCCCGGTCGGAGTCGGCCGCCGCGTCGCCCGCCGCGGGACGACGACTCAGCCGGGTGTAGGCGCGCAGCAGCAGGGCGTTGTCGTACAGCATCTTCTCGAAGTGCGGGACCACCCAACCCCGATCCACCGAGTAGCGGGCGAAGCCTCCGCCGAGCTGGTCGTAGATGCCACCGCGCGCCATGGCCACGGCGGTGCCGCCCGCCATGAGCGCGGCGGGGGTGGGCTCGTCGGCGGACTGGAACGGGAAGGTCCGTTCGTGCTGCGCGGTGAGGAACGACAGGAGCATCGACGGCGGGAACTTCGGCTCGTCGCCGTACCCGCCGAAGGTGGTGTCGTAGTCACGGATCAGCGCCTGGACGGCCAGGTCCAGGTCGGTGGCGGTGGGCGGCGGCGAGGACGCCAGGCGACGTGGTGCGCTCAGGGCGTCCACCACGCGGCGCCCCTGCTCCACCAGGTCGGACCGCTTGTCCCGCCAGGCCGAGGTGATCCCCTGGAGCAGCCGTTGGAAGTGCTCGCGCGGGAAGTAGGTGCCGCAGTAGAAGGGCGCCCCGGCGGGGGTGGCGAACACCGTCATCGGCCAGCCGCCCTGACCGGTCATGGCCTGGGTGGCCTCCATGTACACCGCGTCGACGTCGGGGCGTTCCTCACGGTCGACCTTGACGTTGACGAAAAGGGTGTTCATCAGGTCCGCGGTCGCCTGGTCCTCGAAGGACTCGTGGGCCATGACGTGGCACCAGTGGCAGGCCGAATATCCGACCGAGATGAGGAGGGGGACGTCGCGGCGGCGGGCCTCGGCGAAGGCCTCCTCACCCCAGGGCCACCAATCCACGGGGTTGTCGGCGTGTTGCAACAGGTACGGGCTGGTCGCGTCGCTCAGGCGGTTGGGCATGTCCCCACTCTGCCGGCCGGCGTCCGAAGGGTCAGGCCCCCACCCGGGCCAGGTACACGCGCGGTGCCGTCCCCTTCCAACGTTTGAACGCCGTGGTGAAGCTCGGGGTGTTCCGGTAACCGAGCCGGCGTCCGGTCTCCTCCACCGTGCACCCGGCGGCGAGCAGTTCCTCCGACAGCCCTTCGCGGACCTCGTCCAACAGCACACGGTAGGAGGTTCCCTCGGCCACGAGCCGCCGGCGCAGCGTCCGTGAGCTGACGTGCAGCCGCCCGGCCACCACCTCGATGTCGGGGACGTCCGGGAGCCCGGACATCAGGTGACCGCGGACCAGCCCGGCCACCCCTGAACGCCCGTACCTCTCCCCCAACAACCGCCGGCACTGTTCCTCGGCCAGGGCGACGGTGTGCGCGTCGGCACGCGGCAGCGGCCGGTCGAGCTCCACCGCGTCGAGGACCAGGGCGTCCTCCTCGGCGTCGAAGCGGACGCGCCGGCCCAACAGCCTCGTGTAGGGCTCCGGGTCGGTGGGCGGACCACCTCTCAACCGCACCTCGGGAAGCCGTTCCTCCGCCAGCCCGAGCTCACGACCGAACGCGATGATCGAGGCCAGCTCGCGGTGGACGAAGAAACGCCGGACGTCCCCGGGCAGATGTTCGGACCGCAGCAGCAGACGCGATCGACCTTCGCCCTCGACCACCGTCATGTCACAAAAGGCCCAGGTCAACGCGAGGTAGCGCAGCCCGACGCCGATCGCCGAACGCAGGTCCGGGCTGCCGGCGATCGCGAACCCCCATATGCCGTGCGTGGTGAGGTGGTATCGGGAGCCGGCGAGCACCGGCAGCGCCTCGACGGCCGGGAGCGCGCCGATCAGGTTCCGGACGATCCGTGTCTCCTGCTCAGCGGTGACCAGGGCGTGCGGGTCCTCCAGGTCGTCGAGGGCGATCCGGGTCCCGTGGAGGACGGTGCCCGTGGGCACGGAGTGTTCCTCGCCCAGCCGCACCAGCAACAGGGCGCTGGCCGGCCCGCGCGGCAGGTCCCACCGATGCACCGGCGTTCCTCTCTCCGTCCGTACGCGTGTCCGGAAATGTTAACTCCCTGGCCGGAGGAAGAGTGTCCCAGCCCACACCTGGATTCCTAGGGTGCCGTGAGGAGAGCGTTTCCAGGAGACACGGAGGACGAGGATGGACACGAGTCACGCCGAGGACGGCCTGGCCGGCATCGGCGCGCGGAGCGTCCCGGAGTTCGAGGGCGTGCACGACGTCCGGCCTCGCGGTGAACGGCTGAGCGCGGTCAAGGAGGCCGCCCGCGCGTACAAGGAACGCTTCAAGTCCCAGGGCACGGTGCACGCTGTGCGATCGGTGGACATCGCCGCGGCCCCCTACCCGGTCGCGTTCGCTTTCAACAACGCCGTGTCGGTACCGACCCTGCCGATGATCGCGATGATCAACCGCATGGTCGTGGTGCAGTACGACGACTGGGAGGGGCGTCCTCGCACCCTGGTGTTCGAACCGACCGTTCCGGACGGTTCGGCGCAGGCCCCGTTCTACCACCACCTCCAGGAGCTGATGCGCAGGATCCCGGGCGGGACGCGCCTGGCCGAGGCCTTCCTTCTCAAGTACTACAACGAGCCGGCGGACGTGCTGACCAGGCTCGGACTCACGCCGGAGGACATCGACTTCTGCACCTTCGACCACCTGCACGTCCAGGACCCCCGGATGATCCTCGGGTCGAGCGAGGTGATCCGCGGGGAGGACCGTCCGCGCACTCCCCTCTTCGGTTCGGCGCGGATGTTGGTGCACTCCCGTGAACTGGCCACGCTGGAGTCCCTGCATCCGATGCAGTGGGCGTGGTACGTGGAGGACGGGCTCAACGGCGTGGACCGGTCCTCGTTCGTCACCTTCGACGGTGACGTCGAACTCGGTCCGGGCATCACCTTGCTGTGGACGCCCGGGCACACGGACGGAAACCACTCTTTGCTGCTCAACACCCCCGACGGGGTGTGGGTCTCCTCCGAGAACGGCATCGCCCTGGACAACTGGCAACCGGAGCTGTCGAAAATCCCCGGGGTGCGGGGGTATCACCGACGCTACGGCCGGGAGATCTGTCCGAACGCCAACACCCTCGAGGACTCGCTCGACCAGTACGACTCGATGGTCAAGGAGAAGATCCTGGCGGACCCGTGCCGTCGGGACCCGCGTTGGCTACAGATCCTCCCCTCCACGGAACTCGCACCGTGGAAGCGTTTCTGGCCGGTGATGCCGACGTTCGCGCACGGAGGCGTCTCCTACGGCGAACTCCGCGGGGGCGAGGCACGATGACGGTGAGGCCGGGACCCGGAGGCGCCGTCGTCACCGGCGCGGGGCGTGGGCTGGGTCGGGAGATCGCCGCACTGATGGTGGAGCGCGGGTACACGGTGCTGATCACCGACGTCGACGAGGAGGCCGCCGCTGCCGCCGCCGCGGACCTGGGCCCGCGCGCCTCATCGATGCGGGTGGACGTTCGGGAGGAGGCTCAGGTCGTCGCGGCCGGCGACGAGATCCTGGCCCGCGCCGGACGACTGGACGTGTGGGTGAACAACGCGGGGGTGCTGGTCACCGGACCGGCGTGGGAACAGGACGAGGCGACCCGGTCCCTGCTGTTCGGCGTCAACGGTCTGGGCACCGTCAACGGCACCGTGACGGCGATCCGGACCATGCGCGGACGGGGAGGTGGTCACATCGTCAACATCGTGTCCCTGGCCGGGATCACGGCCGTGCCCGGCGAGGCCGTGTACGCCGGGTCCAAGCACGCCGCCATCGGCTTCAGTCTCAGCACCCTCGCCGACCTGCGACTGGCCGGGATAGGCGACATCGACATCTCGTGCGTGTGCCCGGACGGGATCTGGACGCCGATGCTGCACGACAAACTCGACGACCCCGAATCGGCGCTGTCGTTCTCGGGCAGACTGCTGCGTCCGGAAGAGGTGGTCAGGGCCGTCGGCCGAATCCTCGACCGGCCTCGCCCCGTGACGATCCTGCCCCGGTGGCGGGGGTGGCAGTCCCGGCTCGCCGACGCCCTGCCCAGGCTCGGGCTGTGGGGACTACCGATGGCGGTGGCCATGGGACGGAGCACCCAACGCAGGATGCTCCGGTCCCACAAGAACTAACCCTTGTCCGTGCCGTCGTCGGCCTTCTCCGAACCGGAGGCCTCGACCTTCGTGGCATCGACCTTCGCGGGCCCGGCGGCCTCGCTCGCGTAGATGTTCGGCCTGGACGGCTTCTTCTCTCCGGCCTCCTCGGCGCGCTCCGAGACACCCTCGAGCTTGCCCGTCATGTTGCGCATGAGGAAGAACAGGGCCACACCGATCGCGAAGATGGCGAGGAAGCCCATGACGCCGGGCGTGACCGTGTCCTTGTCCAAGGAGAAGCTGTCGGCGAGCACCATCGTGGACGCGAGAAGGGTGTTCATGTCGTTCATACTCTCATTGCTTCCCGGACCCCCGCGAAGAGGTCCTTCTCCGGGACCTCGGTGTCCACGAGGGAACGGACCAGGTGGTAGTCCTCGGTCGGCCAGGCCTCGGCCACGATCTCGTTGGGCACCGCGAACCAGAAGCCGTTCGGGTCGATCTGGGTGGCGTGGGCCCGCAGGGCGTCGTGCGCGACGTCGAAGTACTCACCGCAGTGCACCCGCGTGGTGATCTCCCAGCGACGCCGATCGCTGTCCTTGATCCGCGCGGCCCAGTCCTCGAAGGGGTTCTCCAGGCCGCGTTCGGCCAGGACCTCGGCGAGCGCGTCGAAGCGCTCGGGAGGAAAGCCCACGAAGTAGTACAGCTTGAGGGGCTGCCACGGGTCGCCGGTGCCCGGGTAGGCGTCCGGTTCGGGCGCGGCGTCGAAGGCGTGCATCGACACCTTGTGGGTCATGATGTGGTCGGGGTGCGGGTAGCCGCCGTTCTCGTCATAGGTGAGGATCACGTGCGGACGGAACCGGCGGATCGCCTCGACCAGGGGGGCCGCGGCCTCTTCCACCGGAAGGGTGGCGAAGCACCCCTCGGGCAGGGGCGGCAGCGGATCGCCCTCGGGCAGACCCGAGTCGACGAAACCGGCGAACTCCTGCTCGATCCCCAGGATCTCGCGGGCCCGGTTCATCTCTTGACGGCGTACCTCGGTGATGTTCTCCCGGATCTCCGGGCGTTCCATCGCGGGGTTGAGAATGTCACCGCGTTCACCACCGGTCATGGTGACGACCAGCACTTCCGCGCCCTCTTGGACATAGCGCGCCATGGTGGCCGCGCCCTTGCTGGACTCGTCATCGGGATGGGCATGGACGGCCATAAGCCGCAGGCGCTCGGACAACGAAGGATTCTCCTTGGCTCGGTCGACGACCCGGACGACCTCTGGGCGGGGGCACGGCCGTACCCCCGGTGATCCACGACGTCGGACGACTCACGTGCGGGCCGCGTAGGGGGGCTGTCGGGTCGGGGATATCTTAGACAACACCATCCCCTCGCTCGGAGATTCCCAATGTCAGCGACCCCGGAAGATGATGCCGTGAACAGTGCCGACACAGCTCCAGCGCTCCGTAAGCGCCACGGCAACGGGCCCGTCTTCTTCGTCGTCGGCACCATCTTCGCGGTGGCGGTCACCTTTGGTTGGGGGCTCTCCGTGATGAGCTACAGCGGGTTGGGTGGTGGCGTGTACCACCAGGTGGTGACGGTCACGGCGCCATCGGCCGACGAGGCGCGGATCTCCTTCGAGGTGAACAGCAAGGAGGGCGCCGAGTGCCTGCTGCGCGCGTTGGACGAGCAGATGGTCGAGGTGGGTACGAGCAGGGTCGAGGTCGAGGCCGGTAACCGCATGGTCGAGGCGAGCATCGAGACGGTTCGTCAGGCCGGCACGGTAGAAGTGGCCTCTTGCAGGGAACAAGGTTCGCAAGACTGACCGACCGAGTCCTCCCCGACCGGGTACCAGGAACGGGGCGGAACCCCGAGAGCACGGACACCGGGCGCGTGATCGCGCTCGGTGATATTCTCGTAAGTTCAGCTCTGGCCGCCTGGTGGCCTTTGCTACTAGTACACAAGGAGTTCCCGTGACCCAGACCCGCGATGACAACGCCACCTGGCTCACCCAGGAGGCGTACGACCGGCTCAAGACCGAGCTGGACCACCTGTCGGGGCGTGGGCGCATCGAGATCGCGGAGAAGATCGAGGCCGCCCGAGAGGAGGGCGACCTCAAGGAGAACGGCGGATACCACGCCGCCAAGGAGGAGCAGGGCAAGATGGAGGCCCGCATCCTCCAGCTCACCGAGATCCTGCGCACCGCGAGGGTCGGCGAAACGCCCCGTATCGAGGGCGTGGTCGGACCCGGCATGACCGTCACCATCATGTTCGAAGGTGACGACGAGGAGGTCACCTTCCTGCTCGCCTCCAGGGAGGAGAGCGGATCCCCCATCGACGTGTACTCTCCCAAGTCCCCACTCGGTTCCGCGATCAACGGCAAGCGTGTGGGCGAGACCGTCAGCTACGAACTCCCCAACGGCAAGAGCCTCGGTGTGGAGATCATCGGAGCAGTGCCCTACGGCGTGTGAAACGTCCGGTCTTCGGACGGACGAGACCGTATGACGAGGGGCGGCCACGGCCGCCCCTCGTCGTGTGGTCGGTGGGTCCCACCGCTGGGTACTCTGCATTTGATCCCCGCTCGTTGAACCCCTTCGACCCAAGGAACCGGCGGTCGCATGCCCTCCTCGCCCTACTGGAACCCTCAAGACCCGTATCAGGCCGGGCCGCCCCCGCAGAGCGGTGGTTGGTCCTACGGAGGCCCCCTTCCCGCACAGCCGGCTCCTCCGCCTCCTCCGCCCCCGCCACCGGCGCGTCCCGCCGGGTTCGGTATCCGCCTGGTCGCCCGGGCCATCGACGCGGTGTTGGCGACCATCGCCGCCTTCTCGTTCTTCGTCGTGATGGTGCTCTTCACGGCCCTGGCCACCGGAGGAGAGGGCGGAACCAGCGACGCGGAAGGAGCCCTCTGGGGCTCGTTGTTCCTCTTCGGCTGGGGCCTGCTGCTGTTCTTCTACGACTGGCTCTACCTGATCGCCTGGGGAAGAACCCTCGGCAAGATGATGGTGGGCATCAAGGTGGTCGACGCGGCGGACGGCGGCAAACTGAACCAGGGCCAGGCCATCGGCCGGTCCATGCTGTTCTGCCTGCCGCAGTCGGTGCCGTGTCTGGGCCACCTGTTCTCACTCGGGGAGTCGATGGCCATGTTCGGCGACGACCGGGAACGCGCCCTGCACGACCGCGTCGCCGGAACCGTGGTGATCCGCACCCGCGACTGACCCGAAGCCGGCTCAGGGCTGGTCGGGCAGGCACCGCGGGGCGTCGGAGCCGCCCGAGGCGAAGACCGCCGGAACGTAGTGGTCCTCCCCGATCCGGTACCAGACGTCTCCGGTGCCGTTAGGTCCACTGGCGGGGTCGCCGACCACCTGGCAGGCCACGTCGACGTTGGCCTTGTGCGCGGCCAGACCGACGGTGTCGTGCTGGGTGGAGGGACCGGTGCGCACGATCACCGGATCGCTTCGGGTGTCCGTGACGATCTCCGCGCGATCGCGGTACTCGGCGGTCCACAGGTAGTCGACCCGGACCCAGCCGTTGGTGGGAAGTTGCAACGCCTCGTTGAAGGCTCCGTCGGCCAGGTCGATGCCGGCCGGGTTCTGCACGCGGCGACCGAACCCGTCCAGTCCACCGTTGTGTCCCTCGGTGAAGGCGGCCTGGGACTGGGGGCGGCCCCGGTCCAGATCGCGCCAGGACTCACGGTCCTCGTTCCAGTGATCGTCGGTGATGTTCCAGGGGCCCACGTCCCACACCGGCAGGTAGGCGCAGCGCGCCTTGTGGTTCTCGGTGTCGCCCGAGGCGTCCGGACCGAGTTCGCCGGTGGTGCACACCCGGACGGTGTACTCGCCGCCGCCGCGGTTGGCCAGACCCCTGCGGGAGGGCAGGGCGACGAAGTGGTCGTCGGGGCGCACGGTGTGGCCGTTGGCGGTGGTGTTGCCGACCAGGCCGATGCGGGTGGCGAAGAGCCGGGCGGAGTAGGGGACGGGTACGTCGTCGTCCCGCACCGAATCGTCCGCGCCGGTGTCGGTCTCGGTGGACGAGGTCTCCACGGGGCGCAGACGCACGTCGGTGACGGAGGTGTCGTTCCTCTCTCCCGCGGCGGACATCTCGACGCGCAGCTGCACCTCGGTGACCTCGGAGGGAAGGGCCACGCGGCCCCCGCCCGATCGGGCCGGGTGCCACTCGGTCCACATGCCGTCGGCGCGCACGCCCCGGGCCTCGGTGAGAACCTCCTCCTCGTCACCGGTGGTGGTCACCGACACGTCGATGGTGTCGGTGGGGGCCTC
>NZ_DYZD01000240.1 GCF_020741345.1 Nocardiopsis listeri
GTTCTTGGTGCGGCGGCTGAGCACCTGGATGACCCGACGGATCTCGCCGTCACGACCGATGACCGGGTCGACCTTGCCCTCGCGGGCGCGTTCGGTCAGGTCCACACCGAACTTCTCCAGGGACTGGTAGGTGTCCTCGGGGTTCTCCGAGGTGACCCGACCGGTGCCACGGACCTGTTCGAAGGCCTCCAACAGGCCCTCCGGGGTCGCCCCGGCGTCCTTGAGAAGCCGGGACGCCTCGCCGCCGTCGGCGGCCAACCCCACCAACAGGTGCTCGGTGGAGACGAACTCGTCCTCCATCTGCTGGGCGCGCTGCGCGGCCGTGTTGATGGAGACGATGAGCTGCCGTGAGGAACTGGGGGAGCTGACCGTGGAACCCGCCACCTTGGGCAGGGCTCCGATGGCCGACTCGACCTTGTCCTTGAGCCGGTCGGGGTCGACCCCGACCTCCTTGAGCAGCGGTCGGGTGATGCCCTCCGCCTGGTCCAGCAGGGCGTTCAACAGGTGCAGGGGCTCGGTCTGCGGGCTGCCGTCGGTGGTGGCCTGACGAATGGCGGCGGCCAGAGCCTCCTGGCTCTTCTGGGTGAGCTTGTAATTCATGATCCGTGACTCCATTCACATGAAGTTTCACTCAGGGTAATGTCGAGTGGCCGACCCCACCGCGCAATAGGCGTGGAGCTCGCGAGGCCCGAACCCGAAGGTCCGGCCCCTACTACCGGTCGGAACCGCCCGTGTCGCGGGCGTCCCCGTCGTCCCCGAGCCCGCCGCCCCGCTCGGGGCGCTCTTCCGGGTCGGCCGTGTTGAAGATCGTCACGCGGGTGCGGCGTACCAGCTCCCCACGCGCGGACCCGCTCTCGGGGTGGGCCGGACGGCCGCGCCGGGACACCGCCCGGCGCGCCGCCTCCAGTTCGTTGGCAAGGTGGAACACCTGCTCACGCAGTTGCTCGACCTCGTCCTCCAGTTCCAGGATCCGCTTGATCCCGGCGAGGTTGATGCCCTCCTCCTGCGACAGGCGCTGCACGACACGCAGCGTCTGCACGTCACGCATGGAGTAACGACGGCCCCGCCCGGAAGTGCGACCGGGCGAGACGATCCCCAGCCGGTCGTACTGCCGCAGCGTCTGCGGATGCATACCGGCCAACTCCGCGGCCACGGAGATGACGTAGACCGGGGCGTCGACTCCGAAGGAAGGATCGTTCACGACATTCACGCGCCCTTCGCCCGCGCTTCGAGTCCGTCACGCGGGTCGTAGTCCGACGTCGCCGCGCGGAACTTCTCCAACGCCTCGCGAGCGTCGTCGTTGAGTGTCTGCGGCACCTTGACCTCGAAGGTGACCAGCATGTCGCCGATGGTGCCGTCCTTGCGAGTGGCGCCCTTGCCGCGAACCCGCAGCGTGCGCCCGTTCTGGGTGCCCGGCGGGACCTTCACCGTCACCGGGAAACCGCCCAGGGTCGGAACCCGGACGTCGGCGCCCAACGCCGCCTCGGGGAAGGTCACCGGGACCGTGATGGTGACGTTGTCGCCGTTCTTACCGAACACCGGGTGATCCTTCACATGGACGACGACGTACAGGTCACCGGCGGGGCCGCCGTTCTCGCCCGGCGCCCCCTTGCCCTTGAGTCGGATCCGCTGCCCGTCGGACACGCCGCCGGGGATGCGGGTCTGGATGCTGCGCGTGCTCTTGCCGCGTCCGCTGCCGGAACAGGTGGGGCAGGGGTCGTCGACCACCAGGCCGCGTCCCTTGCACTCGCTGCACGGCTCGGACAGCGAGAAGCCGCCCAGGTTGGTGCTCTCGTGCCCGGTGCCGGAGCACTTCGGGCACATTCGAGGGGCCGTGCCGGCGCGCGCGCCCGTGCCCTTACAGGTGGGACACGCCGCGTCGCTGCTCAGCTGGAACGAACGGGTCACCCCGTCCGCGGCCTCCCGGAAGCTCAGTGTCGTCTCGGTCTCGATGTCGGAACCGCGTCGGCTGCGGGTCGCCTGGCCCGTCCGCCCGCGGTTGCCGAACAGCCCGCCGAACAGGTCGCTCAGCCGTTCACCGCCGGGGGCGCCGCCACCGCCACCGCCCTGACCGAAGATGTCGCTCATGTCGAACCCGCCCGGGCCGGTGCCGCCACCGGGCCGGTACGAGCCACCGAACATCGAACGCGCCTCGTCGTACTCCTTGCGGCGACTCTCGTCCGACAGGACGTTGTACGCCTCGGAGATCTCCTTGAAGCGTTCCTCCGCCTTCGGATCGTCACGGTTGGCGTCGGGGTGGTTCTCCCGGGCCAGCTTGCGGTAGGACGAGCGGATCTCGTCCTTGGTGGCGGTCTTTGAGACTCCGAGGACCTTGTAGTAGTCCTTCTCCAGGTAGTCCTTGGTGCTCATCGACTGGTGCCTTCTCCCCGCTGGTGCCGGTTGCGTCCGATGTTTCCACGTGGATCCCGGCCGCGTGGGGCCGGGGTCGACCTGTGGCCGTGACCGACGATCTCATGCCGGTCACGGCCACAGCCCGTTACTTCTCGTCCTCGCCCTTCTCGGCGGAGGTGTCTTCGGTGTCCTCTTCGGATGCCTCCGGAGTGTCACCGGTGGGTTCTCCCACGACCACACGGGCCGGGCGGAGGACCCTCTCACCGATCCGGTACCCCGGCTGGAACACCTCGATCACCGACTGGACGGAGATGTTCGGAACCGGGACGAGGGTGAGCGCCTCGTGCACGTTCGGGTCGAACTCGTCACCCTGCTCGCCGTACTTCACCAGGCCCAGCTTGGTCGCCGTCGCCTCCAGGGACTCGGCCACCGCCTTGAACCCGCCGGTGAGCTCCTCGTGCTCCCGGGCGCGACCGATGTCGTCCAGGATCGGCAGCAGTTCGCCGATGACCTGGGCGGTGGCGACCTCACGGACGGCCACACGGTCACGCTCGACACGCTTGCGGTAGTTGGAGTACTCCGCCTGCACCCGCTTGATGTCGTTGGTGAGTTCGACGACCCGCTCGTCGGCGTTGATGGCCTCGCTCACCACCGACTCGGGGGTGTCCGGGACCTCGGGGATGTCCTCGACCTCGGCCTCGACGACCTCGGGTTCCTCGGCGTCGTCCGCCTCGGACTCCTTGGTCTCCTCGACCTTGGGCTTGCGGACCTCGCCGGTCTCGGGATCGATCCTGCGGTTGTCGCGGATCACCGGACCCTGGGTCTCGTCACCGTCACCGGAGTCGGGGCTGTTCTTATCCGACAGCGCCATGTCCGACGTTCCCTCCTTCCTCGACTCTTACCGGACCACGCGTCAGGACTTGTCGCCCTTGCCGTTGTCCTCGTCGACGATCTCGGCGTCCACGACGTCGGCGTCGTCGGCGGAACCGTCCGCGCTCGCGCCGTCGGCCTGGGCGCCCTCACCCTGCTGGCCCTGGCTGTAGATGGCCGAGCCGATCTTCTGGCTGGCCAGGGCGACCTTCTCGCTGGCGGTGCGGATGGCCTCGGTGTCGGTGCCCTCCAGAGCGGTCTTCAGCTCGGAGACGGCCGCCTCGGTCTCGGACCGCACGTCCGCCGGGATCTTGTCCTCGTTGTCCGTGATGACCTTCTCGGTCTGGTAGACGAGGGACTCGGCGTTGTTGCGGACCTCGGCCTCTTCGCGACGCTTGCGGTCGTCCTCGGCGTACTGCTCGGCCTCGCGGACCATCTTGTCGATGTCGTCCTTGGACATCGCCGAACCACCGGAGATGGTGACCGACTGCTCCTTGCCGGTGCCCAGGTCCTTCGCGGTGACGTTCACGATGCCGTTGGCGTCGATGTCGAAGGCGACCTCGATCTGCGGGACACCGCGCGGCGCCGGGGGCAGACCGGTCAGGTCGAAGACGCCCAGCTTCTTGTTGTACTGAGCGATGTCGCGCTCACCCTGGTACACCTGGATCTGCACGGACGGCTGGTTGTCGTCGGCCGTCGTGAAGATCTCCGACCGCTTGGTCGGGATGGTGGTGTTGCGCTCGATGAGCTTGGTGAACACGCCGCCCTTGGTCTCGATGCCCAGCGACAGCGGGGTGACGTCCAGCAGCAGGACGTCCTTGACCTCACCCTTGAGCACACCGGCCTGCAGCGCGGCACCGATGGCCACGACCTCGTCCGGGTTGACGCCCTTGTTCGGGTCCTTGCCGCCGGTCATCTCCTTGACCTGCTCGGCGATGACGGGCATACGGGTGGAGCCACCGACCAGCACGATGTGGTGGATCTGGTCCAGGGCGATCCCGGCGTCCTTGATGACCTGCTGGAACGGCACCTTGGTGCGCTCGACGAGGTCGGCGGTCAGACGCTGGAACTCGGCACGGGTGAGCTTTTCGTCCAGGTGCAGCGGGCCCTCGGCCGAAGCGGTGATGTAGGGCAGGTTGATCTGCGTCTCGCTGGAGCTGGAGAGCTCGATCTTGGCCTTCTCGGCGGCCTCGCGCAGACGCTGCAGCGCCATCTTGTCCTTGGCCAGGTCGACGCCGTTGGAGTTCTTGAACTTCTCCACCAGCCAGTCGACGACCTTCTGGTCCCAGTCGTCGCCACCGAGGTGGTTGTCGCCGTTGGTCGCCTTGACCTCCACGACGCCGTCACCGACCTCCAGGAGGGAGACGTCGAAGGTACCACCACCGAGGT
>NZ_DYZD01000241.1 GCF_020741345.1 Nocardiopsis listeri
GGTGACCTCGCCGAGGACCTCGTCCAGCAGCCGTAGCGCGCCGGACTTGCTCAACGGCTCATTGCCCGTGCCGCACTTGGGCGACTGGATGCAGGAGGGGCACCCCTGTTCGCACTCGCAGTCGGCGATCACCGCCCGGGTCGCCGTGAGCCACGCGCGGGCGGCGGCGTGACCGCGTTCGGCGAATCCGGCACCGCCCTCGTATCCGTCGTAGACGAACACCGTCAGACGACCGGTGTCGGGGTGCAGGGAGGTGGAGACGCCTCCGATGTCCCAGCGGTCGCAGGTGGCCAACAGGGGCAACATGCCGATGGAGGCGTGTTCGGCCGCGTGGGCGGCGCCCAACAGACCCACGTCCTCCTTGCGCAGCCGGTTCTCGCCCTCCTCCGTCAGCGTCCACCAGACCGCGCGGGTCTGGAGAGTGCGTTCGGGCATGTCGAGGGGCTGTTCACCGAGGACCGAACCGGTGCGCACGTCCCGTTTGAGGAACCCCACCACCTGACGGACCACCTCGACCTCTCCGAAGTGCACGCTCGCGCCGCTCGGCCAGGTCTCCTGGCGCAGCACGGAGCGGATGGTGATGTCCGTGGTGTCGCGGGCCCACGTGCTGTAGGGCGGCTCGGCGGTGTGCACCAGGGCCACGCCCTCGTCCAGGTCGAGATCGTCGACCAGGTGGGTGATCCCCTGATGGAGATAGACGGCGCCGGGATGGACGGTGCCGTGCGCGGCCGCCTCGTCGATCTCTCCGAGCAGTTGGCCGCTGCCCGTGTCGACGATCTGCACGGGTGGACCACCCGAACCGCGAATATCGGCGAGGTCACTGGCCCTCTCATTGCTGGTCCAGAACCAGCCCCGTGGACGTTTTCTCAGCAGCCCTCGCGCCACGAGTTCGTCGAGTCGCTCCTGAGTGGTCCCTCCGAAGAGATCGAAGTCGGCACGGGTGATCGGGAGCTCTTGGGCGGCCGCGCACAGGTGTGGACCGAGGATGTGCGGGTTTTCCGGATCGAGGACGGTGGCCTCGACCGACCGACCGAAAATGGCCTCGGGGTGGTGGGCCAGGTACGTGTCGAGGGGATCGTCCCGGGCGATGAACACGGCCAGCGCGTCGTTGCCGCGACGACCCGCGCGCCCGGCCTGCTGCCACAGGGAGGCCAGCGTTCCCGGCCATCCGGCGATGAGCACCGCGTCCAACCCGCTGATGTCCACCCCCAGTTCGAGGGCGTTCGTGCTGGCCAGACCCAGCAGATCTCCCGAGCGGAGCGATTCCTCCAGGCTCCGCCGGTCATCGGCCAGGTACCCGCCGCGGTAGGCCGCCACCCGTTCGGCCAGGTCGTGTTCGCCCTGCTCGGTGAGCATCCGCCGGGCGGTCAGCGCCACCACCTCCGCACCCTGCCGGGAACGCACGAACACCAGGGTCCGCACTCGGTCCCGCACCAGGTCGACCAGCATCTCGGCGGCCTGAGAAGGCGCGGTACGACGGATCGGCGCACCCTGCTCACCGGTGAGGTCGGTCATCTCCGGTTCCACGAGGGCCACGGACAGACCCGGTCGCGGCGAGCCGTCCTCGCTGATCGCGGTCACCGGCACACCGGTCAGCCGGGTGGCGCTCTCCGCCGGGGATCCGGAGGTGGCCGAGGCCAGCACGAAAACCGGTTCCGAACGATAGCGGGCGCACACCCTGCGCAAACGCCGCAGGATCTGGGCGACGTGCGACCCGAACACCCCTCGATACCGGTGCGCCTCGTCGATCACCACGTAGCGGAGTCGCCGCAGGAAGCGGGCCCACGCGCCGTGCCTGGGGAGCATCCCGTGGTGCAGCATGTCCGGGTTGGTGAGCACGTAGCCGGCGTGTTCGCGTACCCAGGTGCGCTCTTCCGGGGAGGTGTCACCGTCATATACGGCCGCACGCATGTCGGAAAGCCCCAGGTCCGTAATCCACCGGAGTTGGTCCTGGGCGAGAGCTTTGGTCGGTGAGAGGTAAAGCACCGTTCCACCCGCGTCGATCGAGTCCACGGCGGGCATGAGGAAGGCGAGCGACTTTCCCGAGGCGGTGCCGGTGGCTATGATCACATCGCGGCCCGAACGTGCGAGGTCGGCGGCTGCCGTCTGGTGGGACCACGGCTTCGTGATCCCCTGTTCGGCCAGCCGTTCGACCAGGTGGGGAGCTGTCCACTCCGGCCAGTCCCCGCTCACTCCCGCGTTCCGGGTCACATGCTCGATGTGGGTGACCTGCGGGTACCGGGTGTCGTCACGCCACACACCGGGGAGCACGGGCTCCGACCGTCTCATCGAGAACCCCTCTCACTGGACACGTTCACAGAGCACACGGCCCTCCGGGCACGGCTCGGGCACCGACGCACATCGGTTTCAGTGTGACATCCGAGGGAAGAGTTGCGCGGGGTCACCGTTTTCCCGTCCCCAGGGCGGGCAGACACTCAGGACACCCGTGGTTGAATGCGTGCTGGTGGGGTAACGCCCGGCAGAGACCATTCGCGAGAATTCGCGGTTCGGCGCTGGAGGACTAGTGGACTTGAAGCTTGATCATTACACCGAGGGCGACACCGAGATCGTCGTCGTTGAGGGTGAGATCGATGTCTATACCGCGCCCCGACTTCGCGAGCTGCTCATCGACCTTGTGAACAAGGGCAACTTCTACCTCGTGGTCAACATGGAGAAGGTGGAGTTCCTGGACTCGACGGGCCTCGGTGTGCTTGTGGGCGGGCTTAAGCGCGTCCGTGCTCATGACGGGACACTGGACCTGGTGTGCACCCAGGAGCGGATCCTGAAGATCTTCCGGATCACCGGCCTGACCAAGGTGTTCGGCATCCACGACACGGTGCAGGAAGCCATCGACAAGCGCTCCGCGAAGTAACCCAGAGCGAGCGATGGCAACCATCACGCTCACGATCAGCGCGCTCCCCGCTCACGTGCGTACGGCTCGGCTCATGGCCGCGACCGTCGCACGGCGGGCGGGAATCGCCGCCTCCGCGATCGATGAGATCAGGCTGGCGGTCGGTGAGGCCTGCTCTCGGGCGGTGGCGGCGCACAAGCTGCACTGCCCGACGCAGCCGATCCTGCTCCAGCTGATCGACGGGAGCGGAGCTGATCCGGTGTCGGAGCCCCGCACCGACACCACGAGCCGAGCAGCACGCGCCAACGGGAGCGCCACACGACGATTCGAGGTCGTGGTCTCCGATCGAGCCCCCTCCAAGGACTCGGACGAGACCATCAACCATGTCGAACCCATACTCGATGGCCTTTTCCTCGATGGCGATGACACCCCTCCCGGGGGCATCTCCGGGTTCTCCCCCGGCCTCGGCCTGGCGGTGATCACCGGTCTCGCGGACGAGGTGAGCATCGAGCCGCAGGAACTGGGAACGGTGGTGCGCATGAGCTGGCCTCTGGGCACCGACCAAACCCGGGATCCAAGCTCGAACTGACGCTGTTCGGCGACCCGGTCTCCATGACCGGATGGCCGGGCCGCCGAGACGATACGACGAGGGGGCGCCTTCCCGACCGGGGAGGCGCCCCCTTCGTGTTCGCGGTCCTACGCCCGTCTCCCGAACGTCCTCACGGCCCCGTCTACCGCCGCGCCGTCCCGGGACCGGCCCGGGACGGCGCTGTACGGCGCGCTGGGGCCGGCTCAGTCACAGGTCTGGGACGAGACCTCGGAAGTGGCGGTCAGCCCCTCCTGGGCGTTCTCCTCGACCTCGTCGGCGGTCAGCACGTAACCGGTCTCGTCCTCGTTGGTGGCGGCCGCGAACACGACCCCGTAGACCGTTCCGTCCGGGGCGAGCAACGGGCCACCGGAGTTACCGGGACGCACCACCGCGCGAACCTGGTAGATCTCCCGACTCACCTGCTGGGAGTGGTAGAAGTCAGACCCCTGCGCGGTCTGCTTCGCCCGGATACGCGCGGGCACCGCGGTGAAGCCGCTGTTGCGCGGGAAACCCGCAACGACGGCGTCGTCGCCCTGGTCCGCCTCGTGGTTGAAGTCCAGCGGGCTCAGATCCAGGCCGGGCACGTGCAGCACCGCCAGATCCTGCTGGGCGTCGAACAGCACCAGGGTCGCGGGCAGTTGGTGGCCGTCCCTGGTGACCACGCGCATGTCGTCGGTGACCCCGGCGACCACGTGCGCGTTGGTCATGATGCGGTCCTCCCCGTAGGCGAACCCGGTCCCCTCCACACGCCGCTGGCACGAAGGGGCGGTGCCCAGGACCTTGACCACGCTGCGGCTCGACTCGATGAGCTCGGGCGTGGTGAGCACATCCGGGTCCGGCGGCTCCACCTCGGCGAGCTCCCCCGTGCCCAGACCGCTGAAGACCTGCGGGAACGCGCTCTGGTCCACCACCCGCCGGAAGGTGGAGAAGCCCTGGTGTGCGGCGTCGGGCATGAGCGTGTCCACCGACTGGAGGATCCGCGAGTCCCTGACCTGCTGGGAGACGTGTGGAAGCGCCGAATTGGCGACCGTGCTGCCGATGAACCAGGCCACGAGCAGTACGGACAGGCCGCTGATGAGCGCCCCGCCCAGGGCGTCCACGACGCGCGCCGAGTCCCAGGTGACCTTGTTGCGCACCAGGGTGCCCAGGTAGGAGGCGAGGAACTGGCCGAGCGCGGCGGCCAGGAACACCACCGCGATCGCCAGCAGAGCCTGTCGCCCCGGATCCTCGATCCAGTTCTGGATCGGCCCGGGTGCGGTCAGGGCGGCGATCACGCCTCCGCCGATGAAACCGACGAAGCTGAACACCCCGACGATGAAGCCTTGTCGGTAGCCGGTCACCGCGAACAGCAGCAACAGGACGACCAGAACCGCGTCGAGCACGGTTGTCCTCCAAAGGGTGAGCGGTTAACCGACCGGACGCAGTCCCTGCGGGGTGGCTTCGAACTCGTCTGTGAGACCCCGGACGCGCCACGGAAGTTCCCATCCGCCGAGCACGAGCAGCTCGTCGATGATCTTTCCGGTGAAGCCCCACACGAGCATGCCGTCGACCCGGAAGCCCGGGCCCCACATCGACCCGTCGCCGTAGCGCACCTTGACCCGGTTGGCCGGGTCGGCCAGGTCGGCGATGGGGACGCGGGAGACCGCGGCGACCTCGTCGACGTCCGCCGCTCGCACCTCGGACGGTTCGCGCCACCAACCGAGCACGGGTGCGACACGGAAGTCGCTGAAGCTCAGGTAGAGCTCGGGCAGCCGGCCCACCACGTCGATCCCGGCGGGGATCGCCCCGGTCTCCTCCTCGGCCTCGCGCAGGGCGGCGGCCTCGGGTGAGGGATCGGTGAGTTCGATCCGGCCACCGGGGAAGGCCGGCTGGCCGGCGTGCCGGCGGAGCCCGGCCTTGCGCTGGATGAGCAGCAGGTCGGGTCCGCGGTCGGTCTCACCGAACAGGATGAGGACGGCCGACTCACGGCCTCCTCGCGCCGGCGGGCGCATGGGTTCGGGCACCGGCATGGTCCGGGCGGCGTCCGCGAGGGCGGACAGCCAGAGCGGGGTCGAGTTCATGAGGGAACCTGTTCCGGGGTCATCGCGCCGTCGTCTTTGGCCAGGGTGTGGACGTCTCACGGGACACTCGTCGCGGAAGACGTCCGGGCGGTTCATCCGGGTGGTTCCCAACCGGTCATCTGATGGTGGGAGCTCTCGTGTTCCACCACGGTCTCGGGGGCCGATGTGTGCGCACTCACGTGATCAGGGTACAAACTGCAGCCGAGTGCTTCCCGGAGACCGGGCCTCACCTGCACCGGGGAGCGGTCTCCGGTCGGACCCGGGCCGGGTCCGCGCCCGGGTCCGGAGCGGACCTCGGAACCGGCTCAGGCGAACGAACGCATGCGCAACAGTTTCTCCGCGGTCGGCGGATCCGTGGGACCCTCCCCGAAGGACGGGCACCAGTGCGCCACCACGCAGGCCCCACAGGCGGGGCGGCGCGCGTGGCAGACCCGCCGACCGTGCCAGACCACACGGTGGGACAGCATCGTCCAGTCCTTGCGTGGGAAGAGCTCGCCGATGGCGTGCTCGACCTTGACCGGGTCCTCCTCCTCGGTCCACCCGAACCGCCGGACGAGTCGCCCGAAATGGGTGTCCACCGTGATCCCCGGCACATCGAAGGCGTTACCGAGCAGTACGTTTGCGGTTTTTCGCCCTACACCGGGTAGTTTGACCAGGTCTGTGAGGTTTCCCGGAACCTCACCGCCGTGCCGTTCGCACAAGGCCTGACCCAAACCGATCAGGCTGTTGGCCTTGGCCCGGAAGAACCCCGTCGAACGGATCATCTCCTCCAGCTCCTCACGCCCGGCCGATGCGTAGGCCTCGGCGTCGGGGTAGCGCGCGAAGAGCGCGGGAGTGACCTGGTTGACCCTCTTGTCGGTGCACTGCGCCGACAGGATCGTCGCGACCAGAAGCTCCAGGGGAGTGGTGAAGTTCAGTTCGGCGTGGGCGTCCGGATAGAGCTCGGAGAGCTCCCGGTACATCTTCCGTGCGCGTCGGACCAGCGCCAACCGGCTCTCACCGGTGGGAGTGGGCTCCTTCGCGAGTGCGTCAGGGGTGTCACGAGGCATCGTCACAGGGTAGGCGTCCTACCGCGAGGGTAGGCCCGGACCGCCGGAACAGACGACGTGTCGGCGTTTCGGCCTGTGATCGGGATTTTGTGGCCAATGTCCCGGTCATGCGGCGCGGATCGCCTTGAGACAGGCGGATGACGACTAGGATCGTATGGGCTGACGTCGGCTGTTGTGGGCGCGTTGTCTCCCGGCGGACAAGCCGAGGTAACGACCTGGTTTCCCACCGGGTTGCGATATACGTCACACTGTTGACGGTCAGGTTTTAGGAGGACGTGTGGACGAGATCAACGAGGTGCTCCGGAAGGCTCCTCTGTTCGAGGCGCTGGACGAGGAGGGCACGACCGCGCTCCGCTCCTCGGTGAACGAGGTGCGTCTCGGCCGCGGTCAGACGCTGTTCAACGAAGGTGACGAGGGCGATCGCCTGTACGTCATCCTCAGCGGGAAGGTGAAGCTGACCCGCACGGCCGTGGACGGCCGCGAGAACCTGCTGGGCGTGCTCGGTCCCAGCGAGATGTTCGGTGAACTCTCCCTGTTCGACCCGCGCCCGCGCACCGCGAGCGCCGTGGCCGTCACCGACTCCGTGCTCGCCGGGCTCGGTCACGACGACCTGCGGCCGTTCCTGTCCAGCCGCCCGCAGGTGGGTCTTCAGCTGCTGAAGTCGCTGGCGGCCCGACTGCGCCGCACCAACGACGTGATGGCCGACCTGGTCTTCACCGACGTGCCCGGCCGTGTGGCCAAGGCCCTGCTCGAACTCGCCGACAAGTTCGGCAAGGAGGGCGACGACGGCCTGCACGTCCACCACGACCTCACCCAGGAGGAGCTCGCCCAGCTGGTCGGCGCCTCCCGCGAGACGGTCAACAAGGCCCTCGCCGAGTTCGCCCTGCGCGGCTGGCTGCGGATCGAGGCCAAGGCCGTGGTGCTGCTCGACGTCGAGCGGATGCGCCGCCGCGCCCGCTAGAGGGATCGAGCACCCGATGACGCTGTGCGGCCGTCGCCCCTCGGGGTGACGGCCGCAGCGCTGTTCGGGGATGGTCGGTGTTCAGGGGTACCGATGACCGGGATGCCGTGGGACGAGCGCCTCCGGGTCTCGGAACCGGGTCAGTTCTCGACGCCCTCGGGGAGTTCGCCCTTGACCGCCAGGTAGCGCAGTTGCGCCCGTACCGAGGAGGCCGCGGCCGGACGGATGCTCTCCACGACGTCCGGGTAGACCCGATCGATGATCTCCTCCACCTTGGTGGAACCGGCCCGTACCGCACCACGGATCTGCTCCAGGCGCGACTCACGGTGATCGATGTAGGAGTCGATGGCCGCGAGCGGGGAGGTCAGGATCGGCCCGTGCCCCGGCAACAGCGTCCGGACCTGGTATTCCCTGACCAGGTCGCGCAGGCGGTACATCGAGTCCATGTAGGGGGCCAGGCCGTCGTCCCCGTCGATCACGGTGGTCCCGTGCCCCAGGATCGTGTCGCCGGTGAGGATCGCGCCGTCCGACTCCAGCAGGAAGCAGACCGAGTCGTCGGTGTGCCCGGGGGTGGCGATGACCCGGAGTTCCAGACCGTCGGCGCCGATCACCTGGCCGTCCTCGAACCCGGACCCGCCCAGGCGCATCTTCGGGTCCACCGCGTGCACGGGGGCGCCGGTCAACTCGGCGAAGTACCGCGAACCCTCGGTGTGGTCGAAGTGCCGGTGGGTCAGCAGGGTCATCTGCACCTGGGCGCCCTGTTCCTGTACCGTCCGAGCCACCCGTTCCAGGTGCCGCTCGTCGTGCGGGCCGGGGTCGACGACCACGACCCCCCGCGCTCCCGGTTCACGCAGGATCCAGGTGTTGGTCCCCTCCAGGGTCATCGGGCCAGGGTTGGGGCACAGCACGCAACCGGCGCGCAGCGTCCCGGAACCGTCGATCCTCATCGCACCTCGCTTCACTCGCAGGAACCGGACCGGTCTGAAGGACGACCAAGGGACCATGGTGGGATACCTATCCGCGACCGGGCGCCCCTACCGTCGAACGACTCCATCGTGTCCGTCACACCATCGGCGGTCCCCACGACGTCGGTCTCAGGGCGCCGTGCTCTCAGGTCCTCGTGTTCGGTCTCGGCAACGGAAAGTCCGTGCCGTCCGGGGCGACCACACGGAGATGTCCGTCCATCTCCCGAACCTCCGGTTCGAGGGGAACGATATCCCGTTGGGCGTCTCGTACACCTTCGAGGGTCCGACGGTCCGCCAGCTCCGCGCAAGCG
The DNA here is from genome assembly GCF_020741345.1 of Nocardiopsis listeri. Lineage (GTDB taxonomy): Bacteria > Actinomycetota > Actinomycetes > Streptosporangiales > Streptosporangiaceae > Nocardiopsis > Nocardiopsis listeri_A. Next base: position 8,787 of record NZ_DYZD01000241.1, read on the forward strand.
ATGACGGTCGGGGGCAGCATCGGCATTCGCCCCGCGTGCCATTCCGGGGCCACCACCGAGGGATCGACCCACTGGGTGTGGTCGGCCTCCCCGCCCACGTCACGAGGCCGCTGCCCCGGGGGTAGTTCGGCGGTGAAGAACCAGGTGTCGTAACGGCGCGGTTCCCGTGCGGGTGTGATCCACCTCGACCAGGCGCGCAACCACTCCGAGCGCAGCACCAGGCCGCGCCGGGACAACACCTCGGTGAACGAACGCGAGTGGTCGATGAGACCGAGCCGGTCCCGCTCCCAGTCCTCGGTGTCGGTGTCCAGGGTGATGGCCGTGTCGCTCGCGTGCTCCGGTTCACTGGCCAACAGCACGCCGGTCTCCTCGAAGGTCTCTCGGACCGCGGCGCAGACGAGGGCCCGGGCCATGGGCACGTCGACACCGAGGATCTTCGACCATTCCTCAGGGGCCGGACCGGTCCACGGCAGGTCACCGTCGGCGTCGCGCTCGTCGACCCTTCCTCCCGGGAACACGTAGGCGCCCGGGGCGAAGCCCATGGAGGGAACCCTGCGCATCAGCAGGACCTCCATGGGCCGCCCTCCCGGGGCGCCCGCGACATCCGTCACCGGACGCAACAGCATCACGGTGGCGGCGGGACGAGGCCGGACCACACCCTCGTTCTCGGTCATCGGAGCACTCCTGTCGTTCGCAAAAGCCACACCGTGCCCGCGCGCCCACCGGGAGCCGTCGGGACGTCCTCGGGTCGGTCAGCGGACCTCGACGATCATGTCAACCTCGACCGGGGAGTCCAGCGGCAGGGCCGCCACTCCGACGGCCGCGCGGGCGTGCACGCCGGCTTCGCCGAAGACCTGGCCGAGCAGGTCGCTGGCCCCGTTGATCACACCGGGGTGACCGGTGAAGTCGGGGGCACTGGCGACGAAACCGCCGACCTTCACGATCCGCACGACCTTGGACAGGTCACCGATCTCCGCGCGCACCGCGGCGATGCCGTTGAGCACGCACACGGCGGCCAGGTCCTGCGCGGTCTGCGCGTCGACCTCGGCGCCGACCTTGCCGGTGGCGGGCAGCTTTCCGTCCACGAAGGGGAGCTGACCGGAGACGTACACGTGGTCACCGCTGCGAACGGTGGGCGTGTACGAGGCGACCGGAGGCACCACCTCGGGCAAGGTGAGGCCCAACTCGGCGATGCGCTCTTCGGGGGTGGCCATCGCTACCTCGCCCGCTTCATGTAAGCGACGTACTGCTGGTTGCGCGGGTCGGCGCCCTCGGGCAGCGGCGCGGGGACGACGCTGACGAGCTCCCAGCCGTCATCGCCCCAACCGTCGAGGATCTGCTTGGTGGCGTGCGACAGCAGCGCGACGCTCTGGTACTCCCACTTGGTCATCTGGTCTCTACCCCTCTCGGTGACCGGCGGCCCGAAGGGCCGCACCTCAACGCCGCCACCTTACTCACCCGGGCCCGCCGGACGGACCAGGTGAACCGCCCACCCACCGCCCGTCCCCGAAGGGGAGGCCCACATAGACTCCGTGGGGTGAACGAACGTGAACACGGACCGCGTGGCGGTGGCCCAGGGGAAGCGTTCGCCGGCACCCGGTTGCACATCGTGACGGGTAAGGGCGGCACCGGGAAGACGACGGCGGCGACGGCGTTGGCGTTGGCTCTGGCCGCCGACGGTGGTCGGGTGCTGCTGGTGGAGGTGGAGGGCCGGCAGGGGGTGGCCTCCCTGCTCGGGAGCGCGCCCCTTCCCTACGAGGAACGCGAGATGCTGTCCGCGCCCGGCGGCGGTTCGGTCTCGGTGTTGGCGGCGGACGCGGAGTCGGCGCTGCTGGAGTACCTGGAGCTGTTCTACGGGATGCGTCGGGCCGGCCGGGCCCTCACGAAGCTGGGCGCGGTGGACTTCGCGACCACGATCGCCCCCGGGCTGCGGGACGTGTTGTTGACCGGAAAGGCAACCGAAGCGGTCCGGCGCCGTGAGGGCGGACGTCGTTCCCCGGACGGACCGCACCAGTACGACGCGGTGGTCATGGACGCCCCGCCCACGGGCCGCGTCGGCCGGTTCCTGAACGTGAACTCCGAGGTGGCGGGACTCGCCCGGATGGGGCCGATCCACAAGCACGCCGAACGCGCCATGTCGGTGATCCGTTCGGAGCGGACCAGGGTGCACTTCGTGACCCTGTTGGAGGAGATGCCCGCCCAGGAGACCCGGGACGGGATCGCCGAGATCGAGGCGCTGGGGCTGCGGCCGGGCACCGTCCTGGTGAACATGGTCGGTCCGAGGTTGCTGGAGGAGGCGGAGTCGGCCGCCGTGGCCGTCGGAGAGCTGGACGAGGTGGCGCTCGCCGAGGGGCTCGAGGCCGCCGGGTTGGCCGACCCTGCGGGTCTGTCCGCCGACCTCGCCGGGGAGGTGCGGTCCTACGCGCTGCGACACCTGCTGGAGCTGCGGGTACGGGGTGGGTTGGAGGACGTGGGGCACCCCCTGGTGGAGTTGCCCCGGTTGGAAGGCGGGATGGACCGGGCGGCGCTGACCGGGTTGGCCCGGCGGCTGAGAGAGCAGGGGGTGCGCAGGTGACCGGTGAAGCGCGGGGGCCCGGCCCGAGGCGGATGGACGTGGACGCGCTGCTCGACGATCCCGGTACGAGGATCGTGGTGTGCTGCGGTGCCGGTGGCGTGGGCAAGACCACCACGGCCGCGGCGTTGGCGCTGCGCGCGGCCGAACGGGGGCGGCGCACCGTGGTGATCACCGTGGACCCGGCCCGGCGTCTGGCCCAGTCCATGGGGCTGGAGGAGCTGGACAACACCCCGCGTCCGGTTCCGTTGCCGCGGCCCGTCACGGCCGGTTCCCTGGACGTCCACGATGGCCGGGTCCCCCGGGCGGGCCGGGCCGACCAGGGCAGCCTGCACGCGATGATGCTCGACATGAAGCGGACCTTCGACGAGGTCGTGCGGGAGCACGCCGACCCGGAACGGGCCCGTCAAATCCTGGCCAACCCCTTCTACCAGACCCTCTCCACGAGCTTCTCCGGCACGCAGGAGTACATGGCGATGGAGAAGCTGGGCCAGTTGCGCCAGTCCGGTGAGTGGGACCTGATCGTCGTGGACACCCCGCCCAGCCGCTCGGCCCTGGACTTCCTGGACGCGCCCGAGCGTCTCGGCCGATTCCTGGACGGCAGGCTCATCCGCTTCCTGAGCCCGGCCGGTTCGGGCGCCTTCCGGCTGTTGGGCGCGGGGATGAACATGGTGGGCTCGGCGGTGGGCAAGATCGTGGGCGCCCAGTTCCTGAGCGACCTGAGATCCTTCGTCGCCGCCTTCGACACGGTGTTCGGCGGGTTCCAGGAGCGCGCCGAACGCACCTACCGACTGCTGCGCGCCCCGGGAACCGCGTTCGTGGTGGTGGCCGTGCCCGACACCGACGCCATGCGCGAGGCCTCCTTCTTCGTGAAGCGACTCGCCGAGGACACGATGCCCTTGGCGGGGCTGGTCGTGAACCGCACCCATCCGCTGTCCAAGGGCCCGAGTGCCGGCTTGAGCGCCGAGCGGGCCTCGACGGCGGCCGACACCCTGGCGGACACACATCCGTTGGCCGTGGCGGCGTTGCGGCTGCACGCCGAACGTGTGCGCAGGCGCGAGCGGGAACTGCGGCTGTGCGAACGGATGTGGGCCACGCATCCCGATGTCCGGGTGACGGAGGTGGCCGCCCGTCCCGAGGACGTGCACGACCTGTCGGGGCTGCGGGAGATCGGATCGGCGTTGGCGGGGGACGAACGGTAGGGGTTTTCAGGCACTCTGTCGTGTCCTCGCGTAGTGGGCCAGGTCGCCGGCGCCCTCGCGACGGGCGCCCTCCAGCAACGTCCCCCAGTCACTGACACCGGGATGTTTTCGAAGCAGGGAACGGCGTTCGCGTTCGGTCATGCCGCCCCAGACCCCGAACTCGACCCGGTTGTCGAGTGCGTCGGCCAAGCACTCGGTGCGCACGGGACAGCTCTGGCAGATGACCTTCACCTGGTTCTGCGCCGCTCCCGGCACGAACAACGTGTCGGGATCGATTCGTCGGCACAGAGCCCGTGTCGTCCATTGATCGGTCCACATGTGGCCCACTTCCCAGACGTGTGATGGGTCTCGTGGTCACGGGTGGTCGATGTGCTCTGGTTGAGTGGAGGGGAGCACGGTGGCCTCCCGTCACCGGACGGGGTGGGTGGCATCCTCACTGTCACCTCACCCCCACATCTCGAAAGTACGGTTCGGACCGCCGCGCCGACAGAACCCGGTCGACCCACATTCCATCTCATGGATATGGCCCGAGCGGGCCATTGCGTGACCGGTCGACCACTCTCCCGCAACCACTGCGGAGGTGCTCGTCGGCCGAACCGCACCGGGATCGTTCAGCGATAACCGTGAAAAGATGGTCGTGGGGCACGGCTCGTGCGACGGCACGGTCGATTCCGTATGAACAAGCGGGGTCCGACACCGATCGCACCGCTTTATCGCGTTCGCGGTCACTTAGTCTGATGGGGTGGGTCAGGGGACATTGCTTCAAAGAATCAGCCAACTGATGGTCGTCGGCGTGATCGCCGGCCTGCTGGTCGCCGCGTTGGCCCTGCCGGCGGTCGGGGGCCTGGGGATCACGGCCAGGAACGTCGCCAGCGGCTTTCTCGACATGCCCAGCCAATTGGAGACCCCTCCGCCTCCACAACGCTCGACGATCTATGACGCCGAGGGCGGCGTCATCGCGGAGATCTTCGACCAGAACCGTGAACTGGTCGACTTCGAGGACATCTCCCCGAACATGACCAAAGCGATCATGGCGATCGAGGACTCCCGCTTCTACGAGCACGGTGGCCTGGACGTGTCGGGCACCCTGCGCGCCGCCATCCGCACGATGGGCGGGAACACCGAGGGTGCTTCCTCGATCACCCAACAGTACGTCAAGAACGTACAGATCGAGGCGGCCACCTCACAGGAAGAACTGGACCACGCCCGCGAGGAGACGATCTCCCGCAAGATCCGGGAGCTGCGCTACGCGGTCGCCCTGGAACAGCGGATGACCAAGGACGAGATCCTCGAGGGCTACCTCAACATCGCCTACTTCAGCGACGGCGCCTACGGTGTCGAATCCGCCGCCCAGCACTTCTTCCAGGTGTCCGCGGCCGATCTGGAACTGCACCAGGCCGCGACCATCGCCGGTCTGGTCCGCTATCCCTACCTGTACAACCCCCGTTTCTTCCCCGAACAGACCGAGGAGAGACGCAACGTCGTCCTCGACCGCATGGTCACCACGGGCGCCATCAGCGAGGCGGAGGCCGACGAGGCCAAGGAGGAGAAGCTGGAACTGGAACTGGACACCCCGCCCAACGGGTGTGTACCCAGTGACCAGCCCTTCTTCTGCGACTACGTGGTGCAGGAGATCGAACAGGACGAGCGGTTCGGCCCCAACGAGACCGAGCGCGCCCGCTGGTTGCGCACCGCGGGTCTGGAGATCCACACCACCCTGGACCCGCAGACCCAGGAGGCCGGCCAGGCCGCCGTGGACAAGTGGGTGCCCCGTGAGAACGAGTCCCGCAAGGTGGCCGCGCAGGCCGTCGTCGAGCCCGGGACCGGCCACATCCTCGGCATGATGCAGAGCCGCAACTACGGACCGGACGAGAGCCGACTCGGCGAGACGTCGATCAACTTCGCCACCGACTCCGACCGAGGCGGCAGCAGCGGCTTCCAGGCCGGTTCGACCTTCAAGGCGTTCACACTGGCCGCGGCCCTCGAACAGGGACTGCCGTTCAGTACCTCCTTCAACTCGCCGAGTTCCACCACGGTGAGCGGACAGACCGCCTGCAACGGCGGACGCCTGGAGAGCTGGTCGCTGAGCAACGCGGGTGACAGCAACGCGGGCAACCACAACATGATCTCCGGCACCAAGGCCTCGTCCAACACCTTCTTCGCGCAACTGCAGGCGCGGGCCGGGCTGTGCAACACCATGGAGATGGCCGAGAAGCTGGGGCTGCGACGCGCCGACGGCACCCTGTTCACGGAGAACGCCAACTCGCTCGCCAACAGCAGCTTCACCCTGGGCAGTGAGGAGGTCTCCCCGCTGCGGGTGGCCAACGCCTACGCCACCTTCGCCGCCGGCGGCCAGTACTGCGAACCGCAGGCCATCACCAAGATCGAGGACAACCAGGCCGGTGCCACGATCGACATCGAGCCCGAGTGCGACCAGGTCATCGATGAGGACGTCGCCGACGGCACCGCCTACCTGCTGACGCAGCCCTTCAACGGCGGTACCGCGGCCAGTCTCGGCATCGGCCGACCCGCCGCGGGCAAGACCGGTACCACCGACGGTTCGGCGGCCGCCTGGTTCGCCGGGTTCACCCCGCAGATGGCCAGCGCCGTCTTCGTCGGCGACCCGCGCGGCCCGCAGCAGTACCCGCTGCGCAACGTCACCATCGGCGACCGGTACTTCGGGGTGGTCTACGGGGCCACGATCCCCGGGCCCATCTGGCAGGAGACCATGCGCGGTGCCCACGAGGGCCTGGAGGTCGAACAGCTGGCGTCCGCGCCCGGCCGATTCGGTTCCACCTCCGAACCGCGTTCCTCCAACGACGATGACGACGATGACGACGCGGACGAAGAGGCCAGCCCGGCCGGCGACGACGGCGGCGTGCCCGACGTGGTCGGCATGCCGGAGTCCGCGGCGGTGTCCGCGCTGGAGGAGGCCGGCTACTCCGTGAACGTGTCGGGGACCGCGCTGCGCTCCTCCGAGCCGGAGGGTTCGGTGGCCGCGGTGAACCCGGACCCCGGAAGCCGCCTGCCGGAAGGGGCCACGGTCAACGTGTTCCTCAGTGACGGCACCGGCCGGGAGAGCGCCGGAGGGACCTCCGGCGGAACCGACTGGCACCCGGTCCTACCGGCCGGCCCGGTGAACAACGGCCGGAGCGAACAGGACTGACCGAAGCCCGAACACACGGGAAAAGGGGGCGGGGTGATCTTGTCACCCCGCCCCCTTTCGTTCTTGGAGCCCGTTCGTCAGGCCAGTCGGCTCTTGACCTCCGCGGCCACACGGGCGCCGTCGGCACGGCCCGCGACCTGCGGGTTGACCACCTTCATGACCTTGCCCATCTCCTTCATCCCGGAGGCTCCGGTCTCGGCGATCGCGGCGGCGACCAACTGGGAGAGCTCCTCGTCGGTGAGAGGCTTGGGCAGGTAGTCCGAAAGGATCTCGCTCTCGGCGCGCTCGTTGGCGGCGTCTTCGACGCGACCGCCCTTGTCGAAGGCCTCGGCGGCCTCGCGGCGCTTCTTGGCCTCACGGACCAGGAGCTTGGTGACCTCATCGTCGCTCAGGGAACGCTGGGTGGAACCGGCCGCCTCCTCGGTGGAGATGGCGGCGAGCACCATACGGAGGGTCGCGGTGCGCACCTTCTCACGCGCCTTCATGGAGGCGGTGAGGTCGGACTTGATGCGATCTTTGAGTTCGGACATGACCTGATCCTATTGCCGGCGCTCCCGCGCGGACCAACGCTTTGTGCACGGGACGGTTCCGGATCTGAGACGATCGATCGACGAAGAAGGAGGGCCGGATGAGCGTGGACAGCAGACGACTTCTGCGCGGGATCGGGCGTACGGCCGCGATCACGGGCGCGGTCGGTGTGGCAGGGCTGGGGTACGCCTCGGTCATCGAACGCAACTGGTTCCGGCTGCGCAGGTACGAACTCCCACTGCTGCCGGCCGGCAGCCCTCGGATGCGGATCCTGCACCTGTCCGACGCGCATCTGACGCCCGGACGGAAGATGCTGATCGACTGGATCCGCGGGCTCGAACGTTACGAGCCGGACCTGGTGATCAACACGGGCGACTCCCTGGCTCACCCGGAGGCCGTGGGGCCGTTCATCGACGCGCTCGGGCCGCTCCTGGACCGCCCCGGCGCGTTCGTGTACGGGTCGAACGACCTGTTCTCGCCCCAGCTGAAGAACCCTGCTCGGTACCTGTGGCGGACCAGCAAGAACGACTACAAGAAGCGTCGGGTGCCGGACCTGCCCTGGCGTGAGCTGGGCGCCGCGATGTCGGCGTCGGGTTGGCTGGACCTGAACAACCACAAGGGTTCGTTGAAGGTCGGCGAGTCGGACGTGGCCCTGGGCGGCGTGCACGACTCGCACATCAAGCTGGACCGGTACGACGCCATCGCCGGCCCGGCCGATCCGAGCGCCGACCTGCGTCTGGGGGTGCTGCACTCGCCCGAACCCGCCAACCTGGACCGGTTCGAGGCCGACGGCTACCAACTCCTGTTGGCCGGTCACACCCACGGCGGCCAGTTGTGCCTGCCGTTCTACGGGACCCTGGTGACCAACTGCGGGATCGACCGCAAACGGGCCTGGGGGCTGAACGAGTACGGGAAGGCGTGGCTGCACGTCTCCGGCGGTATGGGCACCTCCCCGTACGCCCCGGTGCGGTTCTGCTGCCGCCCCGAGGCGTCCCTGCTGGACCTGGTTCCGGGGGCCTGAGCCGTACCGGGACGGTGTGGCGTGAACCGCGTCGCGAGCACTCCCCGAGTCCGCTAGACTTGGGGACGTTGCTTCGGGGTGTAGCGCAGCTTGGCAGCGCGCTTCGTTCGGGACGAAGAGGTCGTGGGTTCAAATCCCGCCACCCCGACGAGCACGAAGGCCGGTCCTACGGGACCGGCCTTCGTCGTTCCCGGGGTCCTTCACTCCGGTTCCGGCCGATCAGTCACCGGAGCGATCCGCGCCCGAACCGAGGTAGGTCAGGATCCCGGTGATCGCCGCCCGGGCCCCGGTGGTGAGCGTCGGCTCCATGACCGGGGCGAAGTAGGGCGAGTGGTTCGACGGCGGCTCACCGTCAGCGGGGTCGAAGCCGCCGAACATCCAGTAGACCGACGGCACACCGATGGCGTCGGCGAGGTGGCCGAAGTCCTCGCTGCCCATGTTCGGGGCGCCCTCGGACACGTTGTCCTCCCCCGGTTCGGCGCGCAGGGCGGTTTCGATCCGCACGGCCTCGTCGGGGTCGTTGTGGCAACGCGGGAATCGGTAGAGCTCCTCGATCAGTGGCTCGGGGGCGTTGGAGACGGCCGCCTCCCCGGTGATGACGCGTCGTACCGCCGCGAGCACCTGGTCGCGCACCTCGGGTTCGAACGTGCGGATGTTCAGGGTGAACTCCGCCTGGGCCGGGATGATGTTCTCCTTGATCCCGGCGTGGAAGGTGCCGCAGGTGATCACGGCCGGGGACCGCGGGTCCAGTTCACGGGACACGATGGTCTGCAGCCGGGTGACGACGTGCGCGCCGAGCACGATCGGGTCGACCGAGGCCTGGGGCTGTGAACCATGGGCCTGGCGACCGTACAGCGTCACCTTCAGCGAGTCGGCCATGGACATCGCGGTGCCGTGGCCGACCGTCACGGTGCCGACCGGCAGCGGCATCACGTGCCGGCCGAGGACGATGTCGGGTCGAGGGGCCCGGTCCCAGAGTCCGTCGTCGACCATCACGCGTGCGCCGACCGCGGTCTCCTCACCGGGTTGGAACACCAGGACGAGTGTTCCCGACCACGCGTCGAGGCCGAGGGCCAGGGCGCGGGCGGCCGTGAGCGCGGACGTGATGTGGGTGTCGTGGCCACAGCCGTGCATCACCGGGGCCTCGGTGCCGTCGTCGAGCGTACCGACGGCCGTGCTGGCGTGGTCCAGACCGCTCTCCGCACGGATCGGCAGCGCGTCGGTGTCGGCGCGGAACGCCACCACGGGACCCTCACCCCCTCACCGTTGTGGACGACCCCGACCACCCCGGTGCCGCCGCAGCGGAAGTGCGAGATGCCGAGGTCGTCGAGTTCGGCCTCGATGAAGTCGGCGGTCGCGTGCTCGCGCATGGAGAGTTCGGGGTTGGCGTGCGGGTGTCGGTAGATCCGGTGCACGCGTTCGGTGTCCAGACCGGCCGGGTCGGCGAGGCCGGTGGGCTCCGGGTGGACGGTCATCGCGCGGTTCTCCCTCTGTGTCGACGCCTTGGGCGACGGGCGGGCGTGTCCGGTCGTCATGGACGGCACCGCGATCGCGCGGGCACCATGTCAACAGCATTGTCACCGACGCGCACGGTGACCGGCCGACCGGCGCACGAAGGAGGCCGTGAGCGACCATGGACGAGATCCTGGGGATGTCGGCGGCGGAACTGGTGGGCGCGATCCGTCGCGGGAAGGTGTCCGCGAGGGAGGCGCTCGACGCCCATCTGGAACGGATCGACGAGGTGAACCCGGCGGTCAACGCCGTGGTCACGGTCGATCCCGAGCATGCCTACGACGCCGCCGAGGCCGCGGATCGACTCACCGTGTCCGGGGCCGAGACACCGCCTCTGCACGGTCTCCCGATGACCCACAAGGACACCCACGCGGTGGCGGGGACGCGCAGTACGAGCGGATCCCCGATCTTCGCCGACCACGTGCCCGAGGAGGACGACCTCGTCATCGCCCGGCTGCGCGCCGCGGGGGTGGTCGCCACCGGCAAGTCCAACGTCCCGGAGTTCGGGGCGGGCTCGCACACCTTCAACGAGGTCTTCGGCACCACCACCAACCCCTACGACCCCACGCTCAGCGCCGGAGGCTCCTCCGGCGGGGTGGCGGCGGCCATCGCCCTCGGTGTCCAGCCTCTCGGCGAGGGCTCGGACGTGGGCGGCTCGTTGCGCATCCCCGCGTCCTTCTGCGGTGTGGTCGGCTTCCGCCCCTCCTATGGGGTGATCCCGTCGCCCACGCCGATCGACGACCAGGCGTGGTTGGGCCGCACCGGACCGATGGCCCGCGAGGTGTCCGACATCGCCCTGTTCATGTCGGCGGTGTCGGGGCCCTCGGAACGGGTGGTGCCCGCGGCGCCACTGACCGGGGACGACTTCTCCGGGCCGATCGTCGGCGACCTGCGGGGCGTACGTATCGGCTGGAGTCCGGACCTGGGGATCGGTGTCCCCGTGGAGCCCGGGGTCCTGGACGTTCTGACCCGGAGGTTGCGTGTCTTCGAGGAGGCCGGGGCCGTCGTGGAGGAGGCCGCTCCGGACCTTTCCGGAGCCGACGAGGTCTTCCTGACCACCCGTGCCCTGGGCTTCGCCGCCGCGCTCGGGCCGTTGGTGCGCGAACACCGGGATCTCGTCAAGCCCGAGGTGGTCTGGAACGTGGAGACCGGATGGGCCCTGGACTCGGGTCGGATCATCGACGCGACCCTCGCACGGACCCGTCTGGCCGCCGCCGTCCGGGACTTCCACTCGCGGTACGACCTCTTCGTGAGTCCCGCCGCACAGGTGGTGCCCTTCGACGCCCGGTGGCGCTACCCGGCCTCGGTCGACGGGGTGGAGACCCCCACCTACCTGGACTGGATGCGTTCGGCCTGCGTGCTCTCCGCCACCGGGCTTCCGGTGCTGGCGGTGCCGGCCGGATTCACCCGTTCGGGTCTTCCCGTGGGGTTCCAGATGGCGGCGGACCATTACCGGGACGTGGAGTTGCTGCGCTTCGCCAAGGCGTTCGAGGACCGTACACGTTGTGTGGACCGTCGGCCCGACATCGGGCCCGGGGAGGGTCAGGCGGCCCGGCCGGTGAAGACCGTCGCCGCGGGTTAGGGCCACCGCGCGGGGCGGCGGCCACCCGTCCCGTCCGTCCTCGATGAGGTCGACCCGACCCGTCCGGTTCTCGGGGCTCGATCGGTCCCCTGTTCCGGCCCGGGTCGAGGGGGACCGGGAACGCACTCCGGTCCGGCCGTGGGGGGCCGGACCGGAACGCGGGGGTCAGGGGTGTGGTGGGCTCGTGCCGTTACAGGGCGCCGACGTTGACGTCGATGCAGTTGTAGAACGCGTTGGGGGTGTCGGCGACGTTCCAACGGGCCAGGATGGTCTGCTCACCGCTGTACCCGGACAGGTCGACGTCGTGGGAGAAGTAGTCCGGCGGCTGGGCTCCACCGTCGTCGAAGCTCGCGACCAGCTCCCCGTCGATGAAGTACTCCCACGTGGAGGTGGAGTGGTTGGCGGTGATGATCCAGTCGAAGGTGGCGGTGGTGCCGACCGGGGTGACGTCCCAGCCGTAGTCGTCGTCGTTGAGCTCGGAGTAGATCTCGTTGCCTCCGGCGCAATCCATCAGGCCCTGGGGGCCCTCGACGCTCTGCGGCTCCCACTGGATGGGACCGCACTCGACGACACCGGCGGCGCACTGGGCCTGCCGGCTGGGCGGGTCGGAGATGTAGCCGTGGGCGCTGGCGGTGCCCGCGGGCATGAGGCCGAAGGCCAGGGCGGTTCCGGCGGCGACGGCGGCGGTCGATCGGATCTTGCTGCGCACGGTCATGAATCGTGCCCTTCCTGGGGGTCACGACCCCGGAGGGTCGTAGCGGGATGACCCGGACCGTCACCGGTCCAGGGGATCGGGCGGAGGCCCCACGTCCGGTTAGTTCCGTGGGTTCCGGGCTCGGCCGAGAACGGCCCCGTGGTCGTCGGGAACGTCCTCCACCCGGTTGTCGAAGACGGTAAAGAGAGCGTCACGGCCCGTCAAGCCCCCTGTTGGCCCGATCCGGTTCCGGGACCGCGCGGAGGGCACGGGGCGGAGGGGCGAGTTCCGGACGCTGGTACTGGTTGGTTCCGGACGGCATGAACCCCCTAACTGGAAGGACACCTTCCAGATTCGGTGCCGGTACGGCACCGCGAAAGGCCGAGAGGGGATCCGACCACGCGACGTTTCGAGCGGACCTCACCTTCGGGTAACAGTTCCCTTACCCCCACCGCCGAGCGCTTCGGAGACCTCGGCTCCGACACCTTCCGATCGAGACCCGTGGACGTCATGGACCACGCGTGACACAACGGACGACACCCCGTCGCCACCCCGAGAGGTGTCCGATGAGCGTCCCCGGACCACGTTCCCTTCCCGGACTCGAACTCTCCCGACTCCCGCACGAGGAGGCCGTGGCGCCACTGCTCGGATCGGGCTCGGAGGTCCTGGGCCCGGACGACCCGCGCTCCACCGACCACGACGTTCCGTGGGATCGCCGTGATGGTCGACGACCTGTGGTCACCGGAACGAACCGGGACGCGCGCGTCATCGCCCACGACTCCGGTCCTTGACCTACCATCCAGACATGGACCGATCGTCCGACCAATCGATGCTGCGCCGGGTCCAGGCAGAGTCCGGTCTCCTGGCCGGGGCCGGTTACGCGATCCTGCTCCAGATCGCCCACCCCTCCGTCGCCCAGGGCGTGTCCGACCACAGCGACTTCACCTCCCGCCCCCTCGACCGCCTGCGTGGCACCCTGTTCTACCTGTACGGAACGGCGCTGGGAACGGACGAGGAGCGCGCACGGGTCCGGGCGATCGTGCACGCCATGCACCGCAAGGTGCGCGGCCCCGGCTACGACGCACTCGACCCCGAACTGCTGTTGTGGGTCGGCGCGACCCTCTACCGATCCGGGGAACGGCTGCACGAACTCGTCATCGGCGAGTTCGCGTCGGGCGAGCGGGAGGCGTTCCTACGAGAGGCCTCGGTGTACGCGACCGCACTGGGCCTGCCGGAGGAGGCGTGGCCCTCGACCCCGGAGGAGTTCGAGGCGTACTGGGAGCGGAGCCTGGCCAACCTCGATGTCGGCCCGGTCGCCCGTGAGCTGGCCAACGGGGTCTTCCGGCCGCGGAACCGGTTGCTGTGGCCGCTCACCTGCGCCCAGCGATTCCTCACCGGTGGGCTGCTGCCGAACGAACTGCGTCGGGACTTCGGTATCCCGTGGTCGGCCGAGAAGCAGCGCCGGTTCGACCGGTTGATCCGGGTGACCAGGGCGGTGTACCCGAGGATCCCGCGCCCGGTACGGACTCTGCCGTCGAAGCTGTACCTGCGGTCGATGCGCCGCCATGGGGGCTGGAAGGCTCCGGGGGCGAGGAGAAGGCGGGGCGCGCGCCGACTCGTCTAACCGTCCAACTCTCGGAGCGCCTCGCGGGTCTGCGCGACCTCGGGCAGGTCGAGTTCCTCGAAGGTCCCAAGCGCGTCGGTGAGCAGCTCCCGGGCCCGGTCCGGTTTCACCAGCGGTTCGGGGAGCCGGCCCAGAGCGAGCGAGGCCCGAGCGGCGATGTAGCGCTCGTCCCGCTCGACGGCGGTGGCGAGGGCCTTCTCCAGGGCCTTCGTGGCTTCCGCATGACTCCCCGCCGCGGCATGGGTCACCCCCAGGTCCGTGAGGATCTCGGCATCCCCACTGCGTCGGCCATGACGCTCCGCGAGATCACGAGCGGTGACGTGACACTCGACCGCCTCCGTCATCGCTCCGACGGATCGATACGCCACACCAAGGGAATTTTGGACATAGATCTGATTGCCCACCTGGCCCAATTTTATGGATATTTCTAGTGCCTCTTTGAGCTCACGGAAACCAATTTCGCTGCGCCCCAGACCAATGTGAGCCTCACCCATGACACGCTTGACATAGGACATGGTCACATCCTGCTCCTTGCCCCTGTTCACCGAAAGAGCACGCTC
>NZ_DYZD01000242.1 GCF_020741345.1 Nocardiopsis listeri
CCGGCGCTGGACAGCGCGCTCAAGATCAACACCGTCGAGCCGCACCCGCCGCGCGTGGAGAAGGCCCTGGACCTGCTGCTGGAGGCGGAACGTCCGCTCATCCTCGCCGGCGGCGGAGTCATCCTGGCCGAGGCCTCCGAGGACCTGCGCGAACTCGCCGAGTACCTCCGGGTCCCGGTGCAGGTCACCCTCATGGGCAAGGGATCCTTCGACGAGGACTCACCGTTGTACTCGGGCATGACCGGTGTGCAGACCTCCCAGCGCTACGGCAACACGTCCTTCCTGGAGTCCGACCTGGTCCTGGCGGTGGGCGCGCGCTTCGCCGACCGTCACACCGGCCGGATCGACGTCTACCGGGGCGAGCGCAAGTTCATCCACGTCGACATCGAGGCCACCCAGATCGGTCGGGTCTTCGAACCCGACCTGGGGGTGGTCTCCGACGCACGCCTCTTCCTGCGCGAACTTCTGGCGGCGGCCAAGCGTCGTGAGGCCAAGGCGCAGGTGGGGGAGTGGATCGCCCGAGTCGGCGAGCTGAAGGAGACCCTCACCCGCCGGGAGGACTTCGACAGTGTCCCGGTCAAGGCCCCGCGCGTGTACAAGGAGATCAACGAGGTCTTCGACGCCGACACCTACTTCGTCACCGCCATCGGCCTCTACCAGATCTGGGGCGGCCAGCACCAGAAGGCGTACAAGCCGCGCCACTACCAGATCTGCGGTCAGGCGGGCCCGCTCGGTTGGGAGATCCCCGCGGCCATCGGTGTCAAGAAGGCGCTCAAGAACACCGAACCCGACGCCGAGGTCGTCGGCATCGTCGGTGACTACGGCTTCCAGTACATGGTCGAGGAGCTGGCCGTCGCCGCCCAGTACGACGTGCCGTACGTGATCATCATGCTCAACAACGAGTACCTGGGCCTGATCCGCCAGGCGTCCATCCCGTTCGACATGAACTTCCAGGTGGACGTCCACTACGACGAGTACGGCACCGACAACGTCAAGCTCATGGAGGCCTACGGGTGCTCCGGGCGGCGCGTGTGGGAGCCGGGCGAGGTCCGCGACTCCCTGGAGTGGGCCCGCAAGGAGGCCAGGGCGACCTCGCGCCCGGTGCTGGTGGAGATCATGATCGAGCGCGAGGCCAACACCCCGCACGGTCCGGCGATCGACGCGGTCAAGGAGTTCGAGCCGCTGCCGAACGCCTGATCCCGAAGACCGCCACGGGTCGGACCTGCACCCGAGCCCCGTGGCAGGGCCCCTCCGAGACCGGCAGGAGGGGCCCTTTCTCCGCTTCCGGTGTTCCCTCACCGGTACATCCGCGGAGGTTTCGGAAGGCCCGAAGTCGATCACAGAGACCATGTGAACAACAACGCTGAGTCATCACCACTGGTCATCAAGAACGTACGCGTCTTCGACGGGGAGAGCGAGCGGCTCGAACCCGGGCACGTGGTGGTGCGCGGAAGGTACGTCGATCGGATCGTTCCCCGTACGGAAGCCTTCGACGAACCCGAGGGTGCCCGGGTCATCGACTGCGCAGACGGGGCGGGAGAGGCCGTCCGGGTGCTCATGCCCGGGCTCATCGACGCTCACGCGCACCTGGCGGTCGCCGGGGTCTCCGCCCTCGAAGTGTTGACCGGCCCGGACGGGTTGGTGCACTGCAAGGCCCTCGGTGAAGCCCACCGCATGCTCATGCGCGGATTCACCTCGATACGCGACATGGGTGGTCCCACCGGCGCGATCAAGAGCGTGATCGACGCCGGCGAGTTCCCCGGACCGCGTATATACCCGAGCAACGCCGCGATCTCCCAGACGGCCGGACACGGAGACTTCTCCGCCGTCTACGACGCGCCCACCGCCTTGGGAGGTCCGCTCTCCCGGGCGGAACAGGTGGGGATCATGCGGGTCGCGGACGGACCCGAACGGGTGCTCGCCGCCGTCCGCGAACAGCTCAAGCGAGGGGCCTGCCAGGTCAAACTCATGGCCGGAGGCGGGGTCACCTCCGTGTACGACGACCTGGACGTGTTGCAGTTCACCCCGGAGGAACTGCGGGTGGCGGTCCGGGCGGCTCGGGACTGGGGCACCTACGTCGCCGTGCACGTGTTCACCACCGAGGGGATCAGGCGCGCCCTGGACGCGGGGGTCCGCTCCATCGAACACGGGCACCTGGCGGACGAGGAGACGGTCGCCCTCATCGCGCGTAAGGGCGCGTGGTTGAGCACCCAGCCCTTCGCCGAGGGCGACCACACCTTTCCCGATCCGCGGTCCAAGGCCAAGGACGCCAAGGTCACCCAGGGCGTGGCGGACCTGTTCACCTGGGCGCACCGGCATGATGTACGGACCGCCTTCGGTACGGATCTGCTCTTCGCTCCGGGTTCGGGTGATCGTCAGTCCCGGATGTTCGCCCGGCTGGACCGGTACATGTCCCCGGTGGAGGCCCTGCGTATCGGCACCTCGGGCAACGCGACCCTGCTCCAGATGGCCGGGAAACGCGACCCCTATGGTCAGGCGAGGTCGGGGGTGGTACGAGCGGGTGCCTGGGCGGACCTGCTGGTGGTGGAGGGCGACCCCACACGGGATCTCTCCCTGTTGGCCGATCCCGAGCGGAACCTGTCCGTCATCGTCAAGGACGGACGGACGTACCGCAACCGTTTCGGGTAGGGGCGAGCGGAACCCCGGTCCGAACGGGCGGGCCGGGGTTCCGTCGGTGGGAGCGAAGCACGCCGCGGTGTCGGTCAGCCGCAGAACGTCTCTTCCTCGTCGATGATGCGGTAGGGGCAGTCCGCGTAGTCGAGCAGGCGCAGCACGGCCTCCTCGTTGCGGGAGGTCTCACGCTCGATCACCGACGACGGCGGGTAGAAGCCACCGTCCGCGGGAGACTTCGGGTACATCTCGTAGGTGAAGTTCACGATGCCCTGGTCGGCCCACAGCCAGTCGTTGATGGACCCGTCCGTGACGTACAGGTCGCTGGACTGCTGGGGCGTGTACCCGTTGGCCTCGGCCATGTACTCGCCCAGCGCGGCGTGGGTGTCGTACTCCTCCTGTGACATCGCGTCGGTCACCTGGTCGTAGGTGTAGCCGAACGGCCAGAGGATGAGTTCGCTGTAGGTGTGGAAGTCGATGGCGCTGGTGATCTGCTGCTCGCCGTCCACCACGCGGCCGCGCACGAAGTCCGCTACGGCGGCCACCTCCACGCCGGACTCGGCCGCGTCGCCCCGGTAGGTGATGCTCTCCGGGTCGTCGGAGGAACCGCCGCAGCAGCCCCAGTTGTAGGCCCAGTTTCGGTTCAGGTCGGTGCCGACGGCCGACGAACCCTCGCTGGGCTGACGGTTCTTGCGCCAGTCCCGCCAGGTGTCGCCCGCCATGTCGTACTCGCTGCCGTCCGGGTTGACGTTCGGCAGGATCCAGATCTCGCGGCCGTCGACCAGTTCGGTGATGCGGTCGTCCTCGCCGTATCCCTCGGTGAGCAGGCCCATCAGGTGGATGGCCATCTCGACGGTGAGATGTTCGCGCGCGTGCTGGGAGTGGGTGAACAGCACCTCGGGCTGGTCCTCGTCCACGGACACGTTGTCGCTGATCTTCACCGCGACCAGGTCCTGACCCTCGTAGGACTGCCCGTAGACCTCCTTGGCGGCGAGGTCGGGGTACTGGGCGACGACCTCGTCGACGATCTCCAGCAGCTCGGGGTAGGTGGTGTAGCCCGGGTCCGGGGAGGCCAGGGTCTCGGGGGGTCCGTAGGGCTCGGCGGCGTAGCCGAGGGAGTCCAGCTCGTCGATGTCGTCGCTGGACCCGGTGACCAGCAACGAGTCGTCTCCGACGTGGTCGATCGCGACACCGGTGGCGGCGATCTCGGAACGTTCCTCGGCGGTGCTCACACCGTCGACCTCGTAC
>NZ_DYZD01000243.1 GCF_020741345.1 Nocardiopsis listeri
ACCAGCGCGTACAAGCCGACCGAGATGCCACTGCTCACCAGGATCGACGGGTCGCCCGAGGAAGCGGCCAAGGCCCGACGGAACTCCGTCTCCGCGATCGGCCCCAGCACCACACCGATGAGCGCCGGCGCCACCGGGACCCCGAACGTCCGCATCACCAGACCCAGCACCGCGACCGCCAACAACATCACCAGGTGCGTCACCGAGGTGTTGATCGCGTACACCGCCAGCACCGAGAACAGCGTGATCCCCGCGTACAGGTAGGGCTTGGGCAGCTTCAGCAGGCGGGCCCACAGCGGAGCGAACGGCAGATTGATCACCAACAGCAGGACGCTGCCGATGAGCAGCGACGCCAGCAGCGTCCACACCAGGTCGGCGTTGCGCTCGAAGAGCACCGGGCCCGGCTGCAACCCGTACTGCTGGAACGCCGCCAACATGATCGCGGCCGTCGCCGACGTGGGCAGACCCAACCCGAGCAGGGGCACCATGGTGCCCGCGGCGCTGGAGTTGTTGGCCGACTCCGGGCCGGCCACACCCTCGATGGCGCCCTGCCCGAACTCGTCCTCCTCACCCGTGCGGCGAGCACGACGAGCGGCGAGCCTGCGCTCCAGCCCCAGCGAAAGGAACGTGGGGATCTCCGCGCCGCTGCCGGGGATCGGCCCGAAGGCGCTGCCCAGCGCGGTGCCGCGCAGCCACGGTTTCCAGGAACGTCGCAGGTCCTTGCGGCCCAGCCACGGACGCCCGGTACGGATCGCCGCGAAGTTCGGCGCGGACCTGCCGCGCGCCGCGATGTACAGCACCTCGCCCAGGGCCAGCAGACCCACGGTCACGATGACGATGTCGATACCGTCCATCAGACTGGAGGAACCGAAGTCGAACCGGGCGGCGCCGCTCTGTGCGTCGATGCCCACCAGGCCGATGGCCAGACCGATGAGCAGCGACGTCACGCCGCGCAGCACCGAACCCGACACCACCGCGGCCACCGCCACGAACGAGAACACGGTCAGGGCGAAGTACTCGCCGGGGCCGAAGTTGAGCGCGAACGCCACCATGACCGGGGCGAACAACGCCACCACGAGCGTGCCGATGACGCTCGCCACGAACGATCCGATCACCGCGGTGCCCAGTGCCTGCGCCGCCCTTCCGTTGAGCGCCATCTTGTGGCCCTCGTAGGTGGTGGCGATCGACGACGCCTGTCCGGGCGTGTTCAGCAGGATCGACGTGGTGGCGCCACCGAACATGCCGCCGTAGTACACACCCGCGAACAGGATGAACGCGCTGGTCGGGTCCAGCCGGAAGGTCACCGGCAGCAGCAGGGCCACCGCCATCGCCGAGCCCATGCCCGGCAGGACGCCCACGGCGGTGCCCAACAGCACGCCGAGGAAGGCCCACATGAGGTTCTGCGGGGTCAGCGCCGCGGCCAACCCGTCCATCAGGTTGATCAGAGTGTCCATCACAGCACCAATTCCAGGAAGCCGCCCGGCAGGTTGAGCCCGAGCCCGAGCGAGAAACCGACCTGCACGGCGGCCGACATCGACAGCGCCACGATCACGTCACGCAGGTACGCGCGGGCGCCGAACGCGTAGGCCACGACCCAGAACAACAGGGCGCCGGCGATCAGCCAGCCCACGAACTCCAGCAGGGCGGTGTGCACCACCAGACCGGCGAGGACCAGCAGGACCGGTCGGCTCTCGAACCAGGCCAACGGGGAAGAACCCTTCCCACCGCCCAGGTTGCGCAGGTTCACCACGCTCATGCACACGGCGGTGAGCAGCAACAGCGCGCCCACCGCGCCCGGGAAGGCGCCCGGGCCGGGACGGGTGGCGTTGGGCGGGGTCTCGATGGTGACCGCGCCCCATACGGCCACCAGACCCAGGACCGCGGCCAGCGCGGGGACGACCCACGCCGCCGGTCCCCTCCACGGGGTGGTCTCGGGGTCCGGAACCGATTGCGCGGCGGTGCTCGCGGTGTTCGTCGCGCCCTCCGAGGGCTCGACGGCTTCGGTGGTCGCGGGCCGGCCCCCGACGTCGGTGGTCTCCGACGGGTCGGTGCCCGCCGTCCTCTCCTCGTCTGTTCCGTTGGTGCTCACAGCCCCAGCTCCTCCACGGTCTCCTGGGTCAGGGCGATCTCCTCGTCGAGGTACTCCTCGAACTCGGCGCGGCCCTGGTAGGTGTCGGTCCAGCGGTTGCGCTCCAGGGTGTCGGCCCAGGCATCCGAGGTCACCATGTCCTGAACCAGCGCCTCCAGCGCGTCGGCCTCCTCTTCGGGCAGCCCGGGCGGGGCGATGACCCCGCGCCAGTTCGACATGTCCAGGTCGTAGCCGAGCTCGATCATGGTGGGGATGTCCACCCCGTCGAGGCGTTCGGGGGAGGAGACCGCCAGTGCGCGCAGCGGACCGTCCTCGGCGATCTGGTCGCTGAAGTCGCCCAGGGTGCCGAATCCGACCTGAGAGGTGCCCGACAGCAACGAGGTGAGGGTCTCGCCACCGCCCGAGTAGGGCAGATAGTTGATCTCACCGGGGGAGATGTCCATGCTCTGGGCGACCTGGGCCGCGAAGATCTGGTCCACGCCGCCCATGGAACCGCCCGCCACGGGCAGGGTCGATGACTGTTCTCGCCAGTCCTCGGCGAGGTCGTCGAGGGTCTCGTAGGGGGAGTCCTGCGGGACGACGATCGCGAGGTATTCCGAGGCCAGCCGGGCGATGGGGGTCGAGTCGGCCATCGTGTACGGCGACCCGGTGGTCTCCACCGCTCCCACCATTCCCAGACCCGTCATGGTCAACACGTTGTCCTGACCCTCACGGCCCGCGGTCTGGGCCAGACCGATGGTGCCGCCCGCGCCCTCGGCGTTGCGGACCTCGACGTTGAACCGCAGATCCTCCTCGCGCAGGCCGTTCTGCATCTCGCGGGCCAGGGTGTCCCAGCCGCCGCCGGGCCCGGCCGGCGCGATGAGCAGGAGTTTCTCCTGGGCGCCGGCACCGGAGGCCGCGCTCTGGCGAACGTCGTACAGCGCCGTCCCGACCAGCAGGAGGGCGCACAGCCCACCCACCAGGCGGAGCACCAGGCCACTGTTGCGCATGGGTCCTCTCCTTCCTCGATCGTCTGTGCACGTCCCCCGGTGCGCAGACGCAGGGGAGATCCAGGGCACAGTGTGACCCGGCCCACGCGCGGGTGAGGGTTTTGTTAAAATTGGAGTCATATTGGTCGTATTGTTCGTGGCAGGCGCTCCCTCACCACCTGCGCCTTCACCGGCCGGACCACCCGCACTCCCCGGCCACTGGAGTTCCCATGTCCCTATCGCCCGCCCAGGGCCGGTTCACGCTCACCGGCTCACTGTTCATCGGCTACGTGTGTCTGTTGGCGGTGGCGCTCGGTGGGATCGGTGTCCTCTGGGCGCTCCACTTCGATCGGGAGACCGATCGCCAGTACGCGGAGCGGGTCCTCACCGTGGCCCGCTCCGTCGCGGTGATGCCCGCCGTGGTCGACGGGATCCAGGCACCCGACCCCAGCGCCGAGCTGGACCCCCTGGCCGACCGGGTCGCCTCGGCCACCGGTGCGGACTTCCTGGTCATCGCCACGCCCGACGGAACCCGCTACACGCATCCGGACAAGGACCTCATAGGGCGGACGGTCTCCACCCCGCCCGGTCCCGTCGCGGAAGGCGTGGAATGGACCGGGGTCCAGGAGGGAACCCAGGGCCACACGGTTCGTGCCAAGGTGCCCGTGTTCTCGGAGGGGGGATCGGTCAGCGGCGGTGACGCGCGGGGCGAGGTCATCGGCTACGTGTCGCTGGGCATCCTCACCTCCAGCGCCGCCGGCGACGCCCGTGCCGCGATCCCCGGGATCCTCGCGGTCACCGTGCTCGTCCTCGGGGTGGGCGTGGTCGGCTCCTGGGCGCTGTCCCGACGGCTGCGCGCCAAGACGCACGGGCTCGAACCCGCGGACATCACCGCGCTGTTCGAAAGCAGAGAGGCCCTCCTGCACGCCGTGCGCGAGGGAGTGCTCGCCGTCGACACGAACGACAGGGTGGTCCTGGTGAACCCGCCGGCCCGGGCCATGCTCGACCTGCCCGAAGGCACCGAGGGGCGGCACCTGAACGAACTCGACCTGCCCGAACGGGCCCGTGACATCGTCTCCGGCGTCGACCCCGGTGAGGATCTCATCCTGCTGTCCGGGGACCGGGTCCTGGTCGCCAACCGCATGCCCGTACGGATTCGCGGCGCCGAGGCCGGCGCGGTGGTCACCCTCCGGGACCGCACCGAGGTGAACCGGCTCACCGGAGAACTCGACGGAGCCCGCACCGTCACCCGGGGGCTGCGCGCCCAGACCCACGAGTTCGCCAACCGGGTGCACACCATCGCGGGCATGCTGGAACTCGGCGACCACGAAGAGGCCCGCGCCTACCTGGCCGACCTCGCCGCCACCCACACCCGCACCACGAGCGGCATCGCCGAACACGTGCGCGACACCGCGTTGGCCGCCCTCACCCTGGCCAAGTCGGCGCAGGCCTCCGAGCTGGGGGTGGACCTGCGGCTGTCCCCGATGACCAACGTGCCCGAGCGTTTGCGGGGAGAGTTGCGATCCGACGCGCTCCTCGTCCTCGGCAACCTGGTGGACAATGCCCTGGACGCCGTAGGCCCCGGCGATTGGGTCGAACTCCTGGTGCGCATGCACCGGTCCGCCGACACGGACCTGCCGCACGACCTTCTGGAGATCCGGGTGACCGACTCCGGGCACGGGGTCTCCGACGACGTCGCCGAGGAGATCTTCCGGTTCGGGTTCACCACCAAGGCGTCCCGGGACGGTGGCAGCAGGGGCTTGGGCCTGGCCCTGGTCAAGCAGGTCTGTGAGAGCAAAGGGGGAAGCATCGAGATGGAGGCGCCCGACGCGGAGGAGGGCGCGGTCTTCACCGCGTGCCTGCCGGCCGTGGCACCGGCGGAGGTGGCCGGGTGATCCGCGTCCTGATCGTCGACGACGACGTGCGTGTGGCCCGCAACCACCAGGAGTTGGTGGAGTCGGTGTCCGAGTTCACCGTGGTGGGGGTGGCGCACACCGCCGCCGCCGCCCTGGCCCAGGTACGCGGACACCGGCCCGACCTGGTCCTGTTGGACCTGCACCTGCCCGACGCCTCGGGGATATCGGTCATGCGCGCACTGCGTTCGGCCACCGAACCGGGCACGCCCCAGCCCGACTTCCTGATGATCACGGCCGTTCGGGACATCGCCCAGGTCCGCTCCGCCCTGCACGGCGGCGCCGTCCACTACCTGCTCAAGCCCTTCCCCCTCAGCGCCCTGCGCGACCAGCTCGAACGGTTCGCGGTGGCCAGGCGGCGGATGCAGGCCCAAGGAGAGGCCACCCAACAGGACGTGGACCGGTTGATCGGGCTGTTGCGTCCGCCCGCGGCCCGTTCCCTGCCCAAGGGGCTCACCGCGGCCACCGTCGATCTGGTCGCGGGGGTGCTGCGCGAGACCGAGGGGGAGCTGTCCGCCGTGGAGGTGGCCGAGCGCTCCGGGGTGTCCCGGGTGACGGCTCGTCGCTACCTTGAGCACCTGTGCGCCGATGGCCGCGCCGAACTGCGCATGCGCTACGGTTCCGCCGGCCGCCCCGAACACCTCTACCGCTGGGTCGCCTGACCCCGGTCGCCGGATCACCCGGTCGTGGATGTCCCACCGATGTGTTCGCGCCGTGGCCCACTCGCCAGGAGTCATTACGGGACGAGTTCCACCGGAAAGGGGAGGTCGGACTCGAAGAGTCCCTCACCCTCCCGAAAAACCGCTGGGTGCGGGTATTCGGAGCCACGTCGGGTTACCGGTGGGTTTCCACAGGGCGGGTCCGGTCCGATGGATCGAGGCCGACATGCTCCGGAGGCTCTCCCCGTGCCGGGAAACGTCGGTGGCGGGTGTCACACTCGGAGCATGTTGGATCACCTTGGAATCCAGGTCGCCGACCCGACCGCCGCCGCGTCCTTCTACGACTCCGTCCTCGCGCCACTGGGACACCGCCGCATGCTCCAGTTCGGGGAGGTCATCGGTTACGGCTCCGATCACCCCGCGTTCTGGATCTCGCCCAGCGAGACGGGCGGCCCCGCGCGGGAGTCGCACATCGCGTTCACCGCGGCCGACCGGGCAGGAGTCGACGCCTTCTTCGCGGCCGCCGTCGAGGTCGGGGCGCAGGTCCTGCACGAGCCGAAGGAGTGGCCCGAGTACCACGAGCACTACTACGGTGCCTTCGTCCGTGACCCCGACGGCAACAACGTGGAGGCCGTCTCCCACGTCCCGGCCCGGGGCTGACCGGACGCGGTCCGGGCTCATCGGGAGTCGGTGGCGGTCCGCGAGTGCCGGGCGGTGGCCAGCTCCGCGGCCCGTACGGCGCTGGTCACCGCCACCTCGCCCAGCATGCCCGGTGCGGCCACCTGGTCCCCGGCCAGGTACACGCCCTCGCCGCGGTCGATGGCGGGACGGTCCCGCCAGGTGGTGCCCGGCAGGTCCAGCGCTCCGGTGCGCCCCCGCGCCACCTGGTCGCGCCGCCAGGTCGACCTCTCCCGCCACTCGGGCAGCGCGGCGTCGAGCAGAACCTCCAACCGGGCGTTGGTGTCCGCGCGGCTCTCACCCGGGCGGACCGGAAGCTGCGCCTGGACCAGGTCCTCACCCTCGGGCGCGAGCGTGGGATCGACGACGGTGTAGCGCTCCAGGAAACCGCACTGGTCGGAGTCGAACACCAGGAACGGATCGCCGGGACGCCGTGTCAGCCCGAGGTCGGTCATCAGGGTGTGTCCGCTCTGCCACCGCAGGGCGTCGTCCCCCGACAACGTGCGCGCAGCGTCCAG
>NZ_DYZD01000244.1 GCF_020741345.1 Nocardiopsis listeri
GTGCACCGCGGCCAAGCGTCAGATCACCCCCGACGCCGCCGAGGCGCTGGTCGACGCGGTCGGAACGGACCTGCGGGAGATCGCCGCGGCCTGCACCCAGCTGATCGCCGACACCGAGGGCCGCGTGGACGCCGCCGCGGTGGCCCGCTACCACTCGGGCAAGGCCGAGGCCTCCGGGTTCACGGTGGCGGACCGGGCCGTGGAGGGGCGGCTGCCCGAGGCACTGGAACAACTGCGCTGGTCGCTGGCGGTGGGCACCGCACCGGTGCTGATCAACAGCGCCCTGGCCGGGGCCATTCGCGGGATCGCGGTCGCCGCCCAGCCCCCGCGCGGAATGAGCGAGGCCGATCTGGCCAAACGAGCGAAGGTACCGCCGTGGAAGATGCGGTCCCTGCGCCAACAGGCCAGGGGGTGGAGCCCTGGTGGGGTCACCCGTGCCATGGAGGTGGTCGCGGAGACGGACGCACTGATCAAGGGCGCCGGACGTGACCCCGAGTACGCCCTGGAGCGCGCGGTGATCGAGATCGCCCGCGCCCGCGGCAACCGCTGAGGTCCTCAGCGGATGGTCTGACCGCCCTGCCACACGCGCAGGGTGTTCAGCCCCATGGACCAGGCGAAGGCTCCCTCGTGGTCGGCGTCCCACTGCACGAGGTCGGCGAGGCTGCCCGGGGCGAGCAGTCCGCGGTCGTTGAGTCCGAGGGCCCGTGCGCCGCCGACCGTCGCGGCGTTGAGCGCCTCCTGCACGGTCATCTCGAACATGGATACGGCCAGGGAGATGACCAGGGGCATGGACGTCGTGCCGGACTGGGCGGGGTTGTGGTCGGTGCCCAGTCCCACGGGGACCCCGTGGTCGAGCAGGGCCCGCACCGGCGGGGTTCGGCGTTCGTGCAGGGCCGTGGTGGGGCAGGCGACCACCGGCGTGCGGGTGGTGGCCAGGGCGAGCATGTCCTCGTCGTCGGCCTCGTGCATCAGGTCCACCGAGGTACAACCGAGTTCGGCGGCCATGCGCACGGCGCCGTGGCGGGGTCGCGAGCAGGCGTGCATGGTGGTGCGCAGCCCCACGGACTGCCCCACGCCGAGCAGCATGTGGGCGTCCTCGGTGGTGAACTGCTGGTTGTCGCAGTAGACGTCGACCCCGTCGGCGCCCGCCATGGCGGCGTCGCCGAGCCAGGAGGCCGCGGTGGTCACGTACTCCTTGGGGCGGCCGAAGAACTCGGGCGGCACCCCGTGCGCGGGGAAGAACGTGACGTGCAGGCGGGGCATGCCCGGTTCCTCCTCCAGGGAACGCAGCAGGCGTACGTCGGCGAGTTCGCCGTCCCGGGTGAGGTGGTAGCCGGTCTTGGCCTCCACGGTGGTGCAGCCGGAGAGCACCCAGTGCCGGAGCCGTTCGCGGACGGCGTTGCACAGGGTCCAGGGGTCGGTTCCGCGGGTGATGGTGACCGTGGTGGACACCCCACCGCCGGCGGCGAAGATGTCGGCTCGGGTGGCGCCCTTGGCCCACATGTTGACCTCGGCGTAGCGGTCGCCGGCGTACACGGGGTGGCAATGGGCGTCGACGAGCCCCGGGGTGACGAGCCCGCCACCGATGTTGACGACCTCGTCGACGTCGGTGAGGTCCTCCATCACGCCCGGAATGTGTTGCGGCAGCTCGGCGGCGGGTCCGACCCAGGCCACGCGGTCGTTGTCGATGAGAACCGCGGCTTTGGTCAGCAGCTCGTTACCGGTCCAGAGGCGGCCGATGTTGGTGAGGAGTACTACCGGCATCAGATGGTCCGCCCCCGCCGGTCAGGTCCGTTGCGCGCCACGCGAACGGGGGGCGCGAAGAGCACGGGCGGACATGGCGACCTCGTATCTGGATGTGATTCCGACAGGGCCGTGGGCGGCCTGGGGCCACCGCGCGGTGCCGGATCAGTGGGGGGTGCACCGTCGGGGGACAGCGGCCACTGCCGGCCAGTGCTCCAAAACCGTAGTCCATTCGCCGGCGCCGTGTACACCTCTGCACAGGGACGAATGCGAACGTTCCGGGGCGAAGTTCGCGGAATCTTTGGGTGACGAAGACCACCCGCACCACGCTTGAACTGCGATGACCCGCGTCACGGGTGGAAAACGGCTGAGTGCTCGGAAGACGAGGGACCCGGGACACGCTCGAGGCCGGGGCGTCCCTGCGGACTCCCCGGCCTCGGGCGTGTCACCGTTCGGAGGGCGGCCTCCGGTCAGACGGTGCTCAGTGCGTATCCCTCGAACTTGGCCGCGAGTGACGCGGGCACGAACGCGTGCAGTTCGGTTCCGTCCCCGGTGTGCTCCTCGGTGACCACGCGTCCCTCGTCGTGGGCGCGGGCGATGAGGTCGCCCCGCGAGTACGGGACGAGCGCGCGCACCTCCTCGGCGATCTCGGGAAGGGCGTCGGCCAGGGCCGTCACCAGACCCGGGATGCCCTCGCCTGTGCGCGCCGAGACCTCGACCAGGCCGGGGTATCGGGTGCGCAGGGTCTTGACGGTGTCGGGATCGGCGGCGTCGACCTTGTTGAGCACGATGAGCTCGCGGACGTCACCGGCCTCGATGTCGGCGAGGACCTCGTGTACGGCGGAGATCTGCGCCTCGGGGTCGGGGTGCGAACCGTCGACCACGTGCAGGATCAGATCGGAGTCGGAGACCTCCTCCAGGGTGGAGCGGAAGGCCTCCACCAACTGGTGCGGCAGGTGGCGCACGAAGCCGACCGTGTCGCTGAGCGTGAAGCCGCGACCGTCGGGCGTGCGGGCCTGACGGACCGTCGGGTCCAGGGTGGCGAACAGCGCGTTCTCCACCAGCACCCCGGCTCCGGTGAGCCGGTTGAGCAGACTGGACTTGCCCGCGTTGGTGTACCCGGCCAAAGCGACCGAGGGCACCTGTCGGGTGCGCCGGACGTCGCGCTTGACGTCGCGCGCGGTGCGCATGTGGACCAACTGCCGGCGCAGCTTGGCGACCCTGTCGTGGATGCGACGGCGGTCGGTCTCGATCTTGGTCTCACCGGGACCGCGCAGACCCACGCCGCCGTTTCCACCGCTACCGGCCTGACGGGACAGGGAGTGACCCCAACCGCGCAGTCGCGGCAACAGGTAGTTGAGCTGGGCGAGCTCGACCTGGGCCTTGCCCTCGCTGCTGCTCGCGTGCTGGGCGAAGATGTCCAGGATGAGCGCGGTGCGGTCGATCACCTTGACCTTGACCACGTCCTCCAGCTGGATCAGCTGGCCGGGGGTGAGTTCACCGTCGGTGATGACGGTGTCGGCGCCGGTGGCCTCGACGATGTCGCGGAGCTCGGCCGCCTTGCCCTTACCGATGTAGGTGGCGGGGTCGGGCTTGGAACGGCGCTGGGTGATGCCTTCCAGGACCAGCGCACCGGCGGTCTCGGAGAGTGCGGCGAGTTCGGCGAGCGAGTTGTCGGCGTCGACCTGGGTTCCCCGGGTCCACACTCCGATCAGGACCACACGCTCCAGGCGCAGGGCCCGGTTCTCGACCTCGGTGACGTCGGTGAGTTCTGTGGACAGCCCCTGAACGCGACGCAGAGCGTGGCGTTCGGCCAGTTCCATCTCGCCCCGATCGGGCGAGCCCTCACGGAACGCGTCCTCGGCCTCGTGGCCGATTCGGTCGTCTCCGTGGAAGTCAGCAGTATTCATATCCCTCCAGTTGGGTCAACGCGGGCACCTCCGGGAATCTTCCCTGGCTCGATGGTGGCATCCCGCCTCGAGTGAAGGCACGTTAATTATCGCAGGTGGTGTGACACGAGCCACCAGGACGCGGTCGCCGTGTAACCTTCGAAAGTGCGACAAGGCCGAAGAATCAGCGTATTTACAGAAGAAGATCCGCGAAGATTCTGATCACGGAAACTTCACCCGCCATCGATACCGCGGGTGACGTTGACCGCTTGACATCGAGATAGTAGTTTCACTTCCACATACCAGAAGCTTATTTCGTATTGCGGAAGGTTTTCCATGGGCGCCACGCACGGGGTCGAGATCACGGGACCCCTCAACGACCGGTTCGACGAGATCCTCACCGACGACGCCCTCGCGCTCGTCGCCGAACTGCACCGCACCTTCGAGTCCCGCCGCCAGGACCTCCTGGCCGCGCGCAAGACCCTCGAAGCGCGGGTCGCGGCCGGCGAGGACCTCGACTTCCTCCCCGAGACCAGGCACATCCGCGAGGACGACAGCTGGAAGGTCGCGCCCTCCGCCCCCGGCATCACGGACCGCCGCGTGGAGATCACCGGACCGACCGACCGCAAGATGACCATCAATGCGCTCAACTCCGGCGCGAAGGTGTGGCTGGCCGACCTCGAGGACGCCAACACCCCGCTGTGGGAGAACATGATCCAGGGGCAGCTCAACCTGCGCGACGCCCTGGACCGCCAGATCGACTTCACCTCCCCCCAGGGCAAGACCTACGCCCTGAAGGAGGACTCCGAACTGGCCACCATCGTCGTGCGTCCCCGCGGCTGGCACCTGGACGAGAAGCACATCCTCGTCGACGGTCAGCGCACCAGCGGCGGCATCGTCGACTTCGCGCTGTACTTCTTCCACAGCGCCAAGCGTCAGATCGCCAAGGGCAAGGGCCCGTACTTCTACCTCCCGAAGATGCAGAGCCACCTCGAGGCCCGCCTGTGGAACGACATCTTCGTCCTGGCCCAGGAGCGTCTGGGCATCCCGCGCGGCACCATCCGCGCCACCTGCCTGATCGAGACCATCCCGGCCGCGTTCGAGATGGAGGAGATCCTCTACGAGCTGCGTGAGCACTCCGCCGGTCTCAACGCCGGTCGCTGGGACTACCTGTTCAGCATCATCAAGACCCACCGCACCCGCGGCCGCAGGTTCCTGCTGCCCGAGCGCAACGCCGTCACCATGACCGCCCCGATGATGCGCGCCTACACCGAACTGCTGGTCAAGACCTGCCACAAGCGCGGCGCCCACGCGATCGGCGGCATGGCCGCGTTCATCCCGTCCCGCAAGGACGAGGAGGTCAACAAGAACGCCTTCGCCAAGGTCCGCGACGACAAGTCCCGCGAGTCCGGCGACGGCTTCGACGGCTCCTGGGTCGCCCACCCCGACCTGGTCCCGATCTGCCGCGAGATCTTCGACGGTGTCCTGGGCGACAAGCCCAACCAGATCGACAAGCAGCGCCCCGACGTCGAGGTGACCGCGGCCGACCTGCTCGCCGTCGACCAGACCCCCGGTGGCGTCACCAAGGCCGGCCTGCGCGCCAACATCAACGTCGCACTGCAGTACCTGGCCGCCTGGATGGGCGGGAACGGCGCGGTGGCCATCCACAACCTCATGGAGGACGCCGCCACCGCCGAGATCTCCCGTTCGCAGATCTGGCAGTGGCTGCACAACGACGTCACCCTCGACGACGGCCCCAAGGTCACCGCCGAGCTCGTCAAGCAGATCATCGAGGAGGAGCTCGTCACCATCAAGGACGCCCTCGGCGCCGGCTACGACGAGGACCTGTTCAAGCAGGCCAAGGAGCTGTTCACCGAGGTCGCCCTGGACGACGAGTACGTCGACTTCCTGACGCTGCCCGCCTACGAGCGCATGCCGTAGCGCTCAGAGGTATTTCATAAAACGGAAGAATGTTTCCACCGCACCCCTTGTCTCGGCAAGGGGTGCGGTCGTACGGTCCCTCTGCGAGGTCGAGTCCTCCGACCGAACCAGGGGAGACGCCCATGGCCACGTCCGTACGCCCGACGAGCATCCCGGCGGCGCTGACCGCCCTGGTCCCTCGACTTCATGAGATCTGCGGCGAGGACGGTGTCCTCACCGACCTCTCCCGACGCCGCGTCTACGAGAGCGACGGACTCACCTACCACCGCGCCACCCCGGGCGTGGTCGCCCTGCCGACCACCACGGAGCAGGTCGCCGCCGTCATCTCCCTGTGCGCCGAACACGGTGTCCCCTACGTCCCCCGCGGAGCCGGCACCGGTCTGTCCGCGGGAGCGCTCCCCCACGCCGAGGGGGTCCTCCTCGTCACCTCGCGCATGCGTCGCATCGTCGAGATCGACCTGGAGAACGAGTGCGCCGTGGTCGAACCCGGCGTGGCCAACCTCGACATCACACGTGCCGCCGCGCCGTACGGCTACTACTACGCGCCCGACCCCTCCAGCCAGCAGGTCTGTTCGGTCGGCGGCAACGTCGCCGAGAACTCCGGCGGGGCGCACTGCCTCAAGTACGGTTTCACCTCCGGGCACGTGCGCGGCCTGGAGATCGTCACCCCGTCCGGCGAGGTCGTGGAGCTGGGCGGCAAGGCGACCGGCGCGCACGGCTACGACCTCATCGGCGCGTTCATCGGCTCCGAGGGCACCCTGGGCGTGGCCACCCGCGTCACCGTCTCCCTGACCCGATCGCCGCAGAAGACCGTCACCCTGCTGTCGGCGTTCTCGTCCATGGACGCCGGTGGCGAGACCGTGGGTGCGATCATCGCCGCCGGGGTGCTGCCGTCGGCGATCGAGATGATGGACGCGCTGGCCATCGAGGCCGCGGAGGCGGCGGTGGCCTGCGACTACCCGGCGGGCGCCGCCGCGGTGCTGGTGGTGGAGCTGGACGGGCCGGCCCATGAGGTCGACGCCCAGGTGGAGAGGGTGACCGGGCTCTGCGCCGCCGGCGGCTCCTTCGAGACCCGTACCGCCAGTGGCGCGGAGGAGCGGGCACTGATCTGGAAGGGCCGCAAGTCCGCCTTCGCCGCGGTGGGCCGGATCAGCCCGGCCTACATCGTGCAGGACGGGGTGGTGCCGCGCACGGCCCTGGGCGAGGTGCTGGGCCGCATCGCCGCGTTGTCCGCCGAGACGGGCATCCGGGTGGCCAACGTCTTCCACGCGGGTGATGGCAACCTGCACCCACTGGTGTTGTTCGACGACGCCGAACCCGGCGCGGGAAAGCTCGCCGAGGAGGTGTCGGGGGCCATCCTCGACCTGTGTGTGGAGCACGGGGGTTCCATCACCGGTGAGCACGGGGTGGGTGTCGACAAGGCGTGCAAGATGCCGCGCATGTACTCCGACGACGACCTGGCCACCTTCGACCTGTTCCGGCGGGCGTTCGACCCCGACGGGATCGCGAACCCGGACAAGCTGTTGCCCACCCCGCGTCTGTGCGGTGAGCGGCCCGGGGTGCGCACAGGGGTGCATCCCTTGGTGGAGTCCGGGCGGGCCGAGCAGTTCTGACCTCGAACGGCGAGAGGCGGGAAGACCGAGCGTGAAGGACTTGGACGTCGAAGGCGTCACCCTGCGTGCGGGGACCGAGGCGGACGCGGTGTGCGGGGTTCCACCCGACCGTGTGGCCCGCCCCGAGAACACCGAGGCGCTCGGGAGGCTGCTGGCCACCGCCCGTGACGCCGGGGCGACGGTGACCCCGCGCGGGGGCGGCACCGCCCTGGACTGGGGTTCGCCGCCCCGATCCCTGGACCTGATGGTGGACACCTCGGCGCTGTCCTGGATCGACCACAACGCCGGTGACCTGGTCGTCGAGGTCGGTGCGGGCACTCCGCTGGCCGAGCTGCGGCGGACCCTGGCCGAGGCCGGACAACGCCTGTCCCACGACCCGGTACGCGTGGGCGGCACCGTGGGCGGTGCGCTGGCGACCGGAGTGAACGGGCCCCGTCGGTTGCTCGCCGGGACACTGCGGGACCTGGTGATCGGGATGACCTTGGTGCGCGCCGACGGGGTGGTGGCGCGCAGCGGTGGTCGCGTGGTCAAGAACGTGGCCGGGTACGACCTGGCCAAGCTGCACACCGGCGGCTACGGAACGCTCGGGGTGATCGCCTCGGCGGCGTTCCGGCTGCACCCGCTGCCATCGGCCGTTCGGGTGGTGAGCGTGCCGCTGCGGTCACGGGAGAGGACCGAGCGGTCCTTGGCGGCCCTGCGGGCCACCGCGGTGGTGCCTGCGGCGGTGGAACTCGACCACGACCGGTTGTGCGTGGTCCTGGAAGGAACCGCCGAGGGCCTGGTCCCCCGGGTCGAGGAGACCGTCCGGGCGTTGGGCGGGGACGATGCGGAGGTCACCGAAGCGCTTCCCGAGGGGTGGGGCGTCCTGCCCACCGAAGGCACCCTGGCGCGGATCCTGGTGCCGCCGGCCGAGGTTCCGTCCCTGGTCGAAGAGCTGGACGCTCTGGCCGGCGACGTCCGATGGTACGGGTCGATCCCCGCGGGGACCCTGTACCTGTCGTTCGCTCCCGGTACACCCGTCGACGTCGTGGAGAAGCTCTCGGCGGCGGTCCGTCGCGCCCCCGACCGGTCCGCGGTCCTGTTGCGCGCCGAACCGCACCTGCACGAGGCCGGGGTCGATCCTTGGGGTGAGGTTCCGGGCCTGTCGCTGATGCGAGCGGTCAAGGACTCCTTCGATCCCGACCACCGTCTCTCGCCCGGCCGCTTCGCGGGCGGGATCTGAACCGTTCACCGCGCACCCCCTGGGAGGATCCCGTGACCGAACCACCGACCGAACCGGAGCGTCTCTTCGGCGACCTGCTGAACGACTGCGTGCACTGCGGTTTCTGTCTGCCGACCTGCCCCACCAACGTGCTGTGGGGTCAGGAGATGGACTCCCCGCGCGGGCGCATCCACCTGATGTCGCAGATGCACGAGGAGGACGTGCTCACCGAGACGGCCGTCGGGCACTTCGACAACTGCCTGGGCTGTCTGGCGTGCGTGTCCTCCTGCCCGTCCGGGGTGGCCTACGACGCCCTGTTGGAGCACACCCGCCACCGGGTGGAGAGCGAGCACGAGCGGCCCCGCGGCGAACGGGCCTTGCGCGCGGCGGTGTTCTCGCTCTTCCCGTACCGCAACCGGCTGCGGGCCATGCGCGGACCGCTGCGCACCTACCAGGCGAGCGGAGTGTCCTCGCTGGTACGACGTACCGGGCTGCTCGACCGCCTCTCCCCCACCCTGGCCACGATGGAGCGCATCGCGCCGCCGTTGTCGACTCCCCCACCCCCGCTACCCGAACTGGTGCCGGCCGTCGGCGCCCGCCGGGCCCGGGTGGGCATGCTGGTGGGCTGTGTGCAGGGAGCGTTCTTCCCCGAGGTGAACACGGCGACCGCGCGGGTGCTGGCCTTGGAGGGCTGCGACGTGGTGATCCCGCGTGCCCAGGGCTGTTGCGGCGCGTTGTCGGGCCACGCCGGTCGTCTCCTGGAGGCGGTGGAGTTCGCCAAGAGGTTCGTGGAGGTGTTCGAGGCCGGCCAGGTGGAGCGGATCGTGGTGAACTCCGCCGGGTGCGGGTCCAGCATGAGGCACTTCGAGCGCACCATGGCCGAAGCCGGGGAGAGCGACGCCTGGGTGGAACGCGCCCGGAAGGTCTCGGCCAAGGTGGTGGACCTGACCGAGTTCCTCGTGGACCTGGGACCGCGCGCCGAACGCCACCCGCTGCCGCTGCGCGTGGCCTACCACGACGCCTGCCACCTTTCCCACGGCCAGGGCGTGACCCGTCAGCCCCGAGAACTGCTCACACAGATCCCCGGACTGGAGGTCTCCGACCTGCCGAACAAGGAGATCTGCTGTGGTTCTGCGGGGGTGTACAACCTGTTCAAGCCCGAGGCCGCCGCCGAACTCGGAGACCGCAAGGGGCGGGACGTGGCCGCCACCGGCGCGGAGGTGCTGGTGTCGGGCAACCCGGGCTGTTCACTGCAGATCGCCTCGGCGATGGAACGCGCCGACACCCCGGTGACGGTGACCCACACCGCCCGAGTACTCGACGCGTCCCTGCGCGGCCTGACCCCCGAACAACTCCTCGGCAGAAGGTGAACCTTTCCAAAAGGAGAGCGGCGATAAAGGCGCACAGAGAACCTGTCGCCGCTTTTTACATTCCTCCGAAAACACACCCTACCCATTGATCAGACCCGGCCGGCGACAACGCGCCATCCCTGGAATCGTCGGCGAGAACGAAATTTCAGGTCACAATTTCCCCATGACCCGCAGCACCCCCATGGCCACATCCGGACACCCAGAGTTCCCCAGAGGCCACGCATGGCAACCGGCCGAATTCGACCACGAAGGAAGAAACAAGCGCCTAACCGGCAAAGACATCCGAAGTGCGCGCTCCCTCACCTCCTACAGGCGATCCGAACCACCCGAGACAAGAGGGTTCCCACCATGCCGAGAAAACGACCGACCACTATCGCAACAACCTGAAAAACACCGAAAAAACGCATCCTGATTCCGCATTCGAGGACAACAGAGAAATGTTGCAAGGAATCCCCCGGAAAGGAAGCATGAACAGAACCAAGAAAGTCCTTGTGACCGTTCTGGTCGCTGCGGGCATCAGCGTTGGAACGG
>NZ_DYZD01000245.1 GCF_020741345.1 Nocardiopsis listeri
GTGGAGCTATGGGGATTCGAACCCCAGACCTCCTCCATGCCATGGAGGCGCGCTACCAACTGCGCCATAGCCCCTTATCGGGAGTCGTCGGGGCTTCGCCCTTTCGACTCCCTGAACTTTAGCGGATGATCGGCCGTTCGTCGAAACGGAATCAGGCGTCGTCGCTGAGGACGACGGGCTCGGGGAGGCTTGCGGCGTTGTGTTCCATGAGACGCCAGGTGTCACCGCGGGCCTGGAGCACGGACCAGTTGCAGTTGCCGAGCGGCCCGAGGAGCTCGCGGCGTTCGTCGGGGATGTCGAGCATGCGCGAGATCCCCACGCGCAGGGCCGCACCGTGGCTGACCATGACGAGCAGGCCGCCGGCGGGGGTCTTGGCCAGACCCCGCTCGATGGCCGCGCGCATGCGGTCGCCGACGTCGGCGATGGCCTCACCGTCGGGGATGTCCATGGTCGGGTGCTGGGCGGGGTAGAGCTCGGCGAGCTCGGTGGCGGTGTGCCCTTCCCAGGATCCGCCGTAGCGTTCGCGCAGGCCCTTGTCGAACTCCACCGGAAGCCCGCAGGCGCCTCCGAGGTATCCGGCGGTGTCGGCGGCGCGTTTGAGGTCGGACGCGACGATGAGGGCGGGGTTCAAGGTCGCGAGCAGCCGACCGGCCCGTTCGGCCTGAGCGTGGCCGACCGGGTCGAGGTCGATGTCGGTCTGCCCCTGGAATCGTTTCTCGACGTTCCAGGAGGTGCGTCCGTGCCGCCAGAACAGCACACGAGGGGTGGTGTCACTCACGTGGTGTGTCTCTCTTGTCCGGCGGCCGCTGCGGCCGCGTGGGCTTGCTACTCGTCCAGCGGGGTGCGTTCGGCCCCGCGGGAGCCTTCGGGGAGCTCGATCTCGGGGCAGTCCTTCCAGAGGCGTTCGAGCCCGTAGAAGCCGCGCTCCTCCTCGTGCTGGACGTGCACGATGATCTCCGCGTAGTCCAGCAGGACCCAGCGGCCGTCACGCTCGCCCTCGCGGCGGACGGGCTTGGCGCCGGACTTGATGCGCAGCTGGTCCTCGACCTCGTCGACGATGGCGCGGACCTGGCGGTCGTTGGGCGCCGAGCACAGCACGAAGGCGTCGGTGATGACGAGCTGGTCGCTGACGTCGTAGGCGATGATCTCCTGGCCGAGCTTGTCGGAGGCGGCCTCTGCGGCGACCTTGACCAGTTCCACTGCCCTGTCGGTGGCTGTCACGTTGTGGTTGCTGCCTTCACTTGATCGGGTGCGACCGGTGACGGTTGTGGTCCGTCACCTCATGGCTCCAGGTAGAGCCCGGTCTTGTGGATGTAGCGGACGATGCCGTCGGGCACCAGGTACCAGATGGGCTCGCCCTTGCGGACGCGTTCGCGGCACTCGGTCGAGGAGATGGCGAGCGCGGGAACCTCCACCAGGGAGACCTTGCCTTCGGGAAGGCCGGTGTCGCTGAGGTGGTGTCCGGGCCGGTTACAGCCTACGAAATGCGCGAGGTCGAAGAGTTCGTCGACGTTGTGCCAGCTGAGGATCGCGCCGAGGGCGTCGGCTCCGGTGATGAAGTACAACTCCACGTCGGGCCCGTAGGAGGCGCGCATCTGGCGGAGGGTGTCGATGGTGTAGGTCGGCCCGGAACGATCGATCTCGGCGCGATCGACCCGGAATTGGGGGTTCTCGGCCGTGGCGATGACCGTCATCAGGTAGCGGTCCTCTGAGGGCGTGACCTTGGCGGGGTCCTTCTGCCAGGGTTGCCCGGTGGGTACGAAGACGACCTCGTCGAGACCGAAGAGGTGGGCGACCTCACTGGCGGCCACGAGGTGACCGTGGTGGATGGGGTCGAAGGTTCCACCCATGATGCCGACCTTGGTCGGGGGCGTTCCGACCCGTCTCCGTCTCAGCGCGGTCTCGTCCTGATGGGAGGCGCCGGTGGCCTGGTCCGTCACTGTGCGCTCCGTTTCGCCGTGTCACTGCCGTGGTAGCCGGTTTCGGCCACCCGAGAGTAGCCGACCCCGGGCACCGGAGGTCGGCCGCGTGTCTTGTCACTATCGCCCTGAACTGCTCGAACAAGGCGCGTGCCCGCTTCCTTCCCCGCAGGTCGTGAAGGATGCGCACGAACGCGTCATATCTCGTTGGCCGTAAACCGTGGCCAAGCCGCATCGTGACGCATAGCATGCCGATATGGCCAACTCACCAGATCGCGCCCGTGTCCGGCTCACCGATATCTCCGCGCGTGCCTATGAACACCCCGCCGACCGGGGCGCCCTGGTGGCGCTGCGCTCCCTGACGGGTTTCGACACCCTCGTCAAGTCCGTGTTCGGGCGGATCAACGAGCGTTCCCTGCGCCTGATGTTCCTGTCCAGCGCCGTGCGGGTCAGCCCCACCCAGTTCCCGGAACTGCACGACTACCTGCGCGACGCAGCCTACGTCCTGGACCTGGACGAGGTGCCCGAGCTCTACGTCAAGATGGACCCCCAGCCCAACGCCATGGCGATCGGCCGCAAGAAGCCGTTCATCGTCATGACGACCGGCCTGTTCGACCTGTTCGACGCCGAGGAGAAGCGGTTCGTCATCGGCCACGAGGTCGGGCACGTGCTCAGTGGCCACGCCATCTACCGCACGTTGCTGCTGTTGCTGGTGTGGCTGTCCACCAAGATCATGTGGATTCCGTTGGGCGCCATCGCCATCCAGGCGATCCTGGCGGGGCTGCGGGAATGGCAGCGAAAGTCCGAGCTGTCCAGTGATCGGGCCGGACTGCTCACCTGCCAGAACCCGGACGCCGCCAAGCGCGCCCTGATGAAGCTCGCCGGTGGTTCCAACCTGTCCCAGATGAACCCCGACGCGTTCATGGAGCAGGCCCGCGAGTACGAGGCCGGTGGCGACGCCGTGGACAGCGTGCTGAAGCTGATGACCACCGTTCCGGCGACACACCCCTTCGCGGTGGTCCGGGTGGCCGAGCTGCACCGGTGGGCGGAGAGCGGCGAGTACCAGCGCATCATCGACGGCGACTACCCCCGTCGCTCCACCGACCGCGACGCCAACGTCACCGAGGAGGCGGGCAACGCGGCCAGGTCCTACCGGGACGAGTGGAACCGCACCGGCGACCCCCTGGTCAGTACCCTGCGCGGGGTGGCCGGCGGTGCCGGACGTGCGGGCGGCCGCATCTTCGACTCCATGGCCGACCGCTGGCGCAACGGCGGGAACCAGGGCGGTACCCAGGGCGGGTCCGGTTCGGGTGGCACGAACGGCTCGAACGACAACTGACCTCGGTCCGAACACGGTCGTGGCCGCCGGCGGGGGCGGAGGGGCCGAGT
>NZ_DYZD01000246.1 GCF_020741345.1 Nocardiopsis listeri
CCGCGGTGCGTGAGGTGCTGGAGGGCTGCTAGCCGCTCAGGCCGGACTTCTCCTCGACCACCCCCCGGGCGGTGGCGAGGAGTTCCTCCTGTCCCAGGAGTCCAGAGGTGTCGCGGACCTCCACCGCGACACCTTCGCCCGGGGTCCAGAAGGCCTCCCTGTCTCCGCGCAGGCCCGGGGCTCCGTCGTCCCTGGTCAGGTCGGTGAGCTCCCAGGTGTCGGGATCGCGTTCGTGGTAGCGGGCGAGGAAGGTCCGGACCGCGTCCAGGTCGACGAACTCCTCGCCGCGCATCACCAGGACCTGGAGCACCACCTGGAATCCGCCGCCCTCCTTGGCCTGTTCCCAGGCCCGTGAGGTGAAGGCGACGTCCTCCCATTCATAGGAGAAGTCGGCCGCCGAGGCCTGTGCCCCGACCTGATCGGGCAGGTGCGTGACGGTGAATCCGTCCAAGGGTCCTCCTCGGGTTCCTGCGGCCGGCGCGGCCGCGGTGAGCACGAGCGCGAGTACGACGGCCAGGGCCGCCGGGGTCCACCTGGTCAGGGACATTGCGCCTCCACCGGTGGCCACGGGACCGTCCCGCGCCACCTTCTCCATCGTCGGTGCGGCGGCGGCCCGGTACCAGGGTGTCCTCGAACCTGTGGATAACTCCGGTCCGACACACCCTAGGCCCGAGTGGGTCGGTGCCCGGCCAGGTGCGAGTCGTAGAGGAACTCGGCGATCGCCAGTGAGGAGGTCGCCGCCGGTGAGGGCGCGTTGCGCACGCACACCACCCGACCGTGCGTGTCCACGTGGAAGTCGTCCAACAGGGATCCGTCCCGTCCGAGCGCCTGGGCGCGCACCCCTGCGGGGGCGGGGCGCAGGTCGGCGGTGGTGATCTCGGGCAGCAGTCGACGCGCCTGGGCCGCGAACACCGCTCGGGACGCCGAGACGATCGTCTCCCGTGCGCCCACCGCCCAGTGTCGGCGGGCCAGCCGCCAAAAACCGGGCCAGGTCAGGGTCCGGCCGAGTTCGCGTGCGCGCAGGTCCCGGGCGCGGTACCCCTCCAAGGCGGTGGCCAGGATCGCGTTCGGACCGGCCATGACCTCACCATGGATGTGGCGGGTCAGGTGCACCCCGAGGAAGGGGTAGCGGGGGTCGGGCACCGGGTACAGCAGGCCCCGGACCAGGTCACGGCGTTCGGGGACGATTTCGTGGTAGTGCCCGCGGAAGGGGACCACCCGGGGGTCGGGGTCGGCGCCGGCCATGCGCGCGAGCCGGTCGCTGTGCAGGCCGCCGCAGAGCACGACCTGGTCGAAGCGGTGTACGACCCGCTCTCCCTTGGGGTCTCCGGTGAGGACCTCGGCGCGGTCGGGGTCCTGGCGCAGGTCCAGGACGGGGGTGTTGAGCAGTACCCGGCCCCCGCCTCGACGGACGTCGTCGGCGAGCTGTTCGGCCACGGCGACGAAGTCCGTGATGGCGGTGGTGGGCGAGTGGAGTCCGGCCAGGCCGACGGCGTGGGGTTCGACGTCGCGGATGCCGTCGGGGCCCAGGCGGATGACACCGGGTACGCCGTTCTCCCGCGCTCTTCGTTCGACGTCGTCGAGGCGGTCCTCGTCCGCGGCGTCGACGGCGACCAGGAGCTTGCCGGCCTCTCGGTAGGGCAGGCCGTG
The DNA here is from genome assembly GCF_020741345.1 of Nocardiopsis listeri. Classification (GTDB taxonomy): domain Bacteria; phylum Actinomycetota; class Actinomycetes; order Streptosporangiales; family Streptosporangiaceae; genus Nocardiopsis; species Nocardiopsis listeri_A. Next base: position 1,651 of record NZ_DYZD01000246.1, read on the forward strand.
CTCGGCGCAGTACTCGCGGAGCATGCCGACGCCGCGACGGCAGAGGGTAGCCTTCAAGGATCCGGGGCGGTAGTAGAGACCGGCGTGGACGACACCGCTGTTGTGCCCGGTCTGGTGCGCGGCGACCCGGTTCTCCTTCTCCAGGACGGTGACGCGGGTGCCGGGGCGGTGGAGGGTGATGTGGCGGGCCAGGGCCAGGCCGACGATTCCCGCTCCGATGATGCCGATGTGTTCGGGGCTGCGCATGGGCGCACGCTAGCAACACCCGAAGCGCTAGAGGGAACGCAGCCCGACGAGGACGGCGTGCAGGATGTCCTGACGTTCCAGTGGTCGCGAGGGGCCGCAGCATTGGAGTGCCCCTTCGGCGACCATGGCGGCGACCATGCCGCGGACCTGGCCGACCGGCAGGCGGATCTCGGCCGCGATCTCGGCGACGGTGCGGGCGCGCAGGGCGTGGTCGAGGATGGCCGCACGCTCGGGTCTGAGCCATTCCTCCGGGCCCGGGGTTCTGGCGGCCACGACCAGGGAGAGCAGGTCGAGGTCGACCGGACCACGCCCGGGCACGGTGTCCGGTTCCGCCGCGCCCGCGTCGATGGCGTAGGGGCGCAGGAACCGTTCGTTCTCCGCGGACTCTTCCGTGACCCGGCCCATAGAGGTCCCGGTTCGGTCGAAGGCGTCTCGTTCCGGACGGCGGGCGTGCCGGCCCTCAGCGTTCACTGTGTCCTCCTGGTGGCGTCCGGGTCGGGAGCGGTGCGATCCCGTGGGGGCCCGACGGACCGAGGTGGGTCTGTGGGCCCGAAGCGCCCACGGTCCACTGCGGCCCGGAGTGGCCGACCCCGTTCTGGGTGTGGCCGTTGACGGTGCCGGAGACGGTGAGCG
>NZ_DYZD01000247.1 GCF_020741345.1 Nocardiopsis listeri
GAGTTGGAGTCGAGAGGGGTGTCCAGGCCCTGTTCCAGCGAGCCGACCTTGTCGGCCAGGCGTACCTCGTCGAGGACCCGGCGCAGCTCCTCCTCACCGGCCTCGGGTCGGGTGAACAGTAGGTTGTCGCGGATGGTGCCCGGCACCACCGGGGTGTCCTGCTCCACGTAGGAGAAGCGCGCCCGGACCTGCTGCGGGGAGAGCTCGCGGTACGGTCTGCCCTCCAACAACAGCTCGCCGTGCTCGGGTTCGAGGAAGCGCAGCAACAACGACAGCACCGTGGTCTTGCCGGCGCCGGACGGGCCGACGATGGCGGTGTGCCCATGTGGGGGGACGGTGACGTCGACCTCTTCCAGGGCGGCCTCCGCTCCCGGGGCGTATCGGGCGGTGACCCCGCGCAGCTCCAACAACGGACTCCCGTGACCGTTCTCGGAGACCGGGACGAGGGGGCGATCGGAGGGGGAACCGACCGGGGCCTCGGCCGTGGGTTCGAGGGGGACGGCCTCCACCTCGCGGATGCGCTTGGCGGCGGCGATGCCCGACTGCAGCGTGGTGACGCTCTGGGAGAGCTCCATGACCGGGGTCATCAGGGTGAACGCGTAGAGCAGGAAAGCCACCAGGGTGGAGACGGTGATCTCCCCGGAGGCCACCCGCAGCGCGCCCAGCCCGAGGATCGCGATGATCGACAGCTGGATCCCGCCGAAGGCGATCGTCCAGGCCAGGGCCTCCCGGCGCACCGAGCGGATACCGTGCGCGGCGGCGTCCCGGGCGTGGCCCAGGATCTGGTCGCCCAGACGCTCCTCGGCGCGGCTCACCTTGACGGTGCGGATCGCCCGCAGGGACCCTTCGAGGACCCCGCCCATCAGGCCGAGTGAGTTCTGCGCCCTCTCCTGTGCCTTGGCCAGGGCGGGCATCAGGGTGAGGAACAGGACCGTCACGACGGCCACCGCGGTCGCGGTCACCGCGAGTAGGACCAGGTCCAGCACACCCATCATGACGAGAGTGCCGACCAGCAGGACACCACCGTTGATCAGGCTGATCACGCTGCTGGACGCGGCCTCGCGCAGCAGGACGGTGTCGGAGGTGGCCCGGGTGACGAGTTCCCCGGAAGGGCGTTCGGACAGCGGTTGCATGGCCGCCCTGAAGTAGCGGCGCACCAGGGACGTGCGCGCGTCCAGCACCACCTTCTCCGCGACCGTGCCCAACACGATCCAGTGCCACAACCCGAACACCATGCCGCTGACGAACAGGCACAGCAGGATCGTCACCGGCATCGCCAGGCCGCCGGCCTCGGACACCGTGTCCAGGACCAGCTTGATCACCATCGGGTTGGCCAGTTCCAGGGCCGACCCCAGCAGGGCCAACACGAGGCCGAGCAGGAGTTCGCGTCGGTGAGGTCGGACGAAGGACCAGAGCACCCGCAGCTGGGCGAAGCGTGGTTCAGGGGAGGGCGAGGATCGGGAGTCGGATGTCGAGGATTGATCAACCATGGTCTGAATTAGGTCATGAGTGACCGATTATTGTCAACCAAGTACCGATCCACCTAGGATGAAGACATGGTGAAGAGCGCTCCCACAGAGGAAGAGACAAGGACTCGCGCACGCACCCGCCGCGCGATCCTGGAGGCCGCCGTCGACGTCCTGACGGAGAATCGGTCCGCCCCGCTGTCACGGGTGGCGACCCGGGCAGGGGTCGCCCGTAGCACCCTGCAGCGCTACTTCCCCGAACGCGCCGACCTCGTCGCGGCACTGGAGGGCTACGCCAACGAACTCGCGGACGAGGCCACCGCGCGCGCCCGCACCACCGAGGGCACCGCCATCGAGGCCTTCTCCCGCCTGGCCTCCGAGTACTTCGGGCTGATCAAGGTCATCATGCTCTCCGTCGGTGGCGAGGAGACGACCGACGGGCACGACGAGGAGCAGTGCGGCCCCAGCGACCTCGCGCTCTACGAACTCATCGAACGCGGCCACGAGGACGGCACCATCGACCCGCGCGTCACGCCCTTGTGGGCCCAACAGCACCTGTGGGCCACCCTCTACGCCGGTTGGACCTACACCGGCGTCGCGAAGGTGCCCGTCTTCGAGGCGCACAACATGTGCCTGCTGTCCCTGGTCAAAGCGGTCGGCCGCGAACCCCGAGCATGAGGAGGGCCGGGGCCCACCACCGGGCCCCGGCCCCGGAACGACGGCTAAAGGTACAGGCCGGTGCCCCGCTCGGGGGCCTCGTTCGCGATCGCGTGCACGTCCCGCTCCCGCAGAATGACGTACCGCTCGCCGTTCAACTCGACCTCGCCCTGCTCCTCCGGATCGAAGAGCACACGATCACCGGTCTTCACATGGCGGGCGCCGGTCCCCGCACCACGGACCTCGCCCCAGGCCAGCCGCGTCGCCAACTTCACCGTGTCCGGGATGACCAGACCCGCGCTGCTGCGCCGCTCACTCTTGTCCGGGATCGCCTTGACCAACAGGCGATCGTGGAGCATCTGGATTTCAAGCTTGGATTCGGGCACGCCCCTAGGATATTCGCCCCCACAACGGACCGACCCACCCAGAGCGTCACCAGAAGGACGGCCGACGTTCGCCCCCGGTTCGACCCACCCTTGGAATCCGGTACAGTATTCACATGCCGAACGGGGAAACCGTCCGGCAGACCAGGGGCTATGGCGCAGTTGGTAGCGCGCCTCCATGGCATGGAGGAGGTCTGGGGTTCGAATCCCCATAGCTCCAC